>NZ_JACVUR010000100.1:0-559 GCF_016516495.1 Delftia sp. S65
ATCGAGCGCCGCCGCGACATCGACTTTCCCTGGTACCCCGTGCGCGTGGTCTGCCACGACATCCTGGGCCAGACGGCCCTGGTGGACCTGGCCGGCCTGCGCGACGCCATTGCGGCCGAAGGCGGCGACCCCGCCCAGGTCAACCCCGTCGTTCCCGTGCAGCTCATCGTGGACCACTCGCTGGCCGTGGAGTGCGGCGGCTTCGATCCCGATGCCTTTGCGAAGAACCGCGCCATCGAGGACCGCCGCAACGAGGACCGCTTCCACTTCATCGAGTGGACGAAGAAGGCCTTCGCCAACGTGGATGTGATCCCCGCGGGGAACGGGATCATGCACCAGATCAATCTGGAAAAAATGTCCCCCGTGGTGACCGTGCAGGATGGCCTGGCCTTCCCGGACACCTGTGTTGGCACCGACTCGCACACGCCCCATGTCGATGCCTTGGGCGTGATCGCCGTGGGCGTGGGGGGCCTTGAGGCCGAGAACGTCATGCTGGGCCGCGCCTGCTGGATGCGCCTGCCCGAGATCGTGGGCGTGCGCCTCACGGGCCGGCGCCAGG
>NZ_JACVUR010000101.1:0-558 GCF_016516495.1 Delftia sp. S65
AGGGCAGGGCGAAGTCCAGGTCTTGTGCGCCCAACAGGACCTTGGCGCCCAGCTGGGGGTTCACAGGGGATCCGACGGTGATGCCGTCCGGGCAGACGGAGCAGGCCAGTCCGCCCTGGCTGCCGATGAGCACGGTGAGCGAGCCGGTGACGATCTTGCCCTTGACGACGCTGTCGGTGATACGGGCTGCGGGTTGGCCACTCATGCGAGGCTGCTCCTGGAGAGATGAGAGAGAACGGGACGGCGGATGCGGGGAATGCAGGGGCTGCAGGACATGCGGGCCTCAGCAGTTGAGCCGGTCCGTGGGCGAGAGAATCTGGATGTCGCCGGGCGTGATGCGGATGGTGCTTTCGCCGCAGGTCAGCAGGATTTCCTGCTGGGCTTCGAGCCGGATCTTGGCGGCGTTGAGCTGGATGCTTTGCCCATCCATGGTGAGCTGGGAGGCCTTGCCACCTCCGCCTCCGCCTCCACCGCTGCCGCCGCCACCACCGGGCGCCGTGATGTTCATGGCCATGCCGCCACCGGCTCCGCCTCCCGCGCCACCACCACCGCCACCAC
>NZ_JACVUR010000102.1:0-475 GCF_016516495.1 Delftia sp. S65
GTTGTCGCGCTCGAAGTCGATGAGGCTGGCTCCGTTGAGCTGCAGTCCGTGTACATGGCCTGAGCCGTAGGTGAGCCAGGCGATCTCTCCCAGGCCTTGCAGCTGGCTGTGCTGGCGTGCGCCCAGGCGGTCCAGCGTGTGGGCGATGCGGTGTTCGTATTCGATCTGGTCTGCGACCCCGTTCCCGTTGCCATTGCCGTTCTTGCCGGGCCGGTACAGCTGCTGCACTTCTGCGGTGATGCGGCCCAGAGCATCGCGCTCCAGTGCTATGCGGCTTTGCAGTTGGGCGATGAGGCCGTTGCCGTTGTCTGCGGTGCTGTGTTGCCAGACGCTGGCCGCCGTGAGGCGCCCGGCCGCATCCCATTCGTAGCGGTGGGTTTGTGCGGGCGCATGGGGTGTGGCGGGCAACTGCCGTTCGACCAATCGCCCGCCTTCGTCCCAGCGGTAGTGGCTGCTGCTTTGCTGCGCGGCGTTG
>NZ_JACVUR010000103.1:0-472 GCF_016516495.1 Delftia sp. S65
GTTCACCTTGTCGATGGCGTTGTCGATACGCTGCATGGCTTCCCATGCGCCAGACTGGGTGGAGACATCCACCTTGTCGATGCCTTTTCCCTCAGCGGCCGTAATAGCCGTCAGACTCGTTGCAGCATTAGTGCCGACCGCAACCGAAGCCGTCGTGCCCGTCGTGCCCGTAGGCGCTGCCGTGGCGCGAAGTTCAATCGTGGTGCCGTCTTCGCTGAGGAAGGCAGTCACGCCGGTATCAGCGGTCTTGGCATTGATGGCTTCAATGGTGCGACCGGTCACCTCGGTCTGCGTCGCATTGGCGTCTTTCTCGATCGTGGCCACGGCAGAGGCAGTGGCACCTTGGATCGTGAGGCTCACCGAGGCGGACGTCACCGACGCCTGCGTCACGGCGGAACTGCTGATCGAGCCCACGCTGTACGAGGAGTTGCCCAGGCTGTCGACCTTCACGTTGCCCAACGAGCCCACGCTG
>NZ_JACVUR010000104.1:0-451 GCF_016516495.1 Delftia sp. S65
GAATGCGGGCGACAACATCACGGTGGGCGCGCTGGCCAACATGAAGGTGGCTGACCTGGGTAACTCTGCCTACAGCACGGGTTCGATCAGCGGCACTTCCGTGACGCCCGCAGCCGTTACTTCGGCTTCGGTGAGTATCACCATCCAGGGAGCTACCGCTTCGGCCGTGGCCACGATTGAGGCCGATCCCAACGCAACGCAGACGGAGCTGACGGGCCGCACCATTGCCGCCATCAATGCCAAGACCGCTGACACCGGCGTGACGGCCTTCCTCAGCGAGGACGGCACGACGATCGATCTGCGCGCTACTGCCGCTCCAACGGGCACTACAGGCACCACAGCATCCATCACGGTCGGCACGGCTGCGGCGACGAATCTGACGGCCATCACGACAGCTGCCGGCAAGGGCATAGACAAGGTGGACATCTCCACGCAAGCCGGTGCTTGGGAA
>NZ_JACVUR010000105.1:0-417 GCF_016516495.1 Delftia sp. S65
CCCCATGCCCGCATCGACGGCCGGGATGGTGGTCCCGGCCGCAATCATGGCATCCGTGATCGTGATGGGCAAAAGTATGTTCATGCCGTTCCTTTCTCCATTACCTTCGCCAGCTCTTCGGCCACCTCTTCCACATTGGCAATCACCACGTAGTCCGCATTTCCGCCGCCGCTCACGCGGTCGCGTTGGTCCGTGTAGTCGGGCAGCACGCTCGTGTGTCCTGCGGTCGCCTCGGCCGCTTCGCGCAGGGCATCGATCCCTTGGCGCACGGCCTGCAGCACCTCCAGCACCGCCCCGCCTGCAGGGCCGCCAGCACCGTCGAGCGCAGCCATCAGCCGGCGGTTGTCGGCCGCAGGCACGATGCGCTCGCCCGCATGCACGATGGCCGGCATGTCGAACGGGACGTAGTTGGTGCCG
>NZ_JACVUR010000106.1:0-408 GCF_016516495.1 Delftia sp. S65
CCACCACCGCCACCACCGCCCACGGTCAGCGAGTACTGCGAGCCCACTTCCGTGCTTTGCTTGCTGCCGACCTTGACCTGGCGCTCCTGCCCCACGGTGAGGTTCTGGCTCATGCCCACCGTGGTCTGCATGGCCACGCCGATGTTCTCCATGTAGTTGACGCCGATGTTCATCATCTTCATCACACCCACGTTCTGCATGTAGGCCATGCCTATGGTCTGGGTCTTGAGCAGGCCCACCGTGACGTGCCAGTTCTGGCCTATCTTGTCGGTCTCGGTCTTGCCAACGGTCTTGCTGCGGTTCTTGCCGATGGAGATGGTCTCGTCGATGCCGACATCCTCATTGCGGTTGTCGCCGATGCTGATCTTCTCGTTGTGGTCCACCCGCTCCGTGCGGTTGTTGTGCACG
>NZ_JACVUR010000107.1:0-352 GCF_016516495.1 Delftia sp. S65
ACCAGGCGTCACCGGCGTGGAAGGCGTCGATGCGCAGTTCGTCGTGCAACCGGCCGTCGGATTGACTGGGCTGATGCCGCCGGACGGATCGTAGGAGGCCGTGTTCGTGCTCGAACCCACAGCCGTCGGCACAGCCGGCAGGTTGAAGCTGCTGTTACTGCCAGCCGCCACAGGCGTGGTGAAGCTCACCGTACACGTCAGGACGGAACTGCCGTTACCCGCAAACGGGAAGGTGTTGGGTGTGCAGGTCGCGCTGGCCACGTTTGCGCCGGTCGGCACTCCCGTGATGCTGATGCCTGCGGGCACCAGATCCTTGATGGTCACGCTGGTGGCGGGACCGAAGGCACTGGCA
>NZ_JACVUR010000108.1:0-347 GCF_016516495.1 Delftia sp. S65
CTGGGTGGTCATTCGTTGCTGGCCCTGAAGCTGCTCGAACGCATGCGCGCCAGGGGGCTGGCGGCCCAGGTGCGCAGCCTGTTCCTTCAGCCCAGGCTGGCCGACTTTGCGCAGGCCCTTGGTGGCGAACAGGCCGATGCTCGACCCGAGGTGCAGGTGCCGCCCAACGGCATTCCCGAAGACTGCACGGCCATCACCCCGGCCATGCTGACCCTGGTGGCGCTGGACGCCCAGGAGATTGCACGGATCGCCGCAGCCGTGCCCGGTGGTGCAGCCAACATCCAGGACATCTACCCGCTGGCACCGCTGCAGGAAGGCATTCTTTTCCACCACATGCTGCACCAGCA
>NZ_JACVUR010000109.1:0-334 GCF_016516495.1 Delftia sp. S65
GAACGTGGCCAGTGCGACCTGCACGCCCAACACCTTCCCGTTTGCGGGTAACGGCAGCTCCGTGCTGACGTGTACGGTGAACTTCACGGCTTCGGTCGCAGCTGGCAGCAACACCAGCTTCAATCTGCCGGCAGTGCCGACGGCTGTGGGCTCGAGCACGAACACGGCCTCCTACGATCCATCGGGCGGCATCAGCCCGGTCAATCCGACGGCAGGGTGTACGACAGACTGCGCTTCCACGCCTTCCACGCCGGTGACCCCTGGTACTCCTGCGCTGACGGTCACCAAGGCCAACCCGGGTAGCCTGGCTGTGGGCACGCCCTTCAACTACGCG
>NZ_JACVUR010000010.1:0-162937 GCF_016516495.1 Delftia sp. S65
AGCGGACTCTTAATCCGTTGGTCGAGTGTTCGAATCACTCAGGGCCCACCACCAACACCCAGAACAAGGCACTTGGCGCGACAGCGCTCAGTGCCTTTTCTTGTTGTATTCCATCAGCACAGACATATTGCTGCTGCCAGCCTTTGCCACCCACTCCCGGCCAAAGCGCTCCCCCATCAAATCCAGCATGCGGCGCAGGTCCGCCGATGGCGCGGTGACGGACATCTTGTTGTCGACAAGAACCTTCTTGCCCAGCTCATCGGCCTGCTGGGCCAGCGCCCAGCCTTCTTTCTCGGCCAGCGCGGCGGCGCGGCTGATGGCCTGGCGTTCCGGCTCGGCAAAGCCCTTCCAGGCAAGTTCGCTGACGCACAACATGTTCTTGGGAATCCAGGCCTTGATGTCCAGAAACACCTTCATGGTCTTCCAAGCCTGGCTGTCGACGCCGGTGGCACTGGATGAAACCATGGCGTCAATACCTCCCTGCTCCAGCACCATGCCAAGATCACCGGCCGCGAGCACCACCGGCTGCGCTCCCCAGAGTTCCGCCAGCCGCTTGGTCGCATCGCTTTGCACACGCAGCCTGAGCCCCCTGAGATCCACGATGCTGTTGACCGGGCGCCGGCAGAACAGGCCCTGCGCCGGCCAAGGCACGGCAAACAGCAGGCGCACACCCTGCTGAGCCAGCAAAAACTCCTGCAGCACGGGGCGGGTCAGTTGCCACAGGTGCGCAGCCTCGTCAAAGCCACGCACGATGAAAGGCAGCGAGTCCATGGCCAGCAGCGGATGGATATCCACATAGGACGACATGAGAACTTCGCCGAACTGGATTTCATTGCGCTTGAGCGCAGGAAGCACCTGCGCCATGGGCTTGAGCGCAGAGTTGGACACCACATCGATCTCCAGCGCCTGCTGGGTATCGGCCCCCACGCGCGCCGCGAAGTTGCGCAGGTTCTGCGTGTGGAAGATGCCATCGCCATAGGCCGCCGAGAGCTGCAGTCGGCGGCCCTTGGACCAGGCAGCGCCGGCGGTCAGTTGCAACGCAGCCGGGGCCAGACCCGATATCAACGTGCGGCGAGAAACAGTCATGAAAGATCCTTGGCGAAAGCGCCCAGAACCATGCCATCCACCCCACGGCGGACCTGTGCATGCTGGCGCAAAAGATAAATTCTATCGATATTTACATCATTTAGATACAAACTATCGATCCATTCCATCGCCCAGGTCATTCGCCAAGCCATCCGTCACACCGGATTCCAGCCAAGCCGCTACAGTGTCACCCTGCCGCAGGCGCAAGGGCGCGCGGCCTTTTTCTGCGCCTGCGGTCTCCCGCAGCGCACAACCGCCTAGCCTGCATGCCACAAAATGTTTCCCCGCTCTGGCAGGGCCCGCGCTGGGCCCTGGCCGTCCTGCTTGCCATCCTGGGCATGCTGGGGCCGTTCTCGATCGATACCTACATCCCCGCCTTCTCCGGCATCGCCCAGGCCCTGAACGCCACGCCGCTGCAGATGCAGCAGACGCTGTCGGCCTATCTGTTCGGCTTTGCCTTCATGAACCTTTTCCACGGCGCCATGGCCGACAGCTTTGGCCGCCGGCCCGTGGTGCTGTGGGGGCTTGCCGTATTCACGCTGGCATCGGCGGGCTGTGCGCTGTCGCAGAACATCACGCAGCTGGTGCTGTTTCGCGCGTTGCAGGGCCTGTCCACGGGTGCCGGCATCGTGGTGTCGCGCGCCGTGGTGCGCGACCTGTTTCCACCCGCCCAGGCCCAGCGCGTGATGGCGCAGATCACCATCTTCTTTGGCATCGCGCCAGCCCTGGCCCCTGTGATGGGCGGCTGGCTGTTCATACACCTGGGCTGGGCGGCAGTGTTCTGGTTCCTGACCCTGGTGGGCGTGCTGCTGTGGGGCATCAACTGGCGATTCCTGCCGGAATCCCTGCCACAGGCGCAACGCCAGCCCTTCCGCTTCAAGCCTCTGATGCACGGCTACAAGGAGCTGTGCAGCGATCCGCGCTTTGTGCTGCTGGCCTTTGCCAGCGGCGTGCCGTTCAACGGCATGTTTCTGTATGTGCTGTCGGCGCCCGCCTTCCTGGGCGACCTGCTGCACCTGCAGCCGCAGCAGTTCTTCTGGTTCTTCGTGATCTCGATCTCGGGAATCATGGGTGGCGCATGGGTGAGCGGCCGTCTGGCCGGGCGCATTCCGCCCAAGCACCAGATCCGCCATGGCTTTCTGATCATGTTCGTCGTGTCCATCATCAACCTGGTCGCCAACCTGATCTGGCCCGCCCACGTGAGCTGGGCGCTGATTCCCGTGGGGGTGTTCGCCTTCGGCTGGGCCATGATGGTGCCCGTGGTCACGCTGCTGGTGCTGGACATCCACCCGGAGCGGCGCGGCCTGGCCTCATCGCTGCAGGCCGTGGTCGGCTCCACGGCCAACGGCATCGTGGCCGGCATGATTGCACCGCTGGTGATGCATTCGACCGTACTGCTGGCCCTGGGCTCGATCAGCATGATGCTGATCGGGCTGGCGTCCTGGATCTACCTGCACCACCGCTGGCCCGAAATCGGGCGGCACGCCTCGGAGGCGTGACAGGCACTGCGGCGCAAGACCGCTAAGCGCGGCCCGCGCGGCGGTCCAGCATTCTTTCCTTGTAGTAGCGCGCCTTTTCGGCATACATGGCCTGGTCGGCGCGCGAGACGGTGGCCTCGACCTGGCTGCCCGAATCGCAGCAGGCCACGCCCATGGACAGGCTGACCGCCTGGCCCGGATAGAACTGGTTGTTGAGCTCCAGCAGCGAGAGGATGCGCTCCTTGACCGCCTCGGCGCCGCGCTCGTCCGAAGCCGGCAAAAGCACCATGAATTCGTCGCCGCCTATGCGCGCCGCGCAGGCAGGCGCATCCACGGCCTTGGTCAGCACTTCGCCCACGCGGCGCAGCATGTCGTCGCCTGCGGCATGGCCATGCTCGTCATTGGCCTCCTTGAGGCCATTCATGTCGATGGCAATCACCGCCAGCGGCCAGGGCCCCTTGCGTGCCAGGCGATTGAGTTCCTCGATATAGAAGGCGCGATTGCGCAACTGGGTCAGCACATCGTGCTTGCCCAGGTATTCGAGGTAGGCCTCGGCCTTCTTGCGCGCCGTGATGTCCACCAGCGACAGCAGCACCAGCCCCCAGTCATCGGCATGGCCATCGAGCACGGCCAGCTGCATGTGGATGTGCAGAGCGTCGCCTGACAGGGCGTAGTTCACCACTTCGCGGTGCTGCACGAGCTTGCCACTCCAAAGGTCCTGCAACTGATCGGCAAAGGAGTCGATCATCTCGTCACGGAAGATGCGGCCCAGCCGGCTCAGCAGTTGCAGCTTGTCGGTGGCGCCGAACATGCGCAGCGTCTGGCGGTTCACGTCCACGACGCGAATCTCCTGCATGCAGCGCGAGACGAATTCCGGGTGCACCTTGAGGAAGGTGGCGAAGTCGCTGATGCCCTGGGCGCGCACATCGTCGAGCAGGCGCTTGATGGCGCTGAAATCCTCGACCCACAGCGACACGGGCGAGTACTCGAACAGGTCGCGCGAGTACTGTTCGCTGCGGTGCAGCTGGCGCGCGCTGCGCATCTCGGCCGTCACGTCTTCCAGCGACACCAGCACGCAGTCCCAAAGCGCTTCATGACCGGGCAGGATGCGGCCACGGATCTGCACATCGAGCCGCCGCCCGTCCAGCGTGTAGTTGGCGGTGCGGTTGGCAAAGCTCAGAGAGCCCTGCCACAGATCCTCCAGCTCGCAGGCCAGGCCCGCGTGCATGTCATCGCGGAACACCTGGCCCAGGCTGGCAAGAAAGGTCTGCTGATCACTGGCGCCGAACAGGTCCAGCGTGCGCTGGTTGACGCGCACCACCTTGAGCGCCGCGCTGCACTGCTGCAGCGCCTGAGGGTGGGCCAGAAAATACGCCTGCAGATCGGTCACGCCTTGTGCACGCCACTGGTCGAGCAGCCGCTTGAGCGCGCTGTAGTCCTCCAGCCATAGCGAGACGGGGGCCAGTTCGAACATGTGTTCAAAATCCACACTGGACGCGATCAAAGACTCCACAGGGCACCTCCGCGCCGCGATTATGGCAGTCACAGAGCCCGCCAGACAGCAGGTTCTGCACCATCAAGGACAGGCCGCACCACGCGAGGACGCAGATGGCCGAAAAAAAACCGGCCCCGAAGGGCCGGTCTGCATGCAATGCCGAGATCGATCAGCGCACAACGCGCTTGCGATCACCGCCCTGGGGCGAGTAAGGCTTGGGAGCACTCTTGCCGAAGGCAGGACGGCGCTCGCCGCCGCCGAAGCCGCCACGGGATTCGCCACCGCCAAAGCCGCGCGACTCGCCGGATGCACCACGGAAGCCGCCTTCGCGGGGAGCGCCGTCACGGCGATCGCCGCCACGCGGAGCACCACGGTCGCCGCTGAAGCCACGGCCTTCACCGCCACGGCCAAAGCCGCCTTCGCGCGGGGCCTGGCTGTAGCCGCCTTCACGCGGAGCCTGGCTATAGCCGCCTTCACGCTGACCTTGGCCCTGGCCGAAGCCGCCTTCGCGCTGGCCACCGCCGAAGCCACCGAAGCCAGCCTTGCGGCCATAGCCTTCGGAATCACGGCGTGCGCCGAAGCCACGATCGCCACCGCGATCACCGAAGCTGCGCTCGCGATCGCCGCCAAAGCCACGATCACCACCGAAACCGCCACGGCCACCGCCGCCGGCACCGCGGCGATCGCCGCCACGGCTTTCAAAACCACCGCCGCCACGACGGCCGCCACGGCCTTCGTTGCTGCTGGGTGCGCGCTGTGCAGGCTCCAGGCCAGGAATCACTTCGGCCTTGAATTGCTGGCGGCTGTAGGCCTCGATATCGAAAATGCGACGACGGTCACGGAATTCCGCGAACGTGACGGCCACACCTTCGCGACCGGCACGGCCCGTGCGGCCGATACGGTGGGTGTAGTCCTCGGCCTTCATGGGCAGGCCGTAGTTGAAGACGTGGGTGATGGTGGGCACGTCGATGCCGCGTGCGGCCACATCGGTAGCCACCAGCACCTGCACCTGACCGCTGCGCAGCGCCATCAGGCGGCGGTTGCGCAGGCCCTGGCTCAGGGCGCCGTGCAGTGCCACGGCGGAGAAGCCGTCTTGCTGCAGGTCATTGGCCAGGCCGTCGCACTCGACCTGGGTCGATGCGAAAACGATTGCCTGGTTGATCGTGGTGTCGCGCAGCCAGTGGTCCAGCAGCTTGCGCTTGTGCTGGGAGTTGTCGGCCCAGAACAGCACTTGCTTGATGCTGGCGTGCTTTTCCTGGGGCGTGTCGATGGTGACCTTCTTCACGCCGGAGCCGCCGTCATGCATCACGCGCATGGCCAGTTGCTGGATGCGGGGCGCGAAGGTGGCGCTGAACATCATGGTCTGCTTGCGCTGTGCCGTCAGGTCGTTGACTTCGGCCAGATCGTCCGAGAAGCCCAGGTCCAGCATGCGGTCGGCTTCGTCCACCACCAGGAACTGAACCTGGTCGAGCTTGATCTGCATCGAGCGCTGCAGGTCCAGCAGACGGCCGGGAGTGGCCACCACGAGGTTGGCGTTCTGCAGCTTGGCGATCTGCAGCTGGTAGGGCATGCCGCCCACCACGTTGGCGATGCGGATGCCGCGGCAGTGCTTGACCAGCTCGATGGCGTCATGCGCCACCTGCTGTGCCAGCTCGCGCGTGGGGCACAGGATCAGGGCGCCGGGAACGGCTGCCTTGAAGTTGCGGGGATTCGTGGGGTCCTTGCGCTTGTTGCGCTTGGGCGTGGGCTGGCCGCTGGCCGTTGCTTCGGCGCACTGGCGGTCATATTCGGCGCGGATGGCGGCTTCTTCGTCAGCCTTTTGCTGGATCAGCGTGTGCAGCACGGGCAGCAGGAAGGCAGCGGTCTTGCCCGAGCCGGTCTGGCTGGACACCATCAGGTCGATGAAGGCCTGGTCATCACTGCCCATGGCCAGGGGAATGGCTTGCGCCTGCACGGCCGTGGGCTGGGTGTAGCCCAGATCGGCAACGGCACGGACCAGTTCTTCAGCCAGGCCCAGCTCGATGAAGGCATTGGGCAGTTCGGGGGCTGCTTCAACAGCCTCGGCGCCTTCGGCGATTTCCACGACTTCGGCGGCGGCCAGGGATTCGGCGGCCTGCTCGGCGCTGGCAACGGCGGCGTTCAGCACGGAAGATGCTTCAGCGGCGGAAGCAAAAGAGGAATCGGCAGCGGCAATGATGCCCTGCTCTTGAGAGATATCGTTCATGAATGGCTCTAACGAAAAGCACGCGCAGTCAGCGATCTGGCACGCTTTTCTCGACGGTTGGGTCAACATCCACCGTCAGACTTAACCGGCCCTTCGCAAAAGGGCGGATGGGCATTTTCGGCTGGTCCGAAACCGGTGGTCCCGCCATCCATGAAAGCCTTCATGGTGGTCTATGGACACCGACCACAGACACACAGCGCAGGGGCCCTTGTGTGATGGAGATGTGCAAATTGCCCCTTGTTGATGGGGGCAAGCTGTAGATTGTCGCACTCCCCGGGTTTTCCCGCAAGCCCCTGTCATAAAAAATGGCCGGGGCCGCCAGATTCAGACGTTCAGCAGGCGCGCGCGATAGTGCGCCAGCTCATCGATGGACTCGTGCACATCGGCCAATGCGGTGTGGCGCTGGGCCTTCTTGAAGGAGGCGTAGGCGTCGGGCTTCCAGCGCCTGGCCAATTCCTTGAGGGTGCTGACATCGACATTGCGGTAGTGGAAGAAGTTGTTGAGCTTGGGCATGTAGCGTTCCATGAAGCGCCTGTCCTGCCCGATGCTGTTGCCGCACAGCGGGGCCTTGGCCTTGGGAACGTACTGCGAGAGGAACTTGATCAGCGCAGCCTCCGCATCGGCCTCGCTGGTGGTCGATGCCTTGACGCGATCGATCAGGCCGCTCCTGCCATGCGTGCCCTTGTTCCAGGCATCCATGCCATCGAGCAGCGCATCTGCCTGATGGATGGCAAATACCGGCCCTTCGATGCGAATGGCCAGGTCCGGACTGGTGACGACCACGGCGATCTCGATGATGCGATCGGTATCGGGCTGCAGCCCGGTCATCTCGCAGTCGAGCCAGACGAGGTTGAGATCGGATTTGGCCAGGGTGATGGACGTGCCGGGTTCGGCGGGGACGGGAATGCAAGCGCTGGCGGCTTCGGAGGCTTCGGACATGGCCCAAATTGTCGCCTACACTGCGGCCACATGGCCTTCAACCCCGATTTTTCCTCGACGCTGTCCCTGCTGTTTGCCGCAGCCGTGCTCGCCCAGTGGCTGCTGCGCGCCTGGCTGGCCTCGCGCCAGGTCCGCCATGTGGCCCGCCATCGGGCCGAGGTGCCTGAGGCCTTTGCGCAACGCATCAGCCTCGCGGCCCATCAAAAGGCCGCCGACTACACGCTGGCCAAGGCCCGCATCGCACTGATCGAGATGACGCTGGGCGCCGTGGTGCTGCTCGCATGGACGCTGCTGGGCGGGCTCGACGCGCTCAACCAGTGGCTGCTGGAACTGATGGGCGCCGGCCTGTGGCAGCAACTGGCACTGCTGGCCGGCTTTGCCCTGATCTCCGGGCTGGTGGAGCTGCCGCTGTCGCTCTACCAGACCTTTGTGCTGGAGCAGCGCTTTGGATTCAACCAGATGACGCTGCGGCTGTGGCTGACCGATGCCATCAAGTCCACCGCCATGGGCGCGGCCATCGGCCTTCCCCTGGCGGCCCTGATCCTGTGGCTCATGGGCTCGGCCGGCGACCTGTGGTGGCTGTGGGCCTGGGCCGTGTGGACGGCGTTCAACCTGCTGCTGATGTGGATCTTTCCGACCTTCATCGCACCGCTGTTCAACAAGTTCGAACCGCTGGCCGAAGGCACGCTCAAGGAGCGCGTGAGCGCGCTGATGCAGCGCTGCGGCTTCACGGCCAAAGGCCTGTTCGTGATGGATGGCAGCCGCCGCTCGGCCCATGCCAATGCCTATTTCACGGGCTTCGGCCATTCCAAGCGCGTGGTGTTCTTCGACACCTTGCTCAAGCAGCTCGACGCCGACGAGGTGGAGGCCGTGCTCGCGCACGAGCTGGGCCACTTCAAGCACCGCCACATCCTCAAGCGCATGCTGCTGATGTTCGCCGCCAGCCTGGCCGGCTTCGCCCTGCTGGGCTGGCTGTCGCAGCAGCTGTGGTTCTACCTGGGCCTGGGCGTGCGCCCGGGTCTGGACCTTGCGCTGGGCCATGGCGGGATAGGCGCCGGCAACGAGGCCGTGGCACTGCTGCTGTTCCTGCTGGCCGTGCCGGTATTCAGCTTCTTTGTCACCCCGCTGTTCTCGGCCCTGTCGCGCCGCGACGAGTTCGAAGCCGATGCCTATGCCATGCAACAGGCCAGCGGCGCCCATCTGGCCTCGGCACTGCTCAAGCTGTACGAGGACAATGCTTCAACGCTCACGCCCGATCCCTGGTACGTGGGCTTTTACTACTCGCATCCGCCCGCCCTCGCCCGGCTGGCGCGCATGCCTTCTCCGACCTGACCCTTTCACATCCACCATGAGCACACAACGCTTGCAACAACAGGACTGGTCCACCCAGCAGCGCCGCGCGCTGACGCCGGACGAATTGCGCACCGCACTGGCGGCCCTGCCGGGGTGGCAGCTCGATGGCGATGCCATCGCCAAGAGCTACGCCTTTGCCAATTACTACGAGACCATGGCCTTCGTGAACGCGCTGGCCCTGATCGCCCACCAGCAGGACCACCACCCCGACCTGACCGTGAGCTACGGCCGTTGCGGTGTGCGCCTGAACACGCATGACGTGAACGGCATCTCGTCCACCGACATCGAGTGCGCACGGCGCATCGATGCGCTGCTGGAGCGTCCATGAATCCCACCCCGGCATCCCATGGCTGAGCGCTCCGCATTGCGAGAAGGCCTGGTCGTCTCCAGCCATGGCCGCCACTGCGTGGTCGAGACCGAAGAAGGCGCACGCCACATCTGCCATCCGCGCGGCAAGAAGAGCCAGACCGTGGTCGGCGACCGCGTGCGCTGGCAATTGCCACCCGCCGGCCAGGGCGAGGAAGGCACCATAGAGAAGGTGCTGGAACGGCGCAACCTGTTCTACCGCCAGGACGAGATACGCACCAAATCCTTTGCGGCCAACATCGACCAGGTGCTGATCCTGATCGCGGCCGAGCCGGTGTTCTCCGAAAGCCAGCTGGCCCGTGCCCTCATCACCGCCGAAGCCACCCACATCAAGCCCCTGATCGCCCTGAACAAGCGTGACCTGGCCGAGCCCTTCGCCGATGCCTGGGAGCGCCTGAAGCCCTATCGCGAGATGTACCTGGGCCAGGAAACGCCGCACTACGAGGTGCTGTCGCTTTCGCTGGCCAACGAAGGCGAGGCCGACCGGCAGTTGCTGATGCAACACCTCAAGGGCAAGGCCACCTTGGTCCTGGGCCCGTCCGGCTCGGGCAAAAGCACCTTGATCAACCTGCTGGTGCCCGGCGCACGCGCGGCCACCAACGAGATCTCGCAGGCGCTGAACTCCGGCAAGCACACGACCACCACGACCAGCTGGTACTGGATGGACGAAGAGCGCACCACGGCGCTGATCGACTCACCGGGCTTCCAGGAATTCGGCCTGCGCCACATAGAGCCCACGGACCTGCCCCGCTGCATGCCCGACATAGGCGCCCATGCGCAGGAATGCAAGTTCTACAACTGCACCCACCTGCACGAGCCGGGATGCGCCGTCATGCCGCGCGTGGAAGACGAGGAAACCGGAATGGATGCCGACCACGACATCAGCGCCAACCGCTACTACATCTACGCCGAGCTGTTCGATGAATTGAGCCAGGCGCAGAAGTACTGACCTCCTCAAAACAACGACCCGGCTGCATCAGGAAGGGCGGGCTGCTGCCTGGCAAGACAGGCAGGGCTCGCCTTCTGCGGCGCAGCGATCAGCCCAGCAAACGCGCCAGCGACAGCAGGGCCAGCAGCAGCAGCCAGACCACGACCGAACGCCAGACCAGGCCGACCACGCTGCGCAGATGGCCGATCTCCGGCTCGCGGCCCGGCGTGGCTTCGCTGTCCACATCGAGATCGATCTCCTCGCCGTCGTCGCGGGTCACCGAGATGCCTTCGCGGCGCTTGAGTGCCTCGCCGCCCAGGCGCACGTTGATGGCACCCGAGGTGGCGGCCAGGATCACGCCATCGTTGTCGTTGGGAAAGCGCTGGGCATGGAAGCGCCAGCCTTCGATGGCTTCCTCGAAGCTGCCGACCACGGCAAAGGACAGCGCCGTCAACCGTGCAGGCAACCAGTCGATCACGGTCCAGGCCAGCCGGGAGGTGTGCTGCAACTGGGGGCTGACCTGGGTGCCGCCCACCAGGCCCTTGCGCGACCAGGAGCGCGACAGGTGCTCGGTCATTCGGTAGAACACGGCGCCGAGCGGGCCCAGCCCCAGCGCTGCCAGCGCAGAGAACCAGAACAGAACGCCAAACACATGGCGATGCGCGGCCAGCACCGAGTACTCGATCACATGGCGCACAACCTCGCTGCGCGGCACCTCGCTGGCATCGACCTGCTGCCAGTGAGCCAGCGCCTCGCGCGCGGCATACTCATCGCCTGCATCCAGCGCATCGCGGATGCGTGTGAAGTGGTGGCTGAACTGGCGAAAGCCCAGCGTCACATAGAGCACGGCCACATTCCAGACCATGGCCAGCGGCCAGCCCACGCCCCACAGCAGCAGCAGGTAGATGCCCGTCACCAGCACGCAGGGCAATGCCACCGCCACGGTCCAGGCCAGCCAGCCATGGTGCGCCTGGCCGGCATCGAAGTTGCGGCGCACCGAAACCGTCCAGGCTCTGTAGCCTGTGTGCACGAGATTGGCCGGCGTCAACGGGCGCGCCTGCTCGATCAGCAAGGCGATCAGAATGGCAAAGAAACTCATCCGGCCATCATACTGGCGCATGCAGACAGGTCAGTGACCCCGGGGTGGCACGGCCCGCGATCCGGGCATCAGGCCGACAGGAATCGGTAAAGATTTCGCAGCATGCCGGCCGTGGCGCCCCAGATGTAGCGCTGGCGATCACCATCCTGGTAGGGCATTGCAAACCATTCGCGCGGCACGCCGTTCCAGACCATGGAGTGGCGCTCATGGTTGGCAGGATCGAGCAGGAAGGCCAGCGGCACCTCGAACACATCCGCCACTTCGTAGGGATTGGGATTGAGGTGCGCCCGGGGGTCGACCAGGGCCACCACCGGCGTGATCAGGAAGGCCGTGCCCGTGATGTAGATGGGCAGCGTGCCCAGCACTTGCACATCGCTGGCGGCCAGTCCGACTTCCTCATGCGCCTCGCGCAGGGCCGTGGCCTGGGCAGAGGCATCCTCCGGATCGCGCTTGCCGCCCGGAAATGCCACCTGCCCCGAATGCGTGGACAGGTGGGCCGTGCGCTCGGTCAGCAGCACCGTGGGCTCGGGGCGCATCACGATGGGCACGAGCACGGCGGCATCGGTGGGCTGGCGATAGCTGAAGCGTTTCTCGCGCACCACCTCGGGAGCCCACTGGGGCGGCAGCGCAAAGCGCTGGCGCAGGGCCTCGGGCGTGCGGGCCTCGGGGGGCACGGCAGGCAGGTGGCTGTCCTTGCCAATCAGTTGCGCCATGCGCGGGTCGGCGATCGACGGCACGGCTGCGGGCACTGGCCCGCCGGTCGGCACGGGAATGGCGGTATCGGGCAGAGAGGACACGAATGAAGGCTTGTGATGGGCAACGGCCGGACAACAAAAAAGCCGCTACAGGCGACTGTAGCGGCTTTCCAGCTGTGACGCAGGTGCTTAGGCTTCGGCAGAAACCTTGACACGCGACGGCAGCTTTTCCTTGATGCGGGCCGACTTGCCGCTGCGCTCGCGCAGGTAGTACAGCTTGGCACGACGCACATCACCGCGACGCTTGACTTCGATGCCGGCGATCAGGGGCGAGTAGGTCTGGAACGTACGCTCCACGCCTTCACCGCTGGAGATCTTGCGCACGGTGAAGCCGCTGTTCAGGCCACGGTTGCGCTTGGCGATCACCACGCCTTCGTAAGCCTGCACGCGCTTGCGGCTGCCTTCGACCACGTTCACGCTCACGATGACGGTGTCACCGGGGGCGAACTGGGGGATGGTCTTGTTCAGACGGGCGATTTCCTCTTGCTCGAGGATCTGGATCAGATTCATGGTCAACATCCAATCGATCTTGTCCGCGCCAGGATTGGCAAGCACCGGGATTGGCGCCATGGCTGCTTTGTTCGTAGCAGCGGCCGGATAGAGGATCGAAGAATCGCGGATTATAGCCCGGAGACGTTTTTTGCCAAAAACCCCTCGTCCTTGGCGTTGAGCAGGCCCTGGGCGCGCGCCTGCTCTATCAGCTCGGGCCGGTGCCTGGCCGTGATGGACAGGCGCTGGTCACGGCGCCAGCGCTCGATCTGCGCGTGGTGGCCGGACAACAGTGGCGCCGGCACTTCCCGCCCTTCCCAGACTTCGGGGCGGGTGTAGTGCGGGCAATCGAGCAGGCCGTCGAGCGCCGGATTGAAACTGTCCTGCTGGAAACTGCCTTCGTCATTGAGCACGCCGGGCTGCAGCCGTGCGACGGCATCCAGCAGGGCCATGGCAGCGATCTCGCCGCCAGACAGCACGAAGTCGCCCAGGCTCAACTGGTGCGTGACATGGGTATCGATGAAGCGCTGGTCCAGGCCCTCGTAGCGGCCGCACAGCAAGATTGCGCCCTGCCCCTGCGCCCAGTCGGCCACCACGGCATGGCGCAGCGTGGTGCCGATCGGCGAGAACAGCACCACGGGAGCCGGCTCGGGCTCGCCGGCATCGCGGCGTGCCTGCCGGGCCGCCTCCAGGCAGCGCTGCAGCGGCTCGGCCATCATCACCATGCCCGGACCGCCGCCAAAGGGGCGATCGTCCACGCGCCGGTAGTTGCCCTGGGCATGGTCGCGCGGATTCCACAGGTGCACGCCGACCTGGCCCGAGGCATAGGCACGGCGCGTGACGCCGCTTTCAAGAAACGGCGTGAACAGCTCAGGGAACAGCGTGATGATGTCGAAGCGCATGGAGATCGGCGATCAATAGTCGGGCTGCCAGTCGGCAACGATGGTCTTGCCCGGCAGATCCACCTTGTCCACATAGGCATCGACAAAGGGAATCATGCGCTCGCGCTCCTTGCCATCCTCTTCATAGGCCAGCACCAGTACGGTCTGCGGGCCGGTGGACAGCAGGTCGCGGACGACGCCCAGGGCCACGCCCTCGCGGTTGACCACGGACAGGCCCAGCAGATCGACCCAGTAATACTCGCCATCTTCGGGCTGCGGGAAATCGCTGCGCGCCACGAAGATGCGCGCGCCACGCAGGGCCTCGGCGGTATTGCGGTCGTTCACGACAGGCGATGTGGCGACGACGGAATCGGAGTGGACGCGCGCCTGCTTGACCGGCAGCAGCACCGTACCGGTGAACTGCCGCGCACCCTTCTCGGGGGGCTGCAGATACCACTGCTTTGCGGTGAACAGGGCCTCGGGGTCGGCACTGAAGGCGGCCACCTTGAACCAGCCCTTGATGCCCCAGGCATCGGCGATGCGCCCGACCTCCACGGCATCGGCGGGCAGGACGCTGGCTTCGAGTTCAGGCATGTGGCTCATGGCAGTCGGTAGGCAGTAGATGGACAGTCAATGCAGATCGTTGCAGATCCCTGCAAGGCGATCCAGAGGGGAAAACAAAAAAGGGCTCCGTCAGACAAGCCAACGGAACCCGATTTCAGAAGGGATGCTGAATTAGGCAGCAGTCTTCTGGGTGGCCTGCTTGATCAGGCGCTCTGCGGTCTCGGAAGCCTGCGCGCCAACGCCCTTCCAGTAGTTCACGCGGTCCAGAGCAACGCGCAGACCCTCTTCGCCGCCACGGGCGTTGGGGTTGTAGAAGCCCAGGCGTTCGATGAACGAACCATCGCGACGCACGCGCTTGTCGGCGGCAACGATGTTGTAGAACGGACGGGCCTTGGAACCGCCGCGAGAGAGTCGAATGACGACCATGATTTTCCTTCGGGTGGGCGCAGCCACCACACAATTAACTAGACAATGAATGGCTGCACATGTTTTGCGGCGTTTGAGACACGCGACATGGCCACCCGGCCAGCGACACGCCGTAAAACCAGCGATTATATCCAACTTCCCTTTCCATGCCTACCATTCGCTCAAGCCTGGACGGCGATCTCGCCGCCATCACCTCTATTTACCGCCACCACGTGCTGCACGGCACGGGCACGTTCGAGACCGATCCCCCTGCCGAATCGGACATGGCCACGCGCCGCGCGGACGTGCTGGCCAAGGGCCTGCCCTATCTGGTCGCCGTGGACGAACAGGGCCAGGTGCTGGGCTTTGCCTACGCCAACTGGTTCAAGCCGCGCCCGGCCTATCGCTTCTCCGCCGAGGATTCCATCTACGTGCATGACGCGGCACGCGGCCAGGGCGTGGGCCGCCTCCTGCTCGATGCGCTGTCGCGCGAATGCGAGGCGGCCGGCGTGCGCAAGCTGCTGGCGGTGATCGGTGACTCGGCCAATGCCGGCTCCATCGGCGTGCACCGCGCCGCGGGCTTCACCCCGGCGGGCACGCTGAGCTCCATGGGATGGAAGTTCGGCCGCTGGCTGGACATCGTTCTCATGGAGAAGACCCTGGGAGACGGCAACCGCAGTTCGC
This sequence comes from Delftia sp. S65, assembly GCF_016516495.1. Lineage (NCBI taxonomy): Bacteria > Pseudomonadati > Pseudomonadota > Betaproteobacteria > Burkholderiales > Comamonadaceae > Delftia > Delftia sp. S65. Next base: position 14,747 of record NZ_JACVUR010000010.1, read on the forward strand.
CCGAATAATGGGCGCATGAACCGACCCAGCACGCCTTTGCCTCAGCCCGCTCAAGCACAGCAGGGGGCTGCGCGCTCCAAAAGCAAGACCCTGACGACCTGGCTGGCCTTTGTCGGCGGGCCGCTGGGGCTGCACCGCTTCTATCTGCATGGCTTCGGCGACTGGCTGGGCTGGCTGCTGCCCGTGCCCACGGCGCTGGGCGTATACGGCATCGAGCGCGTCCAGCAACTGGGGCAGGACGACCAGCTCAGCTGGCTGCTGATTCCGCTGCTGGGCTTCACCATCGCCGGCTGCGCGCTGCGCGCCATCCTCTACGGGCTGACCGACACCGAAGCCTGGAACCGGCGCCACAACCCCGGCATTGACGAGCAGGCGCAGGCCGGGCGCACGGGCTGGTCAACCATCTTTGCCATTGCGCTGTCCCTGATGCTGGGCGCCGCCGTGCTCATGGCCAGCATTGCCTACAGCTTCCAGCACTACTTCGAGCACCAGGTGGAGGAAGCGCGCAAGATTTCGCAGTGAAGTTTTCGCTGTGGTGCGCCAGCGCGTGCCTCCACCCAAAAAGAAAGACCGCCATTGGCGGTCTTTCTTTTTGGAGGCACTTGCCTTGGCTCAGTACAGCTGGAGACTGATCCAGTAGGCAATGGAAGCCACGAAGGCGCTGGCAGGAATCGTCAGCACCCAGGCCCAGACGATGTTGCCCGCCACGCCCCAGCGCACGGCGCTGGCGCGCTGGGTGGAGCCCACGCCGACGATGGCGCCCGTGATGGTGTGCGTGGTCGAGACCGGCACGCCCAGGAAGGTCGCGAAGAACAGCGTCAGCGCGCCACCGCTTTCGGCGCAAAAGCCTCCCACGGGCTTGAGCTTGGTGATCTTCTGGCCCATGGTCTTGACGATGCGCCATCCGCCGAACATGGTGCCCAGGCCGATGGCCAGGTAGCAGCTGACGATGGTCCACAGCGGCGGCTCCGCGTCGCCGGCATTGGCATAGCCGGTGGCGATCAGCAGCAGCCAGATGATGCCGATGGTCTTTTGCGCATCATTGCCGCCGTGGCCCAGGCTGTAGGCGCCGGCGGAGACCAACTGCAGCCGGCGGAACCAGCGGTCCACCCGGTTGGGAGCGGCGCGGCGGCAGATCCAGGCCACCAGCACCATCATCAGCGAGCCCAGCAGGTAGCCCAGCAGCGGCGAGACGAAGATGAAGGCCACGGTCTTCCAGATGCCGCTGGCGATCAGTGCGCCCGCGCCAGCCTTGGCGATCACGGCGCCCACGATGCCGCCGATCAGCGCATGCGAGGAGCTGCTGGGGATGCCGTAGTGCCAGGTGATCACGTTCCAGGCAATGGCGCCGACCAGGGCGCCGAAGACCACGTGCGTGTCCACGATGCCGGGCTGGACGATCCCCTTGCCCACAGTGGCCGCCACGCTGAGGTGGAAGACAAAGACCGCCACCACGTTGAAGAAGGCCGCGAAGGCCACGGCCTGCGTGGGCTTGAGCACGCCCGTGGAGACCACGGTGGCGATCGAGTTGGCAGCATCGTGGAAGCCGTTCATGAAGTCGAACAGCAAGGCCAGCACCACCAGCAGGATCACGACCCACAGGGCCGCTTGTACGGATTCCATAACGAAACGACTCCGCGAGGGCTCAGGAATTCTCGAGGACGATGCCCTCGATCAGGTTGGCCACGTCCTCGCAGCGGTCGGTCACCGTCTCCAGCAGCTCGTAGATGGCCTTGAGCTTGATGACTTCGCGCACATCGGGCTCTTCGCGGAACAGCTTGCTCATGGCCGAGCGCATCACGCGGTCGGCGTCCGATTCGAGGCGGTCGATTTCCTCGCAGGTCTTCATCGCCGCGTCCACCACCGATGGATCGGAGATGCGCGACAGCAGCTTGACCGCATCGCGCAGCCGCTCGCAGCAGCGCACGCACAGGTCGGTCAGGCGCGTGATCTCATCCGTCATGTGGCGCACGTCGTACAGCGCCATGGTCTCGGCCGAGTCCTGGATCAGGTCGGCCACGTCGTCCATGGTGTTGATCAGCGAGTGGATCTGCTCGCGGTCCAGCGGCGTGATGAAGGTCTTGTGCAGCGCCTTGGTGACGTCATGCGTCACGCGGTCGGCGGCACGCTCGGCGTTGTTCACGTCCTCGTTGTACTTCTCGCGAAGATGAGGATCGTTGTAGTTGGCGACAAGCTGCGAGAAGGCATGCGCGGCATCGACGATGCGGTCGGCATGCTGGTTGAACATCTCGAAGAAATTGCCTTCGCGTGGCAATAGTTTGCCAAAAAGCATGAATGCTCCTTACCGGGAAAAGTGGGAACCAGGCGACTCACTGCGTCACATTGCGGATGCTTGGCATGGCTTCCCGGCTTGAACGGGGCGAAGTGTACTCTTGAGTCCCAAGCGCGTTTTTGCGCGCCGGCGCGCCGCCTTGTCAGCCGCTGCGAAAAATAAAATACACCGCGCCAACCATGCACAGGCCGGCCCAGAGGAAGTCCCATTTGAGGGGCTGGTTCAGGTAGAGCACGGCAAAAGGCGCGAACACCGACAGTGTGATCACCTCCTGGATGATCTTGAGCTGCGCCACGCTGAACTGCGTGTGGCCTATGCGGTTGGCGGGCACCTGCAGCAGGTACTCGAACAGCGCAATGCCCCAGCTGACAAGGGCTGCCACGTACCAGGGCGACGAGGCGTGGTTCTTCAGGTGCCCATACCAGGCAAACGTCATGAAGACATTGCTCATGGCCAGCAGGACCACGGTCTGCAGCCCGACAGGGATGTGTTGGAGCCAGTTCATGTGAGGTGCGCCCGGGTGCTGGAAGGCCTGAATTATCGCGCCCGCAGCGCCAGAAGCTGGATTTTCGATTTCTTTCCAAAAATTGCTTTTTTGCGCGAATTTTCTCGAAAAACCTGCTTCATCGCACAGATACGCAACATCCCGCATCGATGGGCATTCGATGAATCTTCATCAAATCGTCATATTTTTGCCATATCCCGTCGATGGCACGGGACATTCCAGCAACCTGTGCGCAGGCGGCTGCCCCGGAGTTCACTCGCCCAGGTAGGCGGCCCGCACGCGCGGATCGCTGAGCAGGGTCTGGCCTGGCCCGGTCATGGTGATCAGGCCGGACTCCATCACATAGCCGCGATCGGCCAGCGCCAGCGCACGACTGGCGTTCTGCTCGACCAGCACCAGCGTCACGCCCAGCGCATGCACATCGCGCACCACCTCGAAGATCTTGTCCACCATGATGGGCGACAGGCCCATGGAGGGCTCGTCCAGCAGCAGCACCTTGGGCTGGCTCATCAGCGCGCGCGCCATGGCCAGCATCTGCTGCTCGCCGCCCGACATGGTGCCGGCCAGCTGGTCGCGGCGCTCCTTCAGGCGCGGGAAGATGCCGAACATGCGCTCGATGTCGGCGGCAATGCCGGCCTTGTCGTTGCGCGTGTAGGCGCCCATGAGCAGGTTCTCGGTGATGGTCATGCGCGCGAACACGCCGCGCCCCTCCGGCACCATGACCAGGCCCTGGGCCACCAGATCCCAGGCGCCCACGTTGCGGATGCTGCGGCCCAGGTAGTGCACATCGCCATCCGCCATCTGCAGGCTGCGCGTGACGGCCTTCATGGTCGTGGTCTTGCCCGCCCCGTTGGAGCCGATCAGCGAGACCAGCTCGCCCTGGCGGACCTCGAAATCCACGCCCTTGACGGCCTGTATGCCCCCATAGGCCACCTTCAGTCCCTGGACCTTCAACAGCACCGGCGCGGACACGCCCTTGTCTTGCACTTGCTCACCCATGGTTCAGTGTCCTCCGGTGCCCAGATAGGCTTCGATCACCTTGTCATTCTTCTGCACCTCGGCCGGCGTGCCTTCGGCGATGGGCTTGCCATAGTCCAGCACGGTGACGCGATCGCACAGGCCCATGACCAGCTTCACGTCGTGCTCGATCAGCAAGATGGTGCGCTGGTCCCGGCGGATGCGGTCGATCAGCTCGCGCAGCTGCACCTTCTCGGTGGCGTTCATGCCGGCGGCAGGCTCGTCCAGCGCGATCAGTTGCGGGTCGGTGGCCAGCGCCCGCGCGATCTCCAGGCGGCGCTGGTCGCCGTAGCTCAGCGTGCGGGCCTTGAAGTCGGCGTATTTGGAAATACCCACGTAGTCCAGCAGTTCGCGGGCCCGCGCGCGGATCGCGGCTTCCTCGGCCTTGAAGCCTGGCGTGCGGAACACCGCGCCGATCAGGCCCGAATGCGTGCGCACATGGCGCCCGACCATCACGTTCTCCAGCGCCGTCATCTCGGCAAACAGCCGGATGTTCTGGAAGGTGCGCGCAATGCCGGCCTTGGCCACCTTGTGCACGGCCGAGGGCTCGTAGGTCTTGCCGGCCAGCTCGAAGCTGCCGCTGTCGGGCGTGTACAGGCCCGTGATCACGTTGAAGAAAGTGGTCTTGCCCGCGCCGTTGGGACCGATCAGGCCGTAGACCTGGCCACGGCCAATGGTCATGCCCACATCGGACAGGGCCTGCAGTCCGCCAAAGCGCTTGGAAATGCCCGAAACCCTGAGCACCGGGGAGGTGGAGCCGTTGTCTGCCGTGTTCGCCATCTGCGTTGTCTCCATGCTCAGGACTGGTGCGGCAGGTTCTTGCCATGCTCGGGCGACGGCCACAGGCCGCGCGGACGCATCAGCATGATGACGATCATGGCCAGCGCGATCAGCAACTGGCGCAGGATGGAGGCGTCAAGCCGCCCGTCGGTCATCTGCTGCAAGGGACCGGCCACATAGCGCAGCACCTCGGGCAGGGCCGACAGCAGCACCGCCCCCAGGATCACGCCCGGCAGATGGCCCAGGCCGCCGAGCACCACCATGGCCACGATCATGATGGACTCCATGAGGCTGAACGACTCGGGCGAGACGAAGCCCTGGAAGGCAGCGAACATGGCGCCCGAGACACCACCGAAGGAAGCGCCCATGCCGAAGGCCAGCAGCTTCATGTTGCGCGTGTTGATGCCCATGGCCTTGGCGGCGATCTCGTCCTCGCGGATGGCCATCCAGGCGCGGCCGATGCGCGAGTCCTGCAGGCGCCAGCAGATCACGATGCTGACGAGCACCAGGAAGAGGAACAGGTAGTAGTACAGCGTGACCGAGCTGATGTCGTAGCCGAAGATCTCCTGGCGCTTGGCCAGGTCCAGGCCCAGAATCTTCACCGAGTCGATCTGGCCTATGCCCTTGGGGCCGTTGGTGATGTTGACCGGCTGGTCCAGGTTGTTCATGAAGATGCGGATGATCTCGCCGAAACCCAGCGTGACGATGGCCAGGTAGTCCCCGCGCAGCTTGAGCACCGGAATGCCCAGCAGTATTCCCGTGATGCCCGCCAGCAGCGCCGCCAGCGGTATCACCAGCCAGATGGAGGTATGCAGCCCGTCAGGGAACATGGCGGCAAAGCCCTCGAAGGTCTCCGCCAGATGCGGCGAGGCCATCAGCGCGAACATGTAGGCGCCCACGGCATAGAAGGCCACGTAGCCCAGGTCCAGCAGGCCTGCATAGCCCACCACCACGTTCAGGCCCAGTGCCAGCAGCACATAGAGCAGGGCCAGGTCGGCGATGCGCACCCAGGCATTGCCGAAGTACTGCAGCACCAGCGGCAGCACCATCAGCGCCAGGCCGCCCAGAATCCATTGCACGGTCTTCTTGCTGTTCATGCGGATCTCCTCAGGCGCGGTCGGCCACACGCTCACCCAGCAGGCCCGAGGGGCGCAGCGTCAGGATGATGATGAGCACGATGAAGGCGAAGATGTCGGTGTAGTGGCTGCCCAATACGCCGCCCGTGAGGTCGCCGATGTAGCCAGAGCCTATGGACTCGATCAGCCCCAGCAGCATGGCGCCGACCACGGCGCCGGCCAGGTTGCCGATGCCGCCGAACACGGCCGCTGTGAAGGCCTTGAGCCCCGGCAGAAAGCCCATGGTGTGGTGGGCCGTGCCGTAGTTGGAGGCATACATGATGCCCGCGATGGCCGCCAGCACGGCGCCGATGATGAAGGTGGCCGAGATCACCAAGTCAGGCTTGACGCCCATCAAGGCCGCCACGCGCGGATTCTCGGCCGTGGCCCGCATGGCGCGCCCGAGCTTGGTGTAGTTGACCAGATAGGTCAGCGATGCCAGCGCGATCGCCGTGACCACGAGCACCAGGATCTGGGTGGGCGTGATCACCGCCGTGCCGATCTCGAAGGGCGTGCTCGGCAGCAGCGTGGGATAGGCCTTGTAGTTGGGCTTCCAGATGATCATGGCCAGCGTCTGCAGCAGCAGCGAGACGCCGATGGCCGTGATCAGCGGCGCCAGGCGCGGGCTGCTGCGCAGGCGGCGGTAAGCCACTTTCTCGATCACGAAATTCAGTGCCGCGGCCACCACGCAGGCGATCACAGTCGCCAGCAGCAGGATCAGCCAGCCCGGCGCACCGGGCATGGCCTCCTGCATCAGGCCTATGCAGCTCCAGCTGGTCAGCGCGCCGACCATGAGCACCTCGCCATGGGCGAAGTTGATGAGCTGGATGATGCCGTACACCATGGTGTAGCCCAGGGCGATCAGGGCGTACATGCTGCCCAGGACCAATCCGTTGATGACCTGCTGAAGCAGTATGTCCATATGCGCTCTCCCCTTTAGTCCAGGATGGAGACATTCAGCGTGCCTCGCATCCAAACGAACGGAGCCAGCAATGCCATGGTGGTGGAAGCTCTCCCGCCGCATCCTGGCTTGTGGCCCGGAAACCGCAGGGGATTGGCGATTCTAGGCACCCCCCGGTGGCCTGCAACGCCTTGTTGCAGGGGGGTTTCCCGAGGCTTTACAAGCCACGTGCTCTTATGTAGCACTGCAGCAATTTGCCGTAGCCAGCATGAACTCCTACCATCAACGGCAGTGCCGCCAGCCCGAGGTGGCCACGGAGAACCCCGATGAAATACCACGGCAGCTGCCACTGCGGCGGCATCGCTTTCGATGTGGAAGGCGAACTCACCCAGGCCATGGCCTGCAACTGCTCCATCTGCGCACGCAAGGGCGCGCTCATGTGGTTCGTTCCCCGCGAACAGCTGCAGCTGCAGACGCCCGATGAACAGATGCGGACCTACACCTTCAACCGGCACCTGATCCAGCACCGCTTCTGCCCGACCTGCGGCATCCATCCGTTCGGCGAGGCCATCGATCCCCAGGGCCGGCACATGGCGGCCGTCAACGTGCGCTGCCTGGAAGGCGTGGACCCCGAGGCGCTGCGCATCACGCGCTACGACGGGCGATCGGCCTGAGGCTGGCTGCAGGCCCGCAGCGCTTGTTCCTCCACATCGCGCAGGCGGTCCTTGCCGAAGTAGATCTCGTCGCCAACAAAAAAGGTGGGCGATCCGAAAGCGCCACGGTGGAAGGCCTGCTCGGTATTTGCCAGCAGCCGGGCCTTGACTTCGGGCGTCTGGCTTGCGGCGATCAGGGCTGGGGCGTCCAGGCCCGCCCCGGACAGCTCGGTGCCGATCACCTGGGCATCGTCCATCTTGCAGCCCTTCTCCCACATACTGGAGAACACCGCATCCACATAACGCTCGAAGCAGCCCAGGCCCTGCGCCGCCACGGCCCCGCGCATGATTTGCAGGGTGTTGACGGGAAAGTGCGGATTCATCCGGAAGCGCGTGAGCCCATGCCTTTGCACGAAACGCTGCAGTTCCAGCGCCTCATAGGCGCGCTTGTTGGGAATGTCGGCATTCGCCTCGGCCGGTGAGCGGTTGTTGGCCAGTTTGAACAGGCCGCCCAGCAGGACCGGCACATAGTCGAAGCGGATGCCGCTGCGCGCCTCGATTGCGGGGATGACCTGGTGGCAGAGATAGGCGTTGGGGCTGCCGAAGTCGAAAAGGAATTGCACGTTGGGTTTCATGGCACGGCCTGCATCAAATGGGATGGAACATCGAAGCGAAGGGGCTGAAGCGGCTGAGGGGGCGGAAATGGCTGAAGGGCCTACCAGGACTCCATCCAGGGGCGGATTTCGGTTTCATGCGTCCAGGCATCGCGCGGCTGCTGGTGCAGTTGCCAGTAGAGGTCGGCGATGTGGTCGGGATTGAGAATGCCGTCCTGCTGCTTGAGGGCATAGCGCTCGGGAAAGTTGGTCCGGATGAACTCCGTGTCGATGGCGCCGTCGATCACGGGGTGGGCCACATGGATGCCCTTGGGCCAGAGCTCGCGCGCCATGCTCTGGGCCAGCGCACGCAGGCCGTGCTTGGCACCGGCAAACGCCGCAAAGCCCTCACGCCCGCGCAGGCTGGCGGTGGCGCCCGTGAAGATGATGGTGCCCCGGCCGCGCGGCAGCATCACCCTGGCCGCCTCCCGCCCCATCAGGAAGCCGGCGAAGCAGGCCATCTCCCAGACCTTGAAGTAGACGCGCGCCGTGGTCTCGGTGATGCCGAAGCGCACGTTGGCGCCGATGTTGAAGACGGCGACCTCGATGGGAGCGATCTCGGCCTCGATCTTCTGCACCAGGGCCACCATTTCCTCTTCCTTGCGCGCGTCGCTGCCAAAACCATGGGCCTGGCCACCGGCGGCGCGGATCTGTTCGACCAGGGGCTGGAGCTTGTCCGCATCGCGGCGCGTGACGCAGGCGATATAGCCTTCGCGCGCAAAACGCCGGGCGATGGCGCCGCCCGTGGCGTCGCCAGCGCCGATCACGAGAATGGCTTTCTTGTCGGTCATGGGATCTCCGTGGATGATTGGTCAGTTCATTTTTTGAACCCAATGCACGGTAGGTTTAAAATCAGAACCCGTCAAGCGGGGAACTGCCCAATGAAATGGAACGAACTGGAAGAGGAGCGCTGCTCCATCGCACGCACGGTCTCGGTCATCGGCGACCGCTGGACACTGCTGGTGCTGCGCGACTGCTTTCTGGGCGTACGCCGTTTTGATGAATTCCTGGGACGCCTGGGCATTTCACGCCCCATGCTGTCGGACAGGCTGGCCAGGCTGGTCGAGGCAGGCGTGCTCAAGAAGGTGGCCTACCAGGAGGCGCCGGTACGGCACGAGTACCGCCTCACGCCCAAGGGACTGGACCTGCATCCGGTGGTCATGGCCATCGTGCACTGGGGTGATGTACACATGTCCGGCGAGGAAGGCCGGCCCGTGCTGCACCGGCATACGGTGTGCGGCCACACGTTCGACCCCCTGGTCGTCTGCTCGGAGTGCCACGCCCCCCTGCACGCGCGCGACGTGGCGGTGGAGCCCGGCCCGGGCGCCTAGCCCCGGCACCGGCCTGCCCTCAGCGGCTTCGGCTATGCGCCGCCAGCCTCTTCGTCCCACTTGCGCAGCACGGCCAGCTTCTCGCCGATCTTGATCTCCAGGCCCCGGGGCACGGGCTGGTACCAGCCCGGCTCCGCAATGCCTTCGGGCAGATAGGTCTCGCCGGCCGCGTAGGCGTTGGGCTCATCGTGCGCGTAGCGGTATTCATGGCCGTAGCCCAGCTCCTTCATGAGCTTGGTGGGCGCGTTGCGCAGGTGCACGGGCACCTCGCGGCTCCTGTCCTGCTTCACGAAGGCCCGGGCCTTGTTGTAGGCGTTGTAGCCGGCGTTGCTCTTGGCGGCCATGGCCAGGTAGATGACGGCCTGGCCCAGCGCCAGCTCGCCTTCGGGGCTGCCCAGGCGCTCATAGGTCAGGGCTGCGTCGTTGGCGATCTGCATGGCGCGCGGATCGGCCAGGCCGATATCCTCCCAGGCCATGCGCACGATGCGCCGCGACAGGTAGCGCGCATCGGCGCCGCCATCGAGCATGCGCGTGAGCCAGTACAGCGCCGCATCGGGATGGGAGCCGCGCACGGACTTGTGCAGGGCCGAGATCTGGTCGTAGAAGTTGTCGCCGCCCTTGTCGAAGCGCCTGGCATTCAAGGTCAGCGCGTTCTGCACGAACTCGGCATCGATCCGCGTGACGCCCGCAGCGCCGGCCGCCGTCTGGCATTGCTCCAGCAGGTTCAGGAACCGCCGGGCATCACCATCGGCATAGCCGACGATGGTGTCCCGCGCCAAGTCGTCGAACTCCAGGCCGCCCAGGGCCTTTTCCTGCGCCCGCAGCAGCAGTTGCCTGAGTTCATCGTCGGTCAGGGATTGCAGCACATAGACCTGCGCGCGCGACAGCAGGGCCGAGTTCACCTCGAAGGAAGGGTTTTCCGTGGTGGCGCCGATGAAGGTGACCAGCCCGCTTTCCGCATAGGGCAGCAGCGCATCCTGCTGGGACTTGTTGAAGCGGTGGATCTCGTCCACGAAGAGGATGGTGTGCCGGCCCATGGCCAGGTTCTGCTGCGCCTGCTCCATGGCCGCGCGGATGTCCTTGACCCCGGAGAACACCGCAGACAGCGCAATGAACTCGCACTTGAAGGCCGTGGCCGTGAGCCGGGCCAGCGTGGTCTTGCCCACGCCGGGCGGCCCCCAGAAGATCATGGAATGCGGCTTGCCTGACTGGAAGGCCAGGCGCAGCGGCTTGCCCTCGCCCAGCAGGTGTGACTGGCCCACGACCTCGTCCAGGGTCTTGGGCCGCAGGGCTTCGGCCAGTGGTGCGGAGGGCTCCTGGGTGAACAGATCAGCCATGGGCCAGCTCCGTCGCAGGCAGCGCCGCGCAGAAGGCGCTCGGCAGCCCATGTGCCGGATTCGCTGCCGAGGGGAACAGATGCAGTTGCAAAACCATGACGCCATTGTCCACGCCATAGCGGCAGCGGGTGCGCCAGCCCCTGATGCCTGTACCTGGCCGCGGGGGATGAAGCCATGGATCGCCAGCTGGGATCCTGGCCATCGCCTGCAGGCATGTCACTCACATGACATGAATGGTTTGCATGCATCTCATCAAGAGCAATCACTGACATTTTTCACCCGCTTCGGGCCGCCGCCCTAAAATGCTGCCCTTTGCGGAGCCGGCCGCGCTGCATGCGCGGCCATCGGGCCTGCGCCATTGCTGCCCCATCGCTCCGCGCCTCCCACCGTTTCCGGAACTGCCTGCCATGCGGCAAGGCGGGACCTTTTCATTTCTGCATCCATGCAAACACTCAAGACCCGGGACCTTATCGCCCTAGGCTTCATGACCTTTGCGCTGTTCCTCGGCGCGGGCAACATCATCTTTCCGCCCATGGTCGGCCAGGGAGCCGGCGAGCACGCGGCCGCTGCGGCCACGGGCTTTCTGCTCACGGGCGTGGGCCTGCCGTTGCTCACCGTGGTGGCGCTGGCGCGCGTGGGCGGCGGGCTCGATGCGCTGACCTCGCCCGTGGGCCGCAAGGCCGGCATGGTGCTGGGCCTGCTGATCTATCTCATCCTCGGCCCGCTGTTTGCCACGCCGCGCACGGCCACCGTGTCGTTCGAGATGGGCTTTGCGCCCTTCGTGGGCCACAGCAGCACTGCGCTGTTCATCTACTCGGCGGTGTACTTTGTGCTGGTCATGGGCCTGTCCCTGTTCCCCGGCAAGCTGATCGACACCATCGGCAAGCTGATCACGCCCGTGCTGATCCTGGCCCTGGTGGTGCTGGGTGCCGCCGCCGTGCTCTTGCCGGCCGGTGCTGCCACCAGCGCCAGCGGCGACTACCTGGTCGCGCCCCTGACCGAAGGGTTTCTGGAGGGCTACCAGACCATGGACGCGCTGGGCGCCCTGGCCTTCGGCATCGTCATCGTCAACGCCATCCGGGACCGGGGCATCTCCCACACCGGGCTGCAGACGCGCTACGCCATCATCGCGGGCGTGATCGCGGCCGTGGGCCTGGGCCTGGTGTATCTGTCGCTGATCCATCTGGGCGCCACCAGCCAGTCCATCGCCCCGCAGGCGCAGACCGGCGTGCTCATCCTCACGCGCTACGTGGATCACACCTTCGGCCCCATCGGCAGCCTGCTGCTGGCCGTGGTGATTTCCCTGGCCTGCCTGACCACGGCCGTGGGCCTGGTCAGCGCCTGTGGCGCCTACTTCAGCGAGATGCTGCGCCTGCCCTACCGCGCGGTGGTGGTGGCCATTGGGCTGGCGTGCATCCTGGTGTCCAACCAGGGCCTGGCCCAGCTGATCGCCCTGTCCGGCCCCGTGCTGGTGGGCATTTATCCGCTGGCCATCGCCCTGGTGGTGTTGAGCCTGCTGTCAGGCCTGTGGCGCAATGCCCAGCGCGTGTTCGCGCCGGTGCTGGCCGTGGCGCTGGTGTTCGGTCTTGTCGATGCCGCCAAGGCGGCCGGCTGGCAGGACTGGCTGCCGGCCTTCCTGAACAGCCTGCCGGGCAACGGCATGGGCTGGGCCCTGCCCGTGGCAGCCACCCTGGTGCTGGCGGCGCTCCACGACCGGCTGCGCCCGGCCCCGGCCACCGCGTTCAGGCCGTCCTGAAACGCGCCATGAGTTCGACCAGCTGATGGGCCTGCTTGCGCAGGCTCTCGGCGGCCGAACTGGTCTGCTCCACCAGCGCGGCGTTCTGCTGGGTCCCCTCCTCGATGCGGACGATGGCGCTGTTGACGTGGCTCACGCCAGCGCTCTGTTCGCCGCTGGAGTGGCTGATGGCGCCGATCATGCGCGAGACCTTGGCAATCACCTCCTGCACCGAGGCCATGGTCGCACCCGCGCTGTCCACCTCCTCGGCCCCCAGGGCCACGCGCTGGGCGTTGGCCTGGATCAGGTCACGGATTTCCCGCGCCGCGCCCGAGCTGCGCTGTGCCAGCGTGCGGACCTCGGCGGCGACCACGGCAAAGCCCCGGCCCTGTTCGCCGGCCCGTGCGGCCTCCACGGCCGCATTGAGCGCAAGAATATTGGTCTGGAACGCAATGCCGTCGATCACCTCGATGATGCTGACCACGCGCTCGGACGCATCCTGGATGCTGCGCATGGTGCCCACGACGGCAGAGATGGCATCGCCACCGCGCGTGGCGATGTCGCTGGCGGACGAAGCCAGCAGGTTGGCCTTCTCTGCGTGATCGGCATTGCCGCGCACGGTGGAGTCGAGCTGGTCCATGGACGAAGCCGTCATCTGCAGGGCCGATGCCTGCTGCTCGGTGCGCTGGGCCAGGTCGCTGTTGCCCGCCGCGATCTGCGAGCTGGCGGATGCCACCTGCTCCGCATTGCCGCGCACTTCCACGACGATGCTGCGCAACTGCTCCTGCATGGCGCCCAGCGCCCGCAGCAGCTGGCCCAGTTCGTCTGGCCCGCCGCTCGCTATGGCATTGGTCAGATGGCCCTGGGCCACCTTCTCGGCCAGCTGGACCGCGCTGCGCAGCGGTGCCACCACGGCACGGGTGATGAGCCAGCCAATGGCCACGCCGGCCACGGCCGCCACCAGCATCAGCACCAGGCTCAGCTCAGTGGCGTGCTTGCCGCTGCTGTAGGCATCGTCGGCCACCGCCTTGCTCTGCGCCGCTATGCCGGCCTTGAGCTGGGAAAGCAGCTCGGCCGGCTCGCGGTCCACGCCGCGCACGGCCATGTCGCCCACCGAGGGGTCGAAGCCCGTGGCCTCGAATTTGTCCAGCCCCACGCGGTAGCCTTCGGCCATCTTGCGGTGCTGCGCCACAAAGCCCTGGGCGATCTCGCGCAGGGAGGCATCGTCCACCAGGGCCAGCAAGGCTGCAGTCTTGTCCTGCACGGCGCGCTCACCGGCCAGAAAGCCCTTCCAGTGCTGCTCGCGCAGCGCGTTGTCCGAGCCGCGCAGCAGCACGTTCTTCCATTCCTGGACCTGGGTTTTGAAGTGGCCTTCCACCTCGGCGGCAAGGCGTTCCGCCGCCATGTGGCGCTGGACATCGCCGTGAAAGACGCCTAGGGATCGATGGGCCGACCAGAGTCCGAAGAATCCGGCAGCGAGGGTGAATAGCAGCGCCATGGCAATGGCGAGCGGCAACTTGCGACTGAGGTTCATAAAGGCATGCGAGAGCCGGCCAGCATGTCCTCGGAGGGACGTCGAAACAATCGCTGGCCGCAGGCCGCCATTGTCTCGACGATATTAGGCAAAACCATTACAAAACCTCACAAACTGCGCACTGCAGCCTGTGACCGGCCTGGATGGTTGCCCGCGCGGCAGCGCGGCTTACTGCTTGAGCACGTCGGCGCCCGCTGGCACCTTGAACTCGAAAGTGGAGGCTGGCAAGGACGCCTGGGTCTGCAGCTGGCTGAAGCGGATCAGCGAACGCTGGCCAAAGCTGTCCAGGATGTCCAGCGCCGAAAGCTGGCCATCGGCCGCAAAGCCCACGCGCACGCTCTTGAGCTGGCCGTTCTTGTCCTTGGGGCTGGCCTGGACCCATTGCAGGCCATCCTGCTCGGGCGCGGATTGCAGATCGAAGTCGGCACTCAACGCCTTGAGATCGTTGGCCGACGCCAGGATGGCGGCCGGCGTGCTGCCCAGGGCCTGGGCCTGGGGGCGCTGCGTGACCTGGTTGAGGTCGGCGTCATAGAGCCACAGCGTCTTGCCGTCGGCGACGATGGTCTGCTCGAACGGCTTGGTGTAGACGAACCTGAACTTGCCGGGACGCTGGAATTCGAACTGGCCGCTGGAGTTCTTGGTGCGCGGCGGCTGGCCATCCTTGGACGGGGCCGTGACGGCCTGGGTGAATTCGGCGCGGCCGGCCTGGGAATTCTTCATGAAGGCTTCCAGGCTCTTGAGGCCATCGGCCCACGAGGCCGTCGCGCTTGCCGCGATCACAACTGCAGTCAACAGACGTTTCATTCTTTCTCCATGATTGCGGGGGAAGCGGACTCATTCCCCGGCGCGCGCGGGCACCAGCACTTCGCGCTGCCCGCTGGCCGTGAGACCGCTGACGAGGCCCGCCTTTTCCATATCTTCCAGCAGGCGCGCCGAGCGGTTGTAACCAATCCTGAGCTTGCGCTGCACATACGAGATGCTGGCCTTGCGGTCCTTGAGTACCACTTCCACGGCCTGGTCGTACATGGGGTCCTTCTCGCCGTTGCCGCCGTCGCCGGACTCCGAGCCGAACTCGCTGTCGCCCTCGGCCGTGCCGCCTTCGAGCACGCCTTCGATGTAGTCGGCCTCGCCCTGCTCCTTGAGGTAGCCCACCACGCGGTGCACTTCCTCGTCCGACACGAAGGCGCCGTGCACGCGCACGGGCAGGCCCGTGCCGCTGGCCATGTAGAGCATGTCGCCCATGCCCAGCAGGGATTCGGCGCCCATCTGGTCAAGCACGGTGCGGCTGTCGATCTTGCTGCTGACCTGGAAGGCGATGCGCGTGGGGATGTTGGCCTTGATCAGGCCGGTGATCACGTCCACGCTGGGGCGCTGGGTGGCCAGGATCAGGTGGATGCCGGCCGCGCGGGCCTTCTGGGCCAGGCGCGCGATCAGCTCCTCGATCTTCTTGCCGACCACCATCATCAGGTCGGCCAGCTCGTCGATGACGATGACGATGTGCGGCAGGCGCTGCAGCGGCTCGGGCTCCTCGGGCGTGAGGCTGAAGGGGTTGGGAATGGATTCCTCGCGCGCCTTGGCCTCGTCGATCTTGGTGTTGTAGCCCGCCAGATTGCGCACGCCCAGCTTGCTCATGAGCTTGTAGCGGCGCTCCATCTCGGCCACGCACCAGTTCAGGCCATTGGCGGCCTGCTTCATGTCGGTGACCACGGGGCACAGCAGGTGCGGAATGCCTTCGTAGACCGACATTTCCAGCATCTTGGGGTCGATCATCAGCAGGCGCACATCGCGGGCCTCGGCCTTGTACAGCAGCGACAGGATCATGGCGTTGATCCCCACCGACTTGCCCGAACCCGTGGTGCCGGCAACCAGCACGTGCGGCATCTTGGCCAGATCGGCCACGACCGGATTGCCCACGATGTCCTTGCCCAGGCCCATGGTCAGCATGCTCTTGGCGTCGTGGTAGACCTGCGAGCCCAGCACCTCGGACAGGCGGATGGACTGGCGCTTGGCATTGGGCAGCTCCAGCGCCATGAAATTCTTGCCGGGAATCGTCTCGATCACGCGGATGGACACCAGGGACAGCGAGCGCGCCAGATCCTTGGCCAGGTTCACGATCTGCGAGCCCTTGACGCCCGTGGCCGGCTCGATCTCGTAGCGCGTGATCACGGGGCCGGGCATGGCGGCGACCACATGCACATCGACACCAAAGTCCTTGAGGCGCTTTTCGATCAGCCGGCTGGTCATCTCCAGCGTTTCGGGCGAGACGCTTTCCTGGCGCTGCTGCGCCGCATCGAGCAGATCCACCTGGGGCAGCTTGCTGTCGGGCAGTTCGGAGAACAGGGGCTTCTGGCGCTCCTTGACCACGCGCACGCTGGGTATCGCAGCCTCCTGGAGCACGGGTTCGATGATCTGCACGGGCTGCGGGTGCTGCACGGCGCTTTCCGTGCGCTCTTCCTGCACCACTTCCTCGCGCTCGCGCGCAGCGCGGCGGCCTGCGGCTTCGTCCCGGGCCTTTTCACGGCGCGCAAAAAGAAAGAGCACCCAGCCGTCCAGGCGTGCGCCCATGGATTCGGCCAGATGACCCCAGGAAAAGCGGAACACCATGGCCAGGCCGATCACGGCCACGCAGATGCCGATCAGGCCCGAGCCCATGAAGCCCAGCCACTGCAGGCTGTGGTACCCCAGCATGTAACCGAAGACGCCGCCGGCCGGGCCGGGCAGCACGCTCTCGAAGCGGTACAGGCGCGTCCACTCCAGTGCGCAGCTCGCACCCAGCAGCAGCAGCAGCCCGCCCCAAAAGCGCAGGCGCCGGCGCCACAGGGGCGGCAGTGGCACACCGTCGCGCGGCACGCCACCGCGCAGCCAGCGCGCAAAGGAAGACAGCCAGGTCTGCAGCGAGGCCAGCACCAGCCACCAGACCGACATGCCGAAACCGAAATAGCAGGCGTCGGCCAGCCAGGCTCCGACGCGGCCCATCCAGTTGGCGACCAGGCGTGCGTGTCCCGCCCCGGAGGTGGACCACGCTGGATCCTGGGGCGAGTAGCTGAGCATGGAGGCAAGCCAGAACACCAGGGCCAGCAGCCCCGCCAGCAGCAGCATTTCGTGGCCGAAGCGCGCCACCATGCCGGGGCGCGCCGCAGACCTGGATTTGCCCTTGGCGGATGTGGAAGCGTTCAGAGCGTTCAATGAGTAAGTCATACGCAGGCGGGAGCTTACCCCAGCCCCCTCGGACTGGCCGCAAAAACAGCCAGGGCGACCCGCAAGCGTAATGCAAGCACTTGCAACAGAGCATGACACCGCCGCATGACGGCGCCACGTCGATCATTTTTGACAATCCGGGCCATTGATCCATATGGCAACGGGAACCTGACTGCGGAGCGATACTCCACAGCTGTTCCCGATGTATCTTTTTTTCTGCACGCCGACTGCCGGCGTGCGCCTTTTTCAAGAACTGCATCCATGTCTTCTACCCAACACGCCAAAGTCCTGATCCTCGGCTCCGGCCCTGCCGGCTACACGGCCGCCATCTATGCCGCGCGCGCCAACCTCAACCCGCTGCTGGTGACCGGCATGGCCCAGGGCGGCCAGCTGATGACGACGACCGAGGTGGACAACTGGCCTGCAGACGTGAACGGCGTGCAGGGCCCCGAGCTGATGCAGCGTTTTCTGGAGCACGCAGAGCGCTTCAAGACCCAGGTGGTGTTCGACCACATCCACAGCGTCGATTTCTCCAAGCGCCCCTTCACGCTGACCGGCGACTCCGGCACCTATACCTGCGACAGCCTGATCATCGCCACCGGCGCCTCGGCCAAGTACCTGGGCCTGCCCTCCGAAGAGGCCTTCATGGGCCGCGGCGTCTCCGGCTGCGCCACCTGCGACGGCTTCTTCTACCGTGAGCAGCCCGTGTGCGTGGTCGGCGGCGGCAACACGGCCGTCGAGGAAGCCCTGTACCTGTCCAACATCGCCAGCAAGGTCACCCTGGTGCACCGCCGCGACAAGTTCAAGGCCGAGCCCATCCTCGTGGACAAGCTCATGGACAAGGTCCGGGCTGGCAAGATCGAGCTCAAGACCCACTTCGTGCTCGAAGAGGTGCTGGGCGACCAGTCCGGCGTGACCGGCATCCGCATCAAGAGCACCCAGGACGGCCATGCCGAGGACATCCAGCTGCAGGGCTGCTTCATCGCCATCGGCCATGCGCCCAACACCGAGATCTTCAAGGGCCACCTGGAGATGGACGAGACCGGCTACATCATCACCCAGGGCGGCCTCAAGGGCTTTGCCACGCAGACCAGCGTGCCCGGCGTGTTCGCAGCCGGCGACGTGCAGGACCATGTCTACCGCCAGGCCATCACCAGCGCCGGCACGGGCTGCATGGCCGCGCTGGACGCCCAGCGCTTCCTCGAACAGGAATAAGCAGGACGCCACCCCGCCCGCCCTGCTCTCCCGCAGGGCGGCAAAAGCCCCTGGCTGCAGCCGTGTTTGGCTGGCCCAGGGGCTTTTCTCATGGAGACGCTATAATCCGTGGCTTTGCTGAATTTGAAGCGCGCCTTGCTTGCATGGCCAGGACACTTTCAGCATGGGGTTACCGCCACCCTTTATGGCGAGGTGAGGTTGCCGGCAAGCCATGCAGCAAATGCAGGGCATCAGCGTCGGCGGCTGTACAACTATCGGAGTGTCCTGATGGCACGCGTATGTGAAGTAACGGGCAAGAAGCCCATGGTGGGAAACAACGTTTCCCACGCCAACAACAAGACCAAGCGTCGTTTCCTGCCCAACCTGCAATACCGCCGTTTCTGGGTTGAGAGCGAAAACCGTTGGGTGCGCCTGCGCGTTTCCAGCGCTGCTCTGCGCCTGATCGACAAGAACGGTATCGACTCCGTGCTCGCAGACCTGCGTGCCCGTGGCCAAGCCTAAATCCCTCAAGGAGAAACACCATGGCTGCTAAAGGCGGACGCGAAAAGATCAAGCTGGAATCCACTGCAGGAACCGGCCACTTCTACACCACGACCAAGAACAAGAAGACAATGCCCGAGAAGATGGCGATCATGAAGTTTGATCCCAAGGCTCGCAAGCACGTCACGTACAAGGAAATCAAGCTGAAGTAATTCAGCCTGTTCCCGGTACCGACAAAAAACCGCCCGGCGCAAGCCCGGCGGTTTTTTTGCGTCCGCTTTGTGCCCGCTTTGCGTCTGTTTTTCGCCTGTCACCCACTGCGCGCCGGCTGACCCAGCTGCGCACAGGCCATGGCACCCAGCTCGCGGCAGGCCTGCTCGATCACGGCATCCACCGGCAGGGTGCAGCCCAGGCGCATGCAGTGCTCGTAGCGCCCCGAGTTCGAGAACATGCTGCCCGGCGCCGTGCGGATGCCGCGCGCCAGCGCCTGCGTGAACAGCGCGGACGTGGACACGCCAGCCGGAAACTCCAGCCACAGGCTGAGTCCGCCGGGCGGCAGGCTCAGCCGCGTGCCCAGCGGGAAAAACCGCGCCACCAGCTGTGCCATGCCTTCACGCTGGCGCCGCAACTGCTGCTTGAGGCGCTGCAGATTGCGTAGGTGTGCGGGCGAGCCCACGCAGGCGGCCGCCAGCAACTGGGCCAGGGTCTGGGTACCCCGGCTGCGCGCGAACTTGAGCATCTGCACCCGGCCATGCCACTGGCCGGCGTTCATCCAGCCCTGGCGCAGGCCCGGCGCCATGCTCTTGTTGAAGGCCTCGCAATAGATGACATGGCCCGGCAGGCGATCCCAGGCCTTGATGGGGCGCACGGGCTGGCTGCTTTCCACGAACAGTCCATAGGAGTCGTCCTCGATCAATGCCACGCCGTGGGCGCCGCACAGATCGACCAGCCTGGCCTTGTGCTCATCGGGAATGCGCGTACCCAGCGGCATCTGCAGCTCGGGCACGACCACCACGGCCTTCAGGCGCGGCTGGGTCTGCAGGGCCAGCTCCAGCGCCTCGATGGACAGGCCGGTGCGCGGGCTGCAGGGAATCTCCAGCGCCTGCATCTGCAAGGACTCCACCACCTGCAGCAGGCCGTAGTAGGTCGGCGACTCCACGGCCACCATGTCGCCGGGCGAGGCCACGGCGGCCAGCGCCAGGCTCACGGCCTCGGAATTGCCCGTGGTCGCCAGCACATCGGCCGGTGCGACATGGATGCCCGCCGCCAGCGCGCGCCGCGCCATGGCGCGCTGGAAATCAGGGTGGCTGCCCATCATGGAGCGCCCCAGCACCAACAGGTCGGGCTGCTCGCGCAGCAGCCGGGCGGCGGCCTGGTTCAGATAGCCGCGATCGAACAGTTCGGGCGGCGGCGTGGCACCGCCCAGGTCCACGCGCACGTCGGCCTGGCGGCCGCGCTCCAGCATCAGGGAAATGTGTTCATTGATACCTGCGAAGTGCGGCTGCGGCAGCGGTTGCACCGGCTGACTCAGGTCGGGCTCGCTGGCCGGGGCCAGGCCTGCAGGCCGGGCATCGCGCACAAAGTAGCCCACGCGCGGGCGGGCCTCGAGCTGGCCCAGGTCCTCCAGATGCCGCAGCGTCTGCAGCGCCGTGGACAGGCTGACCTCATGGCGGCGCATCAGCTCGCGCACGGAAGGCATGCGCTCGCCCGCCTTGAGCGTGCCCAGTTCCATGGCCAGGCTGTAGTCGGCCGCCAGGCGGCGGTACAAGGTCGGAGAGGCGCTTGCAAGGGTCATGGAACAGATGGAGAACGAATCGGGGACGAGAGGACTTGCCCGCGATCTTGCCGCAAGGCGCTGTTACGCAACAGATACAGATCCATCGACCACAAAGCAGAACAGATCCACCGACATCTGCACTGCTGCGATGCAACAAGCCGCGGGCTGTGCCTGTGCCGATGAAGGCCGCCTGCCTACGCTTGAGGGCCTGGAATCACAGGACACAGACCATGCACAACGCCGACACCCGCTCCTTCGAACTGCGCCATCTTGCCCCCGGCAACGATCTTCACCTGCATGTGCTGGAGGGCAGTGAACTGTTCTGCCGCCACGGCCCGCTGGAAATCACCGCCCCGCAACAGGCCTGGGCGGATGGGGTGCCCGCGCCGGCCCTCAGGCTGCACCCGGGCCAGGGCTGGCGTGCGGGCGCCGATCTGCAGATACGGGTCCGCTCCTTGTCCCAGGCCATGGCAAGCCTGGAACTGCGGCAGAGCCCCACAGCAAAAAGCCGCATCGCCTCCGAAGAGGGGATGCGGCCCAGGGCATGGTCGGTTGCCGGCTGGCTTCGTGGCCTCAGGCGTGGGCAGCGCGCAGCTTGACCGAGAACTCCTTGAGCGCGGCAATGCCGCTGGCCTCGGCGCGATGGCACCAGGCCTGCAGATGGGCCGTCAGTTGCTCGCGCGACAGCGAGGTGTTCAGCCACAGCTGGCGCAGCTCCTCGCGCATGACCAGCATCTGGTCGAGCACGGGGTGGGCTGCGCGCGCCTGGGCCAGTTGCCCTTGCGCCTGGGCGGGCACCTTGTCGGCATCGCGGTGCAGCCAGCGGCGCGCCGTCTTGAGCAGGGACAGGTCGGCCTGCCGGGCCTTGCGCTGCTTGAGCGCATCGAGCTCGATCTGCACGGCGGCGCGCACGCCGCGCGCATAGCGGGCCATGACCTCATAGCGGTTGGCGATCACGGCCTCCAGCGTCTTTTCGTCGGCCACGGGCTTGACGGCGCCCATGACCAGCCGCGGCGCCGTCTTCTTGACCTTGGCCCAGCCCAGCTTCTGCATGGCGCTGATGTAGACCCAGCCCACGTCGAACTCATAGCGCTTGACCGAGAACTTCGCCGAGGTCGGGTAGGTATGGTGGTTGTTGTGCAGTTCCTCGCCGCCAATGATCAGGCCCCAGGGCACGAGGTTGGTGCTGGCATCCTGGGCCTCGAAGTTGCGGTAGCCCCAGAAATGGCCCAGGCCGTTGACCACGCCGGCAGCCCAGAACGGAATCCAGGCCATCTGCACGGCCCAGATCGTCAGTCCGATGGCGCCGAACAGCAACACGTTGATGATCAGCATCAGCGAAGGGCCCCAGATCGAATGCCGGCTGTAGAGATGACGCTCGATCCAGTCGTCGGGCGTGCCGTGGCCGAACTTCCTGAGTGTCTCGGCGTTCGCCGCCTCTTCGCGGTACAGCTCCGCACCCTGGCGCATCACGGTGTCCAGGCCGCGTGTCTGCGGGCTGTGGGGGTCGTCCTCGGTTTCGCACTTGGCATGGTGCTTGCGGTGGATGGCCACCCACTCCCTGGTGACCATGCCCGTGCCCAGCCACAGCCAGAAACGGAAGAAGTGCGAAGGAACCGGCCCCAGGTCCAGCGAGCGGTGGGCCTGGCAGCGGTGCAGGAAGATGGTGACGCCCGCAATGGTGATGTGGGTGGTGACCAGGGCATATAGCAGCAGCTGCCACCACGACAGCTGCCACAGGCCATGGGCCATCCAATCCACGGCGAGGTTCCAAACCGATCCGAAATCCAGCGACATAACCGAAGCCTTTGGCAAGGCGGCGCCCAGTGGCACCGATGCCTCAATTTTAGGCGATGCGCCTACAAAGGCATTCGGCAATCTCCTGCGATTTACAGCTTATTGCGTCTGCAAGTTACGGCTTCCGGGTCCAAACGGCGGCAAAAAAGCCATCCGTCTCATGGCGCTGCGGCCACAGGCGCAGGTACTGCGTACCGGTCTCGCCGCCGCTGCACAGCGCATCGCCCTGCTCCACCTTGAGCTGGGCCAGCAGTTCGCCGGCATCCATGGCCACGAAGTCAGAGTGCTCCGCTGCAAAGGCTTCGGCGATGGCTTCGTTTTCCTGGGGCAGGACCGAACAGGTGGCATAGACCAGGCGCCCACCCGGCTTGACCAGACGCGCTGCACTGGCCAGGATGGCCGCCTGCTTTTGCGTGAGCTCCTCGATGGCCTTGGCCGACTGGCGCCACTTGAGGTCGGGATTGCGGCGCAGCGTGCCCAGGCCCGAGCAGGGCGCATCGACCAGCACGCGGTCGATCTTGCCGGCCAGGCGCTTGACGCGGTCGTCGCGCTCATGGGCGATGGCCGCAGGGTGCACATTCGACAGGCCCGAGCGCGCCAAGCGTGGCTTCAGGGCTTCGAGCCGGTGGCCGGACACATCGAAGGCGTACAGGCGCCCCGTGCTGCGCATGGACGCGCCAATGGCCAGGGTCTTGCCGCCTGCGCCGGCGCAGAAATCGACCACCATTTCGCCGCGCTTGGCGTCCAGCATCAGCGCCAGCAGCTGGGAGCCTTCATCCTGCACCTCGATGGCGCCGCGCGTGAAGGCGTCCAGCCGGGCCAGCGCAGGCTTGCCCTGCACGCGCAGGCCCCAGGGCGAGTACGGCGTGGCTTCGGCGGCGATGCCGGCATCGGCCAGTTCCTTTTGCACATCGGCACGCTTGGCGTTCAGCGCATTGACGCGCAGATCCAGCGGTGCGGCCTGCTCCATGCTCTGGGCAAAGGCCCAGAAATCTTCACCCAGCTGCTGCTTGAGCGGCGCGACCAGCCACTCGGGCAGGTTGTGGCGGTGCGGCTCCATCAGCTCATCGGGGCGCACGGCATCGCAGGCGTCCAGCCATTGCAGTTCCTGGGGGGACAGCGCTGCGCGCGCAAAGCCGAGCGCCTCCTTGACGCCCTGCTCGGACTTGCCGGCCACGCGGGCCAGGGCTTCCTGGCTATGGGCAAAGCCCAGGATGGCCAGCCTGCGCTCGCGCGAGCCGCTGCCAGAACGTGCCAGGCTCTCAAAAAGCAGCTTCTTGCGCAGCACGGTGTAGGCGGTTTCGGCCAGCGCGGCACGCTCGCGCGGGCCCAGGTTGCGGTTTTCACGGAAAAAGCGTGACACCACGGCGTCGGCCGGGTGTTCGAAAGTCAGGGTGCGCTTGACCAGTTCGGCGCAGGCGTCGAGAAGCTGTTTGGGATGCATGGGCGCAATTGTCCCACCGCCTTGCAAATCCGAGAGGGCCACAGGTCGGAACCCGCAGCAACGCCGGGCTGGCGCAGCTACCATGGCGCCCCATGACCGACGACGACCTGCCTCCCCTGATCCACACTCCCCCGGGCCTGTACCGCCACTATAAGGGCGCCCTCTACGAAGTGCTCGCCACCGTGCGCCACAGCGAGACGCGCGAGTCCATGACGCTGTATCGCGCGCTCTATGGCGAGCGCGGCCTGTGGGTGCGGCCTGCCGCCATGTTCAATGAAACCGTGGTCATCGACGGCGTGGAGCAGCCCCGCTTTGCACGCTGCCCCGAGCCGGAGCAGCAGGCCTTTCAGAGCGAGGGCCTGTGAGCAGACCCTAGCCCCGCATTAACTGCGCCACGGCGCGCGGGTAGATGAGGTGCTCCTGCACCAGCACGCGCGCGGCCAGCGCCTGGGCCGTGTCGCCGGGCAGCACGGGCACCACGGCCTGCTCCAGGATGGGGCCCACATCCAGCTCGGCCGTAACGCGGTGCACGGTGCAGCCTGCAAAGCGGCAGCCTGCATCGATCGCCCGCTGGTGCGTGTGCAGACCCGTGAAGGCGGGCAACAGCGAGGGGTGGATGTTGATCATGCGCCCCTCGTAATGCGCCACGAAGCCCGGCGTGAGGATGCGCATGAAGCCGGCCAGCACGATCAGCGAGGGCGCGTGGCGGTCGATCACCTGGGCCAGCTCGGCATCAAACGCCTCGCGGCTGGGAAACGGGCGGTGGTCCAGCACCTCGGTGGCAATGCCTTGCTCGCGCGCGAAAACAAGGCCCGAGGCCTCGGCCTTGTTGCTGACCACGGCGGCCACGCGGGCGCCGTAACGCCGCGCCCAGTCCTGTTGCTGCGAAGCACGCACAATGGCAGCCATGTTCGAGCCGCCGCCCGAGATCAGGATCACGATATTTTTCATGGGCGGCGATTGTCGCACCGCAGGCCGCGCGGCCTGCGCCAGCCCCGGCAAGGCCCATGGCCCTGCCGGGCCTTGTCACCTCTTCCGTCCAGACACCCATGCCATTCGATCCCCGCACCACCCCCCTGACCGCTGTCGAAGCCCGCGTGCTGGCCACCCTGATGGAGAAGGCGCGCACCGTGCCCGACAGCTACCCGCTCACGCTCAACGCGCTGGTCACGGGCTGCAACCAGAAAAGCAGCCGTGATCCGGTGATGGAAGTCAGCGAAGGCGAGGCCCAGGAAGCGCTGGACAGCCTGCGCCTGCGCACCATGTCCGTACAGATCAGCAGCGCGCGCGCCACGCGCTGGGAGCACAACTTCCCGCGCGGCGTGGGGGTGCCCGACCAGAGTGCCGTGCTGCTGTCCCTGCTGATGCTGCGCGGCCCGCAGACGGCGGGCGAGCTGCGCATCAACTCCGAGCGCTGGCACCGCTTCGCCGACATCTCATCGGTCGAAGCCTTCCTGGAAGAGCTGCGCGAACGCAGCGAGGAAAAAGGCGGCCCGCTGGTCGTGCTGCTGCCACGCGCGCCTGGCGCACGCGAGCAGCGCTGGGCCCATCTGCTGTGCGGCCCCGTGGACGTGAACGCCATGGCCCAGCCCCCCGCTGCAGCAGGCGCACGCGGCGATGCCCTGGCCCAGCGCGTGGTCGATCTCGAAGCCCAGGTACAGCAATTGCAGGCACGTCTTGCGCATGTCTATGCACAGTTGGGGCTGGAGGAGCCCGGCCAATCCAGCTGATCGCCTGCGCTCAGGCTGCCCCAACATCAAGCCCCGGACGGCCCCGCCGCCCGGGGCTTGTTGCATCAGGGATTGCCATAGGTTGTCACGCCCTGGACAGTCCAAAAAAGAACGTGCGTGCTACAAAAGCCGGGATTGAAGGAGACACAGTCCATGGACCTGGCATTTACCCCTGAAGAACAGTCCTTTCGCGAGGAAGTCCGCGCCTGGGTGCGGGCCAACCTGCCCCAGGACATCGCGCACAAGGTGCGCCATTCGCTGCGCCTGACACGCGACGACCTGCAGAACTGGGCCAAGATTCTTGGCAAGAAAGGCTGGCTGGGCTACGGCTGGCCCAAGCAGTTCGGCGGCCCCGGCTGGACCGCCGTGCAAAAGCATCTGTTCGAGGAGGAATGCGCCCTGGCCTGCGCCCCGCGCATCATTCCCTTCGGCCCCGTGATGGTGGCGCCCGTGATCATGGCCTACGGCTCGCCCGAGCAGCAGCAGCGCTTTCTGCCCGGCATTGCCAGCGGCGAGGTCTGGTGGAGCCAGGGCTACTCGGAGCCGGGCTCGGGATCGGACCTGGCCAGCCTCAAGACCCGTGCCGAGCGCGTGGGCGACAAATACATCGTCAACGGCCAGAAGACCTGGACCACGCTGGGCCAGTACGGCGAGTGGATCTTCTGCCTGGTGCGCACCAGCAACGAGGGCAAGCCCCAGACCGGCATCAGCTTCCTGCTGGTGGACATGAAGAGCCCCGGCGTGACCGTGCGCCCCATCAAGCTGCTGGACGGCGAGTGCGAGGTCAACGAGGTCTTCTTCGACAACGTCGAGGTGCCGGCCGAGAACCTGATCGGCGAGGAAAACAAGGGCTGGACCTACGCCAAGCACCTGTTGAGCCACGAGCGCACCAACATCGCCGACGTGAACCGCGCCAAGCGCGAGCTGGAGCGCCTCAAGCGCATCGCCAAGGCCGAAGGCGTCTACGAGGACCAGCGTTTCCGCGACGAGATCGCCAAGCTCGAAGTCGACGTGGTGGCGCTGGAAATGCTGGTGCTGCGCGTGCTGTCGGCCGAGAAATCGGGCAAGAACCCGCTGGACATCGCCGGCCTGCTCAAGATCAAGGGCAGCGAGATCCAGCAGCGCTACTCCGAGTTGATGATGCAGGCCGCCGGCCCCTTCAGCCTGCCCTTCATCGAAGAAGCCATGGAAGCCGGCTGGCAGGGCGACTTCCCCGGCGGCGTGGTGGACAACGCGCCGCTGGCATCGACGTACTTCAACATGCGCAAGACGACGATCTACGGCGGCTCCAACGAGGTGCAAAGAAACATCGTCGCTCAGACGGTGCTGGGCTGATTTTGGCTGGAGTTTCGCTGAACCCGGAAGTGCGCCGGACGCGCTTCGATCAGCTTCGGGAGACAGAAAATGGACTTTGATTTTTCGGATGACCAGCAGCAACTGCGCGACGCCGTGCGCCGCTGGGTGGACAAGGGCTATACCTTCGAGCGCCGCCGCTCCATCGTCGAGGCGGGCGGTTTTTCGCGCGAGGTCTGGGGCGAGTTGGCCGAACTGGGCCTGACGGCCTTGACCGTGCCCGAGGAGCACGGCGGCCTGGGCCTGGGCGCCACCGACGTGATGGTGGTGATGGAGGAGTTGGGCCGCGGCCTGGTGATGGAGCCGCTGGCGCAGGCCTTTGTGGCCGCCGGCGTGCTCGGCAAGCACGCCGACGCCTCCGTGGCCGGCCAGTGGCTGCCGCGCGTGGCCAGCGGCGAGGCCCTGGTCGTGCTGGCACACCAGGAGCGCCAGGCCCGCTACCGCCTCGATGTCTGTGCCGCCAAGGCCAGCAAGAGCGGCAGCGGCTATACGGTGGACGCCACCAAGAGCGTGGTGCCCGCAGGCGACGCGGCCGACGCCTTTCTGGTGCCGGCCCAGCTGGACGGCAAGATCGCCCTCTTCCTGGTGGAGCGCGGCGCCAGCGGCGTCAGCACCCAGGGCTACCGCACCCAGGACGGCAGCCGCGCGGCCGAGCTGCGCTGCCAGGCGGCCCCCGCCACGCTGGTGACGGCCGATGGCCTGGCCGCCCTCACGCTGGCCCAGGACGCCGCCAACGCCGCGCTGTGCGCCGAAGGCGTGGGCGCCATGGAGCAGACGCTGAAGCTCACCACCGAGTACATGAACCAGCGCAAGCAGTTCAACACGGTGATCGCCAGCTTCCAGGCCCTGCGCCACCGCGTGGCCGACATGAAGATGCAGCTGGAGCTGGCCCGCTCCATGAGCTATTACGCCAGCCTCAAGATGAGCGCGGCCGATGCCGAGCGCCACGTGGCCATCGCGCGCGCCAAGGTCCAGCTGGGCCAGTCGCTGCGTTTTGTCGGCCAGCAGTCGGTGCAGCTGCACGGCGGCATCGGCGTGACCGACGAGTACGCGGGCAGCCACTACTTCAAGCGCCTGACGCAGATGGAGATGACGGGCGGTGACACCTTGCATCACCTGGGCATCGTCTCCGCGAAGATGCAGGACACGGCAGGCGTGTTTGCCTGAGGCCTGACCTCACCGCGCCGCACCGCACCAGGCCCCGCAGAAAACTGCGGGGCTTTTTTCATGGGCCTTTGCCCATGTCTGCCCGCCGCCTCAGGTCAGCCGGTAGCCCTCCGGCCTGAGCGGTGCCGGCAGATCCGTCTCGCCCAGCGTGCAGCCCAGGCTGATCTCGATGGAGCGGCAGATGGTGTCCAGCGGCAGGTCGTTGCTCTCCAGGCCAAAGGGCTCTTCGAGTTCATCGCCAAGGGCGTCGAGCCCATAGAAGGTGTAGGCCACGATGGCCACGACAAAGGGCGTCATGAACCCGGTCGTGTCCACCAGGCCGAACGGCAGCAGAAAGCAGTACATATAGGCCGTGCGGTGCAGCAGCAGCGCATAGGAGAACGGCATGGGCGTGTTGCGGATGCGCTCGCACGAGGCGGCTGCCGCCGTCATGCGCGTGAAGGTCTTGTCCATGGACGCGGCCAGGCAGGGGTCCATCTCGCCGCGGCGCACGCACTGCGCCAGATCGCGGCCCATGGACATCATCAGTGCGTCGCAGCGCTGCTCCAGCGGCAGGCCCTGGAGCTGGCGCCATTCCTTGTCCACCAGCCAGCGGCCTGCGGCCACATCCTCGTGCAGCCCTCGCAACTGCGTCCGCAGCAGATGCGCAAAGGCGATCGCCCGGTGCACCATGCGCACGCGCACATCGCTGCTGCGCCGGGCCGGGTCCGGATCGCCGTCGATGACGATCAGGCTCTGGCACTGGCGCGCCAGCGTGCGCGCGCAGATCACCATCTCGCCCCAGAGCTTGCGCCCTTCCCAGTAGCGGTCATAGGCGGTGTTGTTGCGAAAGCCCAGGAAGATGGCCAGCGGCAGGCCGATCAGCGTGAAAGGGATGGGCGTCACCGTGATCTTGACGTCGAACAGGTTGCCATGCACCAGAGTGATGATGGCGGCGAACACGATGTTCACGAGCAGCGTGACCTGAATACGCTGGAGCACCGAGCCCCGCAAAATCAGAAACAGCCTGAGGCCGGCGGGGCGATCACGGACGATCATGGGGATATCGCTAGGTATAAACCCTTATTCGATCACACATTGAGCAAGTCAATTGGCTGCGGCCGCGCCCAGATGAAAAAAAAGGCGCCCCGAAGGGCGCCCTGTGTCACGACCGACTGCCGGTCACAGCGGGTTGGCGCGGCGGCGGCGCGCCATGCCCCAGCCCATGATGCCCATCAGGCCGGACATCAGGATCAGGCCCCATTCGGAGAGCGTGGGGATGGAGGCCGGCGACACGGCCCCTGCCACTGCGCGGGAAGCCGTGTTGTTGGCCGGGTTGGCATCTCCGGTCGCACCGGTGCTGCCCGTCAGTGTCACGGCTCCCACGGAGCTGGGCGTTCCGCTGACCGTGCAGGTCACGCTGGCGCCCGCAGGTACGGCATCACCTGCCGACCAGGCTGCATTGGCAGGGCTGATGCGGCACGCTCCCTGGCTCACACCGGCGGGCAGTCCCGTGACTGCGCACGAGGTGCCTGCCGATGCATCGACCGAACCCAGGTTCTTGCAGACAAAACTGCCGCTGTAGGGCGTGCCGGCCGTGAACGCGGTCGGCAGGCCGCTCAGATCGACGCCCATGTCGGGCACTGCAACGGTGGACACATTCATGGTCGCGGTGTTGTTCGCCGCATTCGAATCATCCGTTGCGCCCGTGGTGCCCGTGACCGTGGACGAGCCTGCGGCCGTGGGCGTACCGCTCACCTGACAGGTGACCGTGGCTCCCACCGGCACTGCATTGCCCGCCACCCACGCGGCATTGCCGGGGCTGATGGAGCATGCGCCTTGCGTCACGCCAGCCGGCAGGCCGGTGACGGCGCAGGAGGTGCCGCTCACGGCGTTGGCCAGGCCCTGGTTGCTGCAGGTGAAGCTGCCGCTATAGGGAATGTTCAGCGGCGAGGTGGGGGGCAGTCCGCTCAGATTGATCTGCATGTCCGGCGTTGTGGTGACCGCGATGTTCGACGTGGTCGTGTTGTTGCCCGGGGTCAGGTCGTTGTCGCCGCCCGTGGTCACCGTGGCCGTCGAGCTGCCGCCTGGACCCGTCGGTGTACCAGAGACCTGGCAGACCACCGTCTTGCCCGCAGGCACCACGCCGGGCTGCATCCAGGCCGCGCCGTCTATCGTGCATTGGCCTGCCGTCACGCCAGGGGGCAGACCGGAGGCATCGCAGATGGCCTGGCCTGCGCTGGCTGCACCATCGTTCTTGCAGGAGAAGCTGCCGGTGTAGGGCACGCCGACCACGGCGGTGGGCGGGAGTCCGGAGACATCAGGCACCATGTCGCTGCTCGCCGCGGGAGCCAGCAATTGGGTCTGCACCATGGCACCGAGCAGGGTCGAGGTCAGGTCGCCTCCGATGGTGTAGTTGCCGTTGTTGATCTGGTCTGACGGCGTGCCCAAAGGAACCTTCACGGTCATCGTGAACGTGCCCGACTGCCCGGGTGCCAGGGTCCCAAAGTCGCACTGGGCAGGGTCTGAACTGCCCACGGCCGGGGCCGTGCAAGCGCCGCCATCGCCGGCCAGTGACACGAACGTGGTCGGACTGATGCCCGCATCCGTGCCCACGGGCATCGCGGGCGTGACCTTCACGTTGTTCACCGGGGTGCTGCCGTTGTTCGTATAGGTATAGGTGTAGGTGATCTCCGTGCCGTCCGCCTTGGGCGCGCTGACAGGCCCGGACGCGCTGATCCACAGTGTCTTGGGCAGGGTCGTGCCGAAGTTGTCAACGTACAGATGGCCTGCGTGGCCACCGGCACTGCAGGCCGAGGCCACGGCCTGCAGCCTGACCTTGTCGCCTACCCGCAGGTAGGCATTGCCGGGTGCGACATCGTAGGCCTGAGGGTCGGTGTAGTTCTGGATGGCACCGCCCTTGTCGGTAAAGGTCTTCCAGGGTGCTCCCGGCTCGCCGCCGTAGTGGTACTTGAAGAACAACTCCTGGGGCGAGCCCGTCAGATCCGTGGAGGTCTGGGCGTCATAGGTCTTGACCAGCGAGATGGCAAAGTAGGGGCGATCCTCGCCTCCGTGATTGCTGGCGTACTCAAGCACGGGCGCCGCGACAAATCGGATGTGGATCTTGCCGTCCTGGTCGATGTCATCTGCAGTCAGCGTCACTTCCTGGGTGATGGAGCTTGCCGTATTGACCTGCTGGGTCCAGCCGGCGAGTCCCCCCGTGACCTTGCTGGACCGCGGTATCACGTTGCTGGCTGGGGTGGCGCTGTTCGCCTTGAGGTTGATACGGGCAGAGTGGGAGCCTGCCAAAGTCAGTTTGAGGGCGGACTGGCCAGCGTCACCCCGGAACAGGACTTCGTCTGCGGCGCTTTCCGAGCCGCTGGCGATTTCGACCAGATGGGACTTGGTGCCAGGTGGCTGCAGGCGCAACTCGCTCAAGCGTTTCGGATTGGCCTGGGTGCCATTGTTGGTCCAGGCCTGGGGGGTCCAGCCAGTCAGGTCCCCTGCCTCGAAGTCCCCATTCAGAAATGCCGCCTGCGCAACTGCACCCACCATTGCCAGGGTGCCTGCTGCAACCAGACTTCTGGCCTGCCTCCAGGCCTTCATGCGCGGCCCTGCGGGCCGGATATGCAAACTCTGTCTCGCCATACCATTCCTCTCTTCATGTGTGTTTGATCACGGTTGAAAACTCCGACGGCCACGCCGTCCGCCTGCGCACGCAGCCAGCACCAAGCCGCCCAAGCGCGCGCACGCGCTTCTGCAGCAAAAAAATGGGCGAACGAATCCCTTCCGCATGCCCGGACGGCTGCGGTTCAAAAAACTGAAATGGAGAAGAAAAAGGCGCCTAAGGCACGAACACCAGCCCTCGGCCGAACACTGCCCTCACCGGCAGGGCCAGCCCGGAGATATCCAGGGTCTTGCGGCGCAGCCGCGTCAGCTGCGATTCGATGCGGTGGAAGCCGTCATCCACATCGGCGTATCCCATGGTCTCGATCAAGGTCTGCTTGGCCACCATGGTTCCGGGGGTTGCCATCAGGCAGCCGAGCAATTCCAGCTCGCGACTGGTCAGGGCAATGATCTGGTGGTTGGGCGCGACCATGCAGGCCGACAGGGGGTCAAGGCGCCAGGTCAGGAAAGGTGCCGCCGCCCGGGCCGGCTGGCCCGTGTTGCGGCGCAGCTGGGAGCGGATGCCGGCCACGAGCTCGTTCATGTCGGTGGGCTTGACGAAGTACTGCAGGGCGCCGGCATTGAGGCCGGCGATGCGGCTGTCCAGATCGCCGCGTGCCGTGAGCACCACGACGGGAATCTCCTGCTCGGCCAGGCGCTTGACCAGGCTCAGGCCGTCCTCGCCGGGCAGGCCCAGGTCGACGACGACCAGATCTGCCTTCTCGCGCAGTAGCTTTATGTAGAAGTCTTCTGCAGAATCCGTGCCCCAGGCATGCAAGCCAGACTTTGTTAAAAATCGACACACATTGATACGAATATCCTCGTCGTCCTCTACGACGGCGACGGTGAACTCGATCGATGGCTCTAGTGTCTGCTGCATGATGTTTGCCTATTGGTGCGCGGATTTTCATTGGGGCGAACGTCCGCCGCCATGCACGAACACTCTCGAATGCTCACAGTTCAGAGAAACACACAAAAATTTACATTTATTGCATGGATCATGGTCTCGCTCGGGTTGCTTGCATTTTTCGTGCTGAGCCCGGCGTCCATGCCTCCCCCTGACAAGGGACTGCGTCTTGGCAAGGACCTGCCCATGCAGGTGCTTGCCGATGCGGGCCGCAGCATGACCATTGAACAGGTCGCGGCCCTGCCCGATGATGCCTTCGAAACCCGGCGCACGCCTCTGAACGAGGGCTATACCCGCCATGCTTACTGGGTGAGGGTTGCCGCGCCTGCCCTTGCGCCCACAAGCGGGCTGGCCGACAACGATGCGCTGTGGCTGGAGATCACGCCCACCTATCTGGACAGGGTCACGCTCTACCAGCAGGCGCACGGCCTGTGGCAGGCGAGGGAAAGCGGTGACACCGTGCCCATGGCTCAGCGCATCCATGTGCGCCAGCTGGTGTTTCCACTGCGCGCTGGCCAGCCCTTTGTACTGCGCATCGAGACCAGCAGCGCCATGCAGCTGTACGCTACGGTCTGGCGCAGCACGGGGCTGATGGCCTGGTTGTCCAGCGTCGAGTGGGCATCGGGCGTGCACCAGGGTGTGAATCTGGTGCTGACCCTGCTGATCGCGGGCGCGGCCCTGGCCCTGCGCATGCGCAGCCTGATGGCCATGACCTTGCTGGCCTTCGTGGTGCTGACCCACAACGCCAATGTGCGCGGCTATGCCCAGCTTTGGCTGCCCGAGCCCTGGGCGCCGCATGCGGATGTCTGGGTGAGCGTGGGCGTCTTCCTGCTGCCTGCCGCCTTTGCCTGGCAGGCACGCGAGACCTTGACGCGCGGCACGGCCTGGCGCCGCATCGATCGCATGCTGGTGCTGCTGACCGTGGCACCGCTGCTGGCCGTACTCAGCATACCGACGGGGCACTACACGCAATGGGCCTGGCTGGGGGTCAGCGTGCCCTGGATGGCCAGTCTGCTGAGTGCGCTGGTGGCCTGGCAGAACCTGTTCCGCCAGGGTCCCAGCATCGTCAACCTGCTGGTGCTGATTCCCTACACGCTGCACACGGTCATGGGCATCCACGTGGCTGCGGCCTATACGGGACTGGTGTCTTCCGACATCGAGGCAGGCATGTACTGGCAGCTGGAATCGCTGCTGCTGTACATCCTCATCATCATTGCCGTGGGCGCCAGCCTGGTCGAGAAATTCCAGAACTCCATGGGCAGGCAGGCGCAGCTGGTGGAGTCGCTGGCCCGGTCGGAACATGCGCTGGAAGGACGGGTGCGCACACGCACGGCGGAGCTGCTGCATGCGCAAAACGCGCTGCAGGCCGCCTTGCATGGCGAGCGCACGCTGCGGCTGGAGCAGCGCCAGTTCTTCAACATGGTCAACCATGAATTCCGCACGCCGCTGGCCGTGGTGGACAGCGCGGCCACCGAGCAACTGACTTTTCCGTCCACCGATATCGATTCCCAGCTGGAACGCGCAGCCCAGATCCGCCGCGCCTGCAGGCGCCTCACGGCCCTGGTGGACAACTGCCTGGTCAGCGACCGACTGGACGCGCCTGCGTTCCGGCTGCAGCTCGACCGGGTGCCCGTGATGGACCTGATCGACGATGCCGTGCAGCTCGTGCACTGGTCGCGCCGCCACCATCTGAAGCTGGAGACTGCGGGCGTCCCCGCCTCCTGGGAATGCGATCCCACCCTGGTACGGATCGCCCTGTCCAACCTCGTGGACAACGCCGTGAAATACGCCCAGGCCGGAGAAATCGCCGTATGCGCCCGCCTGGACGCACAGGGCAGGCTGGAACTCACCGTCAGCGACGAGGGCCCTGGCCTGGCGCCCGAGTTGGCGCAGCGCATCTTCGAGCTGCACGAGCGCGGAGAGCGTTCGGACCAGACCCGAGGCTTCGGCCTGGGGCTGTGGGTGGCCCGGCGCGTGGCCCAGATGCATGGCGGCGATGTGCAGGTCACGCCAGCTGCGGGCGGCGGCACCTGCTTCACGCTGACGCTGCCCAGCAGCATTCCCGAAGACAGCGGCCTTGCCACAGCTGCAACACAGCCCGCCTCGCCATGCGTATCCTGAACCTGCTGCGTATCCTGAACCGGCTGGCGCTGCCGGGCTGGCTGGTGTTTTCGCTGGTGCTGGTGGTCTGCTTCATTCTCAGCCCGGCCTGGCAGTCCCTGCCGGCAAAGCGCCTGCAGCTGGGCACGGACCTGCCCATGCTGGCGCTCGTCGATGCCCAGGGCAGCTTCACCATCGATCAGGTGGCAGCCCTGCCCGATACGGCCTTCACCCTGCTCGATACACCGCTGAACAAGGGCTATACGCGCGATGTGTATTGGCTCAAGGTGCAGGCGCCTCACATCGCAGCCGGCAAGGCAGACCCCGAGCACGATCCGCTGTGGCTTGAAATCCTGCCCAGTTATCTGGACCGCGTTGCGCTCTACCAGCACGTGGACGGCGCATGGCGCATGCGCAGCAGCGGTGATACGGCCACCGACGAACCGCGCGTGCATGTTCGGCAGCTGGTGTTTCCGCTGTACTCGGGCCAGCCCTTCATCCTGCGCGTGCAGACCTCCAGCCCCATGCAGCTGGACGCCACGCTCTGGCGCAGCAGCGGTCTGATGACGCAGTTCTCGGCCGTGGAATGGGCATCGGGCATCCACCAGGGCATCAACCTCATGCTGGCCCTGCTGATCATCGGCGCTGCCCTGGCCCTGCGCCTGCGCAATCTGGCCGCCATGGCCGTGGCCGCCATGGCCGTGCTGATCCACGGCGCCAGCGACCGGGGGTACCTGCAGATCTGGCTGCCCGACCATCTCGCGCACTGGGGCCATCTGTGCGTCAGCCTGGGCACCTTGATGCTGCCCGCCGCCCTGGCCTGGCAGATGCGCGAGCTGCTGACACGCGACACACGCTGGCGGCGCATGGATCGGGCCTTGCTCGCCCTGGGAATCATCCCGCTGCTGTGCCTGCCCAGCATACCGCTGGGCCGCTACCAGGACTGGGCCTGGATAGGGGTTGGCGCGCCCTGGGCCATCAGCGCACTGTTCGCCGTGGTGGCATGGAGCAATCTGCTGCGCGAGCGTGCCAATCTGGTCCATGTGCTGATGGTGGTTCCCAGCACCATGTATGGGCTGATGGGCCTGTATGTGACGGCGGCCTATGTCGGCCTGACCAGCCTGCCGACCATAGAAACCAGCGTGTTCTGGCAGCTCAACACCTTGCTGGTCAACATCGTGATCACCGTGGCCGTGGGCGCCGGTCTGATCCAGAAATTCCGGGAATCCATGGCACGCCAGGCACAGCTGCTCGAATCCCTTGCCAAGTCCGAGCATGCGCTGGAAGAGCGTGTACGCCTGCGCACTGCCGAGCTGCTGCGCGCCCAGAACGCACTGCAAGCGGCACTGCACAGCGAACGCACGCTGCGGCTGGAGCAGCGCCAGTTCTTCAACATGGTCAACCATGAATTCCGCACGCCGCTGGCCGTGGTGGACAGCGCGGCCACCGAGCAGCTGTCCTTTCCCTCGCCCGACATCGACTCCCAGCTGGAACGCGCCGCACAGATCCGTCGCGCCTGCAGGCGCCTGACGGCCCTGGTGGACAACTGCCTGATCAGCGACCGCCTGGATGCTCCCGCCTTCCGGCTGCAATTGCACCGCGCTCCCGTCATGGAACTGGTCGATGATGCCGCACAGCTTGTGCACTGGTCACGCCGCCACCACCTGAACCTGGACAGCGCCAATGCGCCCGCCACATGGGAGTGCGACTCCACGCTCACCCGCATCGCCCTGTCCAACCTCGTGGACAACGCGGTGAAATACGCCAAGGCCGGAGAAATCGCCGTGCGCGCGCGCACCGACGAATACGGCCGGCTGGAACTCACTGTCAGCGACCAGGGCCCGGGTCTTGCACCCGAGCTGGCGCAACGCATCTTCGAGCGCTTCGAGCGCGGTCACCGCGCGGACCAGGCCCGCGGCTTCGGCCTGGGCCTGTGGGTGGCACGGCGCATTGCGCGCCTGCACGGCGGCGACATACAGGCAGCGCCATCAGACCAGGGCGGCACCCGCTTCACGCTCACGCTATCAAGTACCTCATGCAGGACAGCACCCCCTGC
The DNA here is from genome assembly GCF_016516495.1 of Delftia sp. S65. Taxonomy (NCBI): domain Bacteria; kingdom Pseudomonadati; phylum Pseudomonadota; class Betaproteobacteria; order Burkholderiales; family Comamonadaceae; genus Delftia; species Delftia sp. S65. The sequence goes on from NZ_JACVUR010000010.1 coordinate 51,470, forward strand.
ATATCCCAACCTGGCACAGGGGCGGACAAAGAATCCGCGATAATTAAATGTTCTCTGCTGGCACAGCAACTATGCATGTTGCAGCGCCTGCCCTGCCCTTCTCCGGTCATACCCACACACTTTCGTCATGAGTGCTATCTCCATCCCCGCAGACATCAACCGCAAGCTCTTGGAAATGGCCCGCCAACAGATCATGCAGGGCAACCTGAAGAAGGCTGCGCAGGCCCTGAACAAGGCCCATCGCCAAGCGCCTCATGACGCCCGTGTATTCATGTTGGGAGGACTGCTGGCCGACAAGGCAAACAATCCCGCCAAAGCCGAAGAGTCGTTCCAGCGTTGCCTGGAAATGGCCCCGATGTGGGGTCCCGGCCTGCTAGAGTACGCAATGTACAGTGCACGCAGCGGTGAAACGGACCGAGCCATCGAATTGGCGGAGAAAGTCGCGCGTATCGAACCCAGAAACCCGCAGGTCCTGGCCGCTGTCGTGGATCTTGCACATGCTGTGGGCAATCTGGATATGGCCATCAACCACCTTCGGCGAGGTCTGGAGTTGCATCCCGGTGATGCGGTCCTGCGCCGCTATCTCGCGGTGGATCTCAGCATCACACAACAGCACGCAGAAGCAACAATGCTATGGGACACACTGGTGCTGGAGCGGCCCGACGAAGCAGAACTTCGATATGGCCGCATAAAGGCCTGTGCGGCCCGCGGCGAGCCTGCGGCAGCTATGCCTGACATTCTTGTGCTGCGGGAAAAATTCCCCGAGGACCCCACCCTGGACTACTACGCGACTCTGGCCAGAGGAGAAGTGCCTTCCAGGCAACCGGTGGAAGTTCACCAATCCATGTTCAACAAGATGGCTGGGCAGTTCGACCAGCATCTGGTCCGCGGCCTCCAATATCAATTGCCGAAGCTGGTGGCAGATCAATTGATTGAACAGCGCCCGGACAAAGACTTCAATCTGCTGGATCTAGGCTGCGGCACCGGCCTGCTCGGTGCCTGTCTCGGACCAATGAAAGGCTATCTGATCGGCGTGGACAGCTCTCTCGCGATGATCGAGCAGGCTGCCCAGCACAATGTCTACGATCGGTTCCATCATGTCGATTTGCTGAAGGCACTACGCGACACCCCGGAAGAGCAATACGAGGTTCTCACCAGTCTCGACGTATTGATTTACGTGGGTGACCTCCAGCCCGTGATACCCAATGCAGCCCGCATTCTCAAGGCAGGTGGCTCCTTCATCTTCTCCTGCGAGGCTGCGCCAGAAGACGGGCCAGATCTGCTGCTCCAAGGCTCGCACCGCTATGCCCACAAGCTCAGCCATGTAGAAGAGCTATGCAGGCAGGCAGGCCTCGTCCCCAGTAAACAGGAACTGGTCCTGCGCATGGAAGCGGGAACACCAGTACAGGGCTTTCTGATCACCGCGAACAAGCCTGCATGACCGCAAGGCAGACGCAGTGATATGACCCGCGAGCCTCACCGCGCGGAAATCGCTTTGCCGGACATAACTTCATCGCTGTACGCCAAGGCCTACCGGGAGCCATCGAAAACCCGGAGCTATACCCTATACAAGCAGCCGCGATGACTTGGGCACATGGGCGATCAGGAACTCCATCTGATCGGCCAGGATCCGCCGGTTGCGCAGGATGAAGTCTTCCCAGAGGCTGGGTATATAGGGCGTATAGAGCAGCGGCATGCGCGCCTGCTCAGGTGTGCGGGCACCCTTGCGGTGATTGCAGGAACGGCAGGCCGTCACCAGGTTCATCCACTGGTGGCCTCCCCCTGCGGAGATGGGCACGATGTGCTCGCGCGTGAGGTCGTTTTCATGAAAGACCCGGCCGCAATAGGCGCAGATGCAGCGGTCGCGTGCGAACAGCTTGCCATTGGTCAGGCCGGGCTGCAGGCTGTGCGGATTGATGGCAGGTGCCCCGCGCGTGCCGATGATGCTGTTGATGTGGATGACTGACTGGCAGCCCGTGACGGCATTGTGACCACCGCGGAAACAGGCGACCTCTCCGCCGGACTCCCAGCGCACATCGTCCGCCGCGTAATGCAGCGCCGCCTGCTCCAGCGTGATCCAGGATTGGGGCAGCCCTTGGGCCGACAGCTTCAAGACCTTCACGACACGCCTCCTCTGACACCAAAGTGAACGGGAATGCAGCCAGTGCACAGGGCCTGCAAGGCAGGCCTTATCGAGGCAATATACTCTGTTTCCATGTCGGATTGACAGCCCGCGCTGGCTGCGCGCGTGCCAGCCGCTATTGAAAACAAAGCGTCCCATGAAGATTTTTCGAGGCTTCAACCATCCAGGGCGGGAATCGGCCTGCGCCGTGACCATCGGCAATTTCGATGGTGTCCATCGCGGCCACCAGGCCATGCTGGCCCTGCTGTCGGCCGAGGCTGCACAGCGCGGCGTGCCCACCTGCGTGCTGACCTTCGAGCCCCATCCGCGCGACTACTTCGCCCAGACCCTTGGACGGCCTGAAATCGCTCCGGCGCGCATAGGCACGTTGCGCGACAAGCTGTCGGAGCTGGAGCGCTGCGGGGTGGACCAGACCGTGGTGCTGCCCTTCAACCAGGCGCTGGCCAGCCAGTCGCCGCAGGCCTTCATCGACGAAGTGCTGGTGGCGGGCCTAGGCGCGAAATACGTGCTGGTTGGCGACGACTTCCGCTTCGGCACCCAGCGTGCGGGCGACTACGCCATGCTGGATGCGGCAGGCCAGCGCCAGGGCTTTGACGTGGCCCGCATGAACAGCTACGAGGTGCACGGCCTGCGCGTGTCCAGCACCCATGTGCGCGCAGCCCTGGCCGAGGGGCGCATGCAGGACGCAGCGCGGCTGCTGGGCCATCCCTACACCATCTCCGGCCATGTGGTGCACGGCCGAAAGCTGGGCCGCAGCCTGGCCGAAAGCCGCCAGGGCGCGGGCGATGGCTTTCGCACGCTGAACCTGCGCTTCAACCATTGGAAGCCTGCGGCCAGCGGCATCTTCGCCGTGCTGGTCCATGGCCTGAATGAACGACCGCTGCGCGGCGTGGCCAACCTCGGCGTGCGCCCTTCCCTGGACCCGACGGATGTCAACGGCGGGCGCGTCCTGCTGGAAACCCACTGCCTCGATTGGCCCGGCGCGCCGGGAGGCGAAGAGGCCTACGGTAAAATCATCCGCGTGGAACTTCTGCACAAACTGCACGACGAGCTGAAGTACGACAGTCTCGACGCCCTCACCGCCGGCATCGCCAAGGACTGCGATGACGCGCGCGCGTTCTTCGCCACCATCCACACGCCCATCTACACCGAGACCCGTCGCCAGACCACGCGCGACCGAATTTGACGCTCTCCGTCACCTGCCCGGGCGCGGGTGCGCACCAGGCTTTCCTCCCCTTTTTCCGTGCCTGGACCAGACGGTCCGGGCTCTGGCCTGCTTTCAAGGTTCTCCATGTCTGATTCGAAAGTCTCTCCCAACGCCAATGCGGGCTATCGCGCCACGCTGAACATGCCCGACACACCCTTCCCCATGCGCGGCGACCTGCCCAAGCGCGAGCCGGGCTGGGTCCAGGAATGGGAGGACAAGGGGCTCTACAAGAAGCTGCGCGACGCGCGCCACGGTGCGCCCAAGTTCATCCTGCATGACGGCCCGCCCTACGCCAACGGCAAGATCCACATCGGCCACGCGGTGAACAAGGCGCTCAAGGACATGATCGTCAAGAGCCGCCAGCTCGAAGGCTTCGACGCGCTGTACGTGCCGGGCTGGGACTGCCACGGCCTGCCCATCGAGAACGCCATCGAAAAGCTGCATGGCCGCAACCTGCCGCGCGACGAGATGCAGGCCAAGAGCCGCGCCTTCGCCACCGAGCAGATCGCCCAGCAGATGGTGGACTTCAAGCGCCTGGGCGTGCTCGGCGACTGGGACCATCCCTACAAGACCATGAACTACGCCAACGAGGCCGCCGAGCTGCGCGCCCTCAAGCGCGTCATGGAGCGCGGCTTCGTCTACCGTGGCCTGAAGCCCGTGTACTGGTGCTTTGACTGCGGCTCCTCGCTGGCCGAGTTCGAGATCGAATACGCCGACAAGCAAAGCCAGACACTGGACGTGATGTTCCCCACGGCCGAGCCCGACAGGCTGGCTGCCGCCTTCGGCCTGCCCTCGCTGGTCAAGCCAGCCTTCATCGTCATCTGGACGACGACGGCCTGGACCATCCCCGCCAACCAGGCGCTCAACGTCAACCCCGAGCTGGAATACAGCCTGGTGGACACCGAGCGCGGCCTGCTGATCGTGGCCTCGGCCCTGGTCGAGAAGTGCCTGGCACGTTGGAAGCTCGAAGGCCAGGTCGTCGCCACCGCCGTGGGCAGGAAGCTGGACCACCTGCAGTTCAAGCACCCGCTGGCCGATATGGACAAGGGCTTCGACCGCGTCTCGCCCGTGTTCCTGGCCGACTACGCCACGGCCGATGACGGCACCGGCATCGTGCACTCGGCCCCCGCCTATGGCGTGGACGACTTCAACAGCTGCATGAACAACGGCATGACGCGCGAAGACATCCTGAGCCCCGTGCAGGGCAACGGCGTCTACGCGCCCGAGCTGCCGCTGTTCGGCGGCCAGCACATCTGGAAGGCCACGCCCGCCATCATCGACGCGCTCAAGCTGGCCGGCCGCCTGATGGACACCAAGACCATCAGCCACAGCTACCCGCACTGCTGGCGCCACAAGACGCCCGTGATCTACCGCGCCGCAGCCCAGTGGTTCATTCGCATGGACGAGGGCGAGGGCGTGTTCACCAAGCCCGGCGACAAGCCCGCGCAGACGCTGCGCCAGATCGCGCTGGAGGCCATCGAGCACACCCAGTTCTACCCGGAGAACGGCAAGACCCGCCTGCGCGACATGATCGCCGGCCGCCCCGACTGGTGCATCTCGCGCCAGCGCAGCTGGGGCGTGCCCCTGCCCTTCTTCCTGCACAAGGACAGCGGCGAGCTGCACCCGCGCACCATGGAGATCATCGACCAGGCGGCCGCCATGGTCGAGCAGGGTGGCATCGAGGCCTGGAGTCGCATGACGGCCGAGGACATCCTGGGCGCCGAGGAGGCCGTGCACTACACCAAGAGCACCGACATCCTCGAAGTCTGGTTCGACTCCGGCTCCACCTTCTGGCACGTGATGCGCGGCACGCACGCCGAAATGCACCACGACCAGGGCCCCGAGGCCGACCTCTACCTGGAAGGCCATGACCAGCACCGCGGCTGGTTCCATTCGTCGCTGCTGCTGGCCTCGGCCATCTTCGGGCGCGCGCCCTACCGCGGCCTGCTGACGCACGGCTTCACCGTGGACGGCCAGGGCAAGAAGATGTCCAAGTCGCTGGGCAACACCGTCGCCCCGCAGGACGTGAGCAACAAGATGGGCGCCGAGATCATCCGCCTGTGGGTGGCCTCGACCGACTACTCGGGCGACCTGGGCATCGACGACAAGATCCTGGCCCGCGTGGTGGACGCCTACCGCCGCATCCGCAACACGCTGCGCTTCCTGCTGGCCAACGTCAGCGACTTCGATGCTGCGCAGGACTCGGTTCCCACCGAAGAGCTGCTGGAAATCGACCGCTGGGCCCTGGCCCGCGCGGCCCAGTTCCAGGCTGAGCTGCTGGCCCACTACAAGGTCTATGAATTCCACCCCGTGGTGGCCAAGCTGCAGCTGTTCTGCTCGGAAGACCTGGGCGGCTTCTACCTGGACGTGCTCAAGGACCGCCTGTACACCAGCGCGCCCAAGAGCCTGGCCCGCCGCAGCGCCCAGACCGCCCTGCACCAGATCACGCATGCCATGCTGCGCTGGATGGCGCCCTTCCTGTCCTTCACGGCCGAAGAGGCCTGGAAGGTCTTCGGCGACAGCGAGTCCATCTTCCTGGAGACCTACACCGACCTGCCGGCCGGTGACGAGGCCCTGCTGGCCAAGTGGGCGCGCCTGCGCGAGATCCGCGACGTGGTGAACAAGGACATCGAGGCCGTGCGCACCGAAGGCCGGGTCGGCTCCTCGCTGCAGGCCGAAGTCACTGTCTCGGCCCAGCCCGAAGACCTGGCCCTGCTGCAAAGCCTGGGCGACGACCTGAAGTTCGTCTTCATCACCTCGGCGGCCGAGGCCCTGGCAGGCGAGGCCCTGCAGGCCGCCGTCACACCCAGCAGCCACGCCAAGTGCGACCGCTGCTGGCACTACCGCGCCGACGTGGGCATCAACCCCGAGCATCCCAGCCTGTGCGGCCGTTGCGACAGCAACCTGCACGGTGCTGGCGAAGAGCGCCACAAGGCGTAATCAACCCCTGAGGCGCTGCCATGACCCCTACCTTTGCTGCGGTCCCCGAATCCCGCAACAGCCGCATCTGGCCCTGGCTGGCCTGGTCGCTGGCGATCATCGCCATCGACCAGCTCACCAAGCAGTGGATCCTTGGTGCCTACCAGCTGGGCGACTGGACGCCGATCACGGGCTTCTTCAACATCGTGCGGGCCCACAACACGGGCGCGGCCTTCTCGTTCCTGGCCGGAGCGGGCGGCTGGCAGCGCTGGCTGTTCGTGGGCATCGGCGTGGCGGCCACGCTGCTCATCGTCTGGCAGTTGCGCAAGCATCCGGGGCAGAAGCTGTTTTGCTTCTCGCTGGCCAGCATCCTGGGCGGCGCCATCGGCAACGTGGTGGACCGCCTGCAGCACGGCTACGTGGTGGACTTCCTGGACTTCTACTGGGGCCGTTCGCACTTTCCGGCCTTCAATGCCGCCGACATCGCCATCAGCGTGGGCGCGGCCCTGCTGATCCTGGACGAGGTGCTGCGCGCACGGCGGGCCAAAAGAACCTGATCCCCGCCGCGGCGCAAGCCACGACAGCCAGCCCAGCCCCTCCTGCGAGGGGCTTTTTCATGGAGGCTGCCGCCAACTGCGTGCCGACGGGCTTTCTCCTCGGGTTTTCCTGAGTGCGTTTTTGGTCAACCGAAATTCTTTTTGATTCGTTTTATTTCTACAATTTTCTTTATTTCGCACCAAACTGTGCGCTCATGCGGCCGACTCTCCTGCGCGCAAGCCGGGACCGGGGTTATATTGGTCCGCTTCTCCGCTCACAGCACATGAAGCACTTACTCAATCTACTGGCCGCCATCGCCCTGCTGGTCTGGGGCACGCACATGGTCCGCACCGGCGTGTTGCGGGTGTTCGGCGCCAATCTGCGCGACCTGCTCGCCCACAGCATGAGCAACCGTTTCTCGGCTGCGCTGTCGGGCCTGGGCGTGACTGCGCTGGTGCAGTCGAGCACGGCCACCTCGCTGATGACCTCGGCCTTCGTGGGCCAGGGCCTGATCTCGCTGCCGGCCGCGCTGGCCGTGATGCGCGGCGCCGACGTGGGCACGGCGCTGATGGCCGTGCTGTTCTCCACCGACCTGTCCTGGCTGTCGCCGCTGTTCATCTTCGTGGGCGTGGTGCTGTTCATCACCCGCCAGGACACCACGGCCGGGCGCATAGGCCGCGTGCTGATCGGCCTGGGCGTGATGCTGCTGGCCCTGCGCCTGGTGGTCGAGGCCACCGAGCCGCTGCTGGAAGCCCCCGCCGTGCGCACCCTGCTGGGCTCGGTCACCAGCGATATCTTCATGGAGTTGCTGCTGGGTGCGCTGCTGGCCGTGATGGCCTATTCCAGCCTGGCCATCGTGCTGCTGATCGCGGCCATGGCCAGCTCGGGCGCGATTCCCATGGAAGTGGCGCTGGGCCTGACGCTGGGTGCCAATATCGGCAGCGGCCTGGTGGCCGTGCTGACCACGGCCAAGTCCAGCACCGAAGTGCGCCAGGTCACCATCGGCAACATGCTGTTCAAGATCATGGGGGTGGCCATCGTGGCGCCCTTCCTGGGGCTGTGGGCCACCTACGTGATGCCGATGATCGACGGCAAGGGCCAGAACATCGTGCTGTTCCACCTGGCCTTCAACATCTTCAACAGCCTGTGCTTCATCGGCCTGACGCAGACCGTGGCGCGCTGGGTGACGGCCCTGCTGCCCAAGCCCGAGGCCAGTTCCACCAGCCTGCTGCGGCCCCGCCACCTGGACCCGTCGGCGCTGAGCACGCCGTCGCTGGCCATTTCCTGCGCCGCGCGCGAGGCCCTGCACCAGGCCGACATGGTCGAGTCCATGCTGATCGGCATGCAGCGCGTGCTGGAGACCGACGACCTCAAGCTGTCCCAGGAGCTGCGCGAGCTTGAAGGCACGGTGGACGATCTGTACTCGGCCATCAAGTACTACATGACCAAGATCTCGCGCGCCGAACTGGATGAGCGCGAGGGCCAGCGCTGGACGGAAATCATCAGCTTCACCATCAACATGGAGCAGATCGGCGACATCATCGAGCGCGTGCTGCTGGACATCGAGGACAAGAAGATCAAGAAGGGCCGCCAGTTCTCCGAGGCCGGCACGCAGGAGATCCGCGAGCTGCTGCACCACCTGCTGGACAACCTGCGCCTGGCGATGAGCGTGTTCCTCAACGGCAATGTGCGCGAGGCGCAGAAGCTGCTGGAGGAAAAGGCGCGTTTCCGCGACCTGGAGCTGGCCTACTCGGCCACCCACCTGGCGCGCCTGTCCGACAACACCGTCTCCAGCATAGAGACCAGCTCGCTGCACATTGACCTGATCAGCGACCTCAAGCGCATCAACTCGCTGCTGTGCTCGGTGGCCTACCCCATCCTCGAATCGGCCGGCGCCCTGGCGCCCAGCCGGCTCAAGGAATCGGCACTGAACAAGACGGCGCGCTGACGCGTTTCACCAGCCCAGCCAGGCCGCCAGCACCTGGGCGGCCTCGGGCGTGAAGCGGCCCTGCAGCAGCCATTCGACAAGCTGGCCGCGCTCGATCAGCGCAAAGGCCTGGACCTCGCCATCCTGGTTGCCGGGCTCCAGCGCCGGCGGCACGGTGGCGCCGAACCAGTCGATGCGCTCGCGCATGAAGCCCCGGCCCTCGGCCTCGTCGCTGGGGCGCTCGAACAGCACATGGCCGCCATGGCGCAGGCCCTGCAGCTCGGCCACGCGCAGGCCGGCCTCTTCCCAGGTTTCACGCTCCACGGCCTCGGCCACGGTATCGCACGCGGCCACCATGCCGCCCATCAGCGTGTCCCACATGCCGGGGTTGGTGGGCTTGTTGTCGGCGCGCTGCTGCACCCAGATGCGGCCATCGGCCGTCTCGCCCACCAGATGCACGGCCTGGGTGGCAATGCCCAGCGGGCGCACGGCGCCGCGCTCCACGGTGGCAATGCGCTGGCCCTGGACGTTGCACACGGCCAGTTGCTCATCGCGCCAGGGGCCGCTGTGGCCCGTGGCACGCAGCACCCGGGCAAGGGCGTTGAGCAGGACCGTGGCATCGCCCTGGCCTTGCAGATGCCATTGGTCGGCCTGCAGGCGCAGTGCCACGCCGTGGGCATGCATCACATCGTCCGGCAGCAGCGCGGCCAGGCCGTCTTCCAGCGAACCAGTTTCCTGCCCCGCCACCAGCAATGGCCGGCGCGGCTGCAGCGCGGGCTGGCGCGTGTCGGCGCGCAGGCGGTCCAGCCAGGCCTTCACGGCCGGGTCGGCAAGGTGCTTTGACACACTCATGGCAGCAGGATGGTCGAGCCGGTGGTCTTGCGTGCCTCCAGGTCCAGGTGGGCCTGGCGCACCTCGGCCAGCGGATAGCGCTGGTCGATATGGATCTTCACGGCACCGCTTTCCACCACGGCGAACAGATCGTCGGCCATCGCCTGGGTGGCCTCGCGGCTGGTGATGTGGGAGAACAGGGTCTGGCGCGTCACATACAGCGACTTGGCCGCCAGCACGGCAGGAGCAAAAGGCGCCACGGGGCCCGAGGCGTTGCCGAAGCTCACCAACAGGCCGAAGCGCCGCAGGCAGGCCAGCGAGCCTTCCCAGGTGTCCTTGCCCACGCTGTCGTAGACCACCTTCACACCCTGGCCGCCCGTAATCTCCTGCACGCGCTCGGCGAAGTTCTCGCTGCGGTAGTTGATGGCATGGGCTGCACCGTTGGCCAGGGCCAGCGCGCACTTCTCGTCCGAGCCTGCAGTGGCGATGAGCTGCAGGCCCAGGGCCCTGGCCCATTGGCAGGCGATCAGGCCCACGCCACCGGCCGCCGCATGGAACAGCACGGCATCACCCGGTGCCAGGCCCTCGACCGGAATGCATTTCTTGAGCAGGTACTGGGCGGTCAGGCCCTTGAGCATCATGGCGGCGGCCGTCTCGAACGCAATGGCATCGGGCAGGCGGCACACGCACATGGCGGGCATGACGCGCACTTCGCTGTAGCTGCCCGGCGGATTGCTCGCATAGGCCACGCGGTCGCCCACGCCCAGGTGCTCCACGCCGGCCCCCACGGCCTCGACCACGCCTGCGCCTTCCATGCCCAGGCTCAGGGGCATGGGCAGCGAGTACAGGCCCGAGCGCTGGTACACATCGATGAAGTTCAGGCCCACCGCATGGTGGCGTATGCGTACCTCGCCTGGCCCGGGCTCGCCCACGGCGACCTGCACCAGCTCCAGGACTTCGGGGCCGCCGTTGTGGCGGATCTGCACTGCAATACCCATGGGAGCACTCCTGCAAAAAGCGACAAGAGCGGCATCGTGCCATGTTTCGGCCCGCCTCGCGGAAGACGGCAACGCATGCTCGGCGCAAAGAGCGCGCAACGCCTATAGTGGCGAGCCCGAAAGCCGGATGATCCCGATGAGCCAGCCGCTGAAGCCTTCCACCGCCGCCATCCTGACGCTGCCGCCGCTGCTGTGGGCCGGCAATGCCATCGTGGGCCGCATGGTCCATGACCTGATCTCGCCCTTCGCGCTGAATTTCCTGCGCTGGGCCATTGCCTTCATGCTGCTGCTGCCGCTGGCGGGATGGGTGCTGCGCCGGGACAGCGCCGTCTGGCCGCAGTGGCGCCAGTTCGCGCTGCTGGGATTGCTGGGCATCGGCTGCTACAACGCCCTGCTGTACCTGGCGCTGAAAACATCGACGCCGCTGAATGCCACCCTGGTCGGCTCCAGCATGCCGGTGTGGATGCTGGCCGTGGGCCGCATCTGCTGGGGCATTGCCGTGAGCCGCCGCCAGTTGCTGGGGGCCGGGCTGTCGGTGCTGGGCGTGGCCGTGGTGCTGTCGCGCGGCGATCCGCAGGTGCTGCGCCAGCTGCAGCTGGTGCCGGGCGACCTGTTCATGGTGCTGGCCACGATCCTGTGGGCCTTCTATACGTGGCTGCTGTCCAGGACCAGCGTGTCAGGACAGCTGCGCGCGGACTGGTCGGGCTTTCTGCTGGCACAGATGGTCTTCGGCCTGATGTGGTCCGGCCTGTTCACGGGGCTGGAGGCCGCATCGGGGCGGTTTCACCTTCAGGCAGGGTGGCCGCTGCTGGGCGCCCTGCTGTTCATCGCCATCGGGCCGGCCATCCTGGCCTATCGCTTCTGGGGCCTGGGCGTGCAGCGCAGCAGCCCTGCGGTGGCGGGCTTCTTCGGCAATCTGATGCCCCTGTTCACCGCCTTGCTGTCCATTCCGCTGCTGGGCCAGACGCCGCAGCTGTACCACGGGCTGGCCTTCGCGCTCATCGTGGGCGGCATCATGGTGTCTTCGCGCCGGGCATAGCCTTTGGCAGGCCATGCGCCACGGTGCGCACGGGCACCTTGGCCAGCAGCTGCTCGAACGCGCGTATGGGCACGGGCGGGCTGAACAGGTAGCCCTGGAAATACTCGCAGCCGTAATGCGCGAGCAGGGCGCGCTGCTCCAGGGTCTCCACGCCTTCGGCGATCACATCCAGGTTCAGGTTGCGCGCCATGCCGATGATGGTCTGCACGATCACGTCATCGGTATGGCGCAAGCCCAGGTGGCGCACGAAGGACTGGTCGATCTTGAGCTGGTTCAGCGGCAGCTGGGTGAGATAGGTCAGCGAGGAGTGACCAGTGCCGAAGTCATCCATGGAAAAGCACACGCCATGGCTGCGCAGCTGCTTCATCTTGTCGATGGACTCCTGCACGTTCTCGATCACCAGCGACTCGGTCAGCTCCAGCTTGAGCAGATGGGGCGCAATGCCGGCATTGCGCACCTGCTCGATGACCTGGGAGGCAAAGTCCTGGTGCCGGAACTGGCGGGCACTGACATTCACGGCCACCTGCAGATGGCGCAGCCGCGCATCCTTTTGCCAGATCGCCAGTTGCTCGCAGGCCGTGCGGATCACCCACATGCCCAGCGGCACGATGATCTCGCTTTCCTCGGCCACGGCAATGAACATGCCGGGCGGCACCAGGCCGCGTTCGGGGTGGCGCCAGCGCAGCAGGGCTTCGGCGCCTATGACCTCGCCGGCCAGCGTGAACTGGGGCTGGTAGTGCAGCTCGAACTGGGACTGCGCCAGCGCCTGGCGCAGGTCGCCTTCCATGCGCACGCGCTGGTGGATTTCCACCTGCATCTGCGGATCGAAGAAGCACAGGCCGCTGCCGTTGCGCGCCTTGATCTGGTACATGGCGATGTCGGCCTGCTTGAGCAGCTCGGCCGCCGACTGCGGCTGGCGGCCGAACAGCGTGGCGCCAATGCTGCAGGCGCTGCGGTGCAGGTGGGCGCCCAGCACATAGGACTGGTTGAGCCGCGCCAGGATTTTCTCGCCAATGCGCTGGGCCAGCGTGGCCGCCTCGGCAGGCTCGTGCGACAGCTCGCAGAGCATGACCACGAACTCATCCCCCCCAAGGCGCGCCACCGTGTCCGAAGATCGCACGGCGCTGCGCAGGCGGTGTGCCACCTGCTGCAGCAGCTGGTCGCCCACTTCGTGGCCCAGCGTGTCGTTGAGCATCTTGAACTGGTCCAGGTCCAGGAACAGCAGCGCCCCGGTCCAGCCTTCGCGTGCGGCCAGCACCGTGGCCTGGGCCAGGCGGTCCAGCAGCAGGCGGCGATTGGGCAGGCTGGTCAGCGGATCGTAGAAGGCCAGGCTCTCGATCTCGGCCGTGGCCAGCCGGATATCGGTGACATCGTTGTAGGTGATGACCACGCCGTCCTCGGCGGCCAGCCGTGCCGTCATCTGGACAAAGCGGCCGCTGGGCAGTTGCTGCTCAAAGGGCACGCCAGGCCGCAGCACCAGTTGGCGGTGCAGGTCCTTGGCCTCGTCGGCCTGCGCCGGCGCCGCCGCCAGACCCACGGCGCTGGGGCAGGAATCGAGCAGCGATTGCAGGGGCCGTCCAGGCTCCAGCTGGTCCGCGTGCCAGGGGAACATTTCCTCGTAGCAGCGGTTCCAGCGCAGCACGCGCTGCTGCGAATCCAGCAGCAGAAAGCCGCTGACCATGCTGTCCAGCGCCTGGTCCAGCCACTGCTCGGACCGCTGGGCCTGGCGCCGCGCGGCATGCAGGCGGTCCATGTAGCGGTGCACGGTCCAGCCCAGCACGGCCAGCAGCACGCCGAAGATCATCACGGCCAGCACCATCAGCCAGGCAGCCACGCGCCAGCCGGCCAGCACGGAGGACATGGGCAGGCTGGCCGTGACCCACAGATGTCCCTTGGGCAGCGGATGCGCAGCCACCAGGGCGGGCACGCGGCTCAGGCGTGCGGCCATGTGCATGACGCCGCTGGACGGCAGCTGCGACGTCGTCGGCAGCAGCCGCACAGCGGCGACATCGCCATACTGGGGCATGGACAGCAGCAGCTCGCCGCTGCCCTGCTCCAGCGTGACCTCCAGGCCGTCCAACACACCGCCCTGTGCCAGCACGGCACCCAGCGCCGCAGCCGGCACCTGCATCAGCACATAGCCGCCCTGCTCCGCCCGGCTCAGGGGCCGCACAAGGTACAGCATGCGCTCGCCACCCGGCACCTGCGGCGCGACGGAGGGTGGACTTGCCAGCAATTCGGAGCGGCTTTGGCCCGCCAGGCGCTCCCAGGCCTGCGCAGGCAGGTCGATGACCGGGCCATCGCCCGAAGCGGCCAGTTCCCGGCCCTGGATATCGTGCACCGAGGCGCGCTGCGCCAGCGTGTTCTGCCGCACCATGGTGTGCAGCATTTCCTGCAGTTGCGGCTGCGATGCCGATGCGGGGTTGCGCGAACCCAGCAGTTCATCCACGCCCAGCGCCAGGGCGTCCAGGGATTCCAGGCTGCGGCTGATGGCCGCCTCGGTACCCAGCACAAAGCGCACCAGGCGCAGCGAAGCCTCTTCCTGCGCCGTGGTCCGCATGCCGCTGAGCAGCCAGACCATGGCGGCCGCCAGGGCCACCGTCAGCAGCACCAGCATCAGCGCCAGGGTATGGCGCATGCCCGCAGGGCTTGCGGCCGCTGCCGGGCCGGGCCCGCGGACGGGGTCGGCCGCCGCCCAGTCCGTCTGATGGGGCTGGCCCGTCATCTCCGGGCTCCCTGCATGGCGTTTGGAATGGGCAGGCTGCGGCAAGGCCGCTGGCCACGATGCAGGAACGGGACTGTCAAGGCTGCACCTGCCCATGGACCGCTCGGCACTGCGCAACCATGCAAGGGACCATTTCCCGGGCCTTGCCGGCCCTGGACCCGTTCATGGAGGCAGTGCACCGGCGCATCAGAAGGTTCCTGCGTACAGGCCGCCGTCGGGCAGGATGTTCTGACCCGTCATGTAGCCTGCGTGCGCGCTGCACAGGAAGGCGCAGATGGCGCCGAATTCATCGGGCGTGCCGAAGCGGCGGGCCGGCACCTGGGATTGCTGCACCAGGCGCACATCGTCCAGGCTCTTGCCGCTCTTGTTGGCGGCGGCCGTGAAGGTGGTGCGCAGGCGATCGGTGTCGAACTTGCCGGGCAGCAGGTTGTTGATGGTCACGCCCTTGGCCGCGATGCCGCTGCGCGCCAGGCCCGCCACAAAGCCCGTGAGGCCGCTGCGCGCGCCATTGGACAGGCCCAGGATGTCGATGGGCGCCTTCACGGCGCTGGAGGTGATGTTGACGATGCGGCCGAATCCGCGCGCCGCCATGCCGTCCACCGTGGCCTTGATCAGCTCGATGGGCGTGAGCATGTTGGCGTCCACGGCCTTGAGCCAGGCCGCGCGGTCCCAGTCGCGGAAATCACCGGGCGGCGGGCCGCCGGCATTGGTGACGACGATGTCGAAATCCACGCCCGGGCCGCCGGCTGCCGACAGCACGGCGGCGCGGCCTTCCTCGGTGGTGATGTCGGCCGCCACGGCCAGCACCTTCACCTGCGGCGCCAGGGCGGCGAGGCTGGACGCAGCCTCCTGCAGGGCCTCGGGATTGCGCGCATTGATCACCAGGTTCACGCCCTCTTGCGCCAGCGCCTTGGCACAGCCAAAGCCCAGTCCCTTGCTGGCGCCACATACCAGGGCCCACTTGCCCGCGATTCCCAGATCCATGTCTCACTCCTGAACAAAAAAAACCTTGCTCGATCCTTGCAGAACGGCAGCGCACATTGTGCGCGAGGCTTCGATGCTTTCACGCCAAACGTGTGAAAACGCGAAAACGCCGGTGCAAGGGAACACAGGCGCAGGGGCGGGGCTGCGGGAGCTCCCTTCAGTGCGTGCCGGACCCGTGCTGGCCACGGAACAATCTGTGGTGCAGCCTGCGCAGCGACCACCATACGCCCAGTGCCACCACGGGAATGGCGACGGCCGCCGTGCTCTCCGGCGACCAGGGCCAGCCCAGCGTCTTGGCGCCCTTGGCCAGATAGCTGATCAGGCCCGTGAAGTAGTAGGTGATGGCGGCCACGGACAGGCCTTCCACCGTGGACTGCAACTTCAACTGCATGTCCTGGCGCTGGTTCATGGCGCCCAGCAACTGCTGGCTGCTTTGCTGCTGCTCGATCTCCACCCGCGTGCGCAGCAGGCTGCTGACGCGCGAGACGCGCTCGGACAGCGCGTTCTGCCGCCGCGCTGCCCATTCGCAGGTGCTGCGCGCCGGCGTCAGGCGCCGGTCCATGAACTCGCGGATGGTCTGTATGCCGTCGATGCGCGATTCCTGGATGTCCTGAATGCGCTTGTCCACCAGTTCGAAATAGGCCGCGCTGGCGGAAAAGCGCGAATGCGTGGTGGCGTACTCGCTCTCCACCTGCCCGGCCAGGCGTGTCAGCCGGTCCAGCAGTGCCGGCTCGGCATCGCGGTCGGCAAGACGGATGGAATGGGCCAGGGCCGCAAGATCGCGCTCGGCCGTGGCCAGTACGGCAGCGGCCTGGCGGGCTGCCGGCAGGCCCAGCAGGGCCGCCATGCGGTAGGTCTCGATCTCCAGCAGCCGCTGCACCAGCCGCCCCAGGCGGCGTGGCGACAATGACTCGCCGGCCAGCAGCAGCATGCGCGAGAAGCCATCGGCATGGATGGCGAAGTCGGTGTAGACCTTGCCCGCATCGCCGGCCACGCGCGCACCCACCAGCGTGTCTTCCTGCAGCAGGTGGCGCACCAGATGCGGCTCATTGATTGCCTGCTCCTGCAAGGCCCACAGGTGCAGGCCGCTCAGGCACTGGCCGGGCAAGGCCGCCAGCCAGTCGCGCGGCACGTAGTCGATGGCGGCTTCGGGCTCGCGCACATCGTCCATGCCGGCCTGCGACATGGGCTTGCTGAAGGTCCAGCAGACGAACTCCGTGTGCAGTTCCCAGCGCAGGTGAAAGGCGCCCAGGTCGATCAGCACATGGGTGGTCGCCGCATCGGGCGGCGGCAGATGGTGGTTGCGCAGCAGGGTGGCCACATGGGCGCGGCTGGCCTCGCGCTGGGCCGCATCGGTGAGCATCACCACGTGGGTGATGGCCAGCGGCGCCTGCATCTCCTCGGCCGGGCGGGCGTGGATCTCGTTGTGCAGCAGCACGCGCTGCGGGTGCTGGGATGACAGTAGTGGGGACATCGTGACCTCGAAAGACTGCGCGCTATTGTGCAGTCACGGGCGCGTCGGCTCCCAGGCATCCGGGATCAACAGCTTTCCACCGGCGTCGCTTGTTGACCAAAAAAAACGGCCCCGAAGGGCCGTCAAGCAACATGGTTGCAACGCTGAGGCGATCAATCCTCTACGAATGCTTCTTCGCGCTTGTTCTTCACTGCAGGCATCAGCACCACCACCAGCAGCACCACGGCGGCGAGCAGCAGGCCGGCCGAGATCGGACGGGTCACGAACACGCTCCAGTCGCCACGCGACAGCAGCAGCGCCCGGCGCAGATTCTCTTCCATCATCGGGCCCAGGATGAAGCCCAGCAGCAAGGGAGCCGGTTCGGTGCCCAGCTTGTGGAACACATAGCCCACGAAGCCGAAGATACCCACCATCCACACGTCCCAGGTGTTGTTGTTGGTACCGTACACGCCGATCGCGCAGAACAGCACGATGGACGGGAACAGCCAGCGGTAGGGCACGGTCAGCAGCTTGATCCAGATGCCGATCAGCGGCAGGTTCAGCACGATCAGCATCAGGTTGCCGATCCACATCGAGGCGATCAGACCCCAGAACAGCTCGGGGTTGCTGGTCATCACCTGCGGGCCCGGCTGGATGTTGTGGATGGTCATCGCGCCCACCATCAGCGCCATCACGGCGTTGGGCGGAATGCCCAGCGTCAGCAGCGGGATGAAGGAGGTCTGCGAACCGGCGTTGTTGGCCGACTCGGGAGCGCACACGCCGCGGATGTTGCCTTGACCGAAGGGGACTTCGCCCGGCTTGAGCTTGGTCTTCTTCTCGATCGTGTAGGCAGCAAAGGCCGACAGCATGGCACCGCCACCGGGCAGGATACCCAGGGCAGAACCCAGGGCCGTGCCGCGCAGCATGGCCGGAATCATGTGCTTGAAGTCTTCCTTCGTGGGCATCAGGCCCGTCACCTTGGCGGCGAACACTTCGCGCTCGTCTTCAGGCTTGGACAGGTTGGCAATGATTTCACCGTAGCCGAACACACCCATGGCGATCACGACGAAGTCGATACCGTCGGTCAGCTCGGGAATGTCGAAGCTGTAGCGGGCAACGCCGGAGTTCACGTCGGTGCCGACCATGCCCAGCAGCAGGCCCAGCACGATCATGGCAATGGCCTTGAGCAGCGAGCCCGAAGCCAGCACCACGGCGCCGATCAGGCCCAGGGTCATCAGCGAGAAGTACTCGGCAGGGCCGAACTTGAAGGCGACTTCCGTCAGCGGAGGCGCGAAGGCGGCCAGGATCACGGTGCCCACGCAACCTGCGAAGAACGAGCCTATGCCTGCGGCAGCGAGAGCGGGTCCCGCTCGCCCCTTTCTTGCCATCTGGTAGCCGTCGATCACGGTCACCACGGACGAGGATTCACCAGGCAGGTTCACCAAAATGGCGGTGGTCGAGCCACCGTACTGCGCACCGTAGTAGATACCGGCCAGCATGATCAGCGCCGCCACCGGAGGCAGGGCGTAGGTTGCTGGCAGCAGCATGGCGATCGTTGCCACGGGGCCGATGCCTGGAAGCACGCCGATGAGCGTACCGAGCAGACAGCCGACGAAGCAGTAGATCAGGTTCTGGAAAGTGAAGGCGACGCCGAAGCCGGTCGCCAGGTTCTGAAAAAGTTCCACGGACGATGCTCCTGCTTAACCGGTGATGAAGCTGGGCCAGACGGGGAACTGAAGATTCAGTGCCCACACGAAGGCCACATAGCTGCCCACAGCAAGGACGGTGGACAGAATTGCCACTTCCTTGAACTTGAAGCTATGACCGCCCAGGCTGGCGATGAACACCAGCGCGTAGATGGCGACGATCAGACCGAACTGGGGAATGCCCAGATTGGGAACGCCGACCAGCAGTACGCCGAACGCGAAGTTCGCAGCCAGGACGAAGAACACTTGCTTCCACGCCCACTTACCGATCTTGTCACCGCCCGAAGGACCCTTGGTCAGGCCGGTGAAGCAGATGGCCGTGCCCAGAATGGACATCAGCACACCCAGGATCAGCGGGAAGTAGCCCGGGCCCATGCGGGCACCGGTGCCGACGGTGTAGTTGGTAGCGCCGATCGCAAAAGCGAGGCCGATAACCAAAAACATCACGCCCGAAAAAAAGTCTTTCTGACTCTTGATTTTCACGAGAATGTCTCCTTACGGAATCACGACCCGGCGATTTTGCGTTCAGAAAAACTGTGTCTGGATGTGGATTCCACCTACAAAGGGCATACCCTCATGTCCTACCCGCATGAATGAAAAAGGGTGCCAGCAGGGGGCACCCGATCCATCCATGTCAAAGGCCTGCGCCAGAGCAGGCACTCACGCTCCAACCCACCAATCGCCTGCCCGTCATCCCAGCAAGGGCGTGCTGGCCATGACCTCGTCCAGCGTGGTCACGCCTTCGGCCACGCGCAGGGCACCTGCCAGGCGCAGCGGGCGCATGCCATCCTGCACGGCCTGGCGGCGCAGCGCATCCATGGAAGGCGAGGTGTGGACCTGCTGCTTGAGCGCCTCGCTCACGGTCAGCAGCTCGTACAGGCCCATGCGCCCGCGAAAGCCCGTCATGCGGCACTCCACGCAGCCCACGGGCTTGTAGGGCTGGTAGCTGCCTGACAGTTTCCAGGGCCGCACGGCCTCGGCCAGCGTGGCGGCCGAGGTCTCCTCGTCGCGCTGCTTGCACTGCGGGCACAGCGTGCGCACCAGGCGCTGGGCCAGCACACCGAGCAGCGTGGCATTGATCAGATAGGGCGGCACGCCCAGCTCCATCAGCCGGCTCACGGCGCTGGGCGCATCGTTGGTGTGCAGCGTGGAGAACACCAGGTGGCCGGTCAGCGCGGCCTGCACGGCCATTTCGGCGGTGGCCAGGTCGCGGATTTCGCCCACCATGATGATGTCCGGGTCCTGGCGCATCAGCGAGCGCAGTCCCTCGGTGAAGCCGAAGTCCAGCTGAGGCTGCACCTGGGTCTGGTTGAAGCTGGGCTCGATCATTTCGATCGGGTCTTCCACGGTGCTGACATTGACCGCCTCCGTGGCCACGCGCTTGAGCGTGGAGTACAGCGTGGTGGTCTTGCCCGAGCCCGTGGGCCCGGTCACGAGGATGATGCCGTGCGGGCGGCGCACCAGCTCGTTCCAGCGCTGGGCGTCATGGCTGGTGAAGCCCAGTGCATCCAGGTCCTTGACCGTGTTGTCGGGATCGAAGATCCGCATCACCAGCTTCTCGCCAAAGGCCGTGGGCAGCGTGGACAGGCGCATTTCCACCTCGTCACCGCGCGGGTTGCGGGTCTTGATGCGGCCATCCTGCGGGCGGCGCTTTTCCACCACGTCCATGCGCCCCAGCAGCTTCACGCGCGAGACCATGGCATTGAGCACGCCCATGGGCACCTGGTAGACCGGGTGGAGCACGCCGTCGATGCGAAAACGGATCACGCCCTGCTCGCGCCGGGGCTCCATGTGGATGTCGCTGGCGCGCTGGTCGAAGGCGTATTGCCACAGCCAGTCCACCACGCGCACCACGCCCTGGTCGTTGGCGTCGAGCTGCTTGCTGCTGTTGCCCAGCTCCACCAGCTGCTCGAAGCTGGCCGCGCTGGCGGCGCCGCCCGCCTTCTCGGCTGCGCGCACCGATTTGGCCAGCGCAAAGAATTCGCCCGTGTAGCGCTTGAGGTCCAGCGGACTGGCCAGCACGCGGCGCACCTTGCGGCGCGCCTGGCGCTCGACCTCGGCCACCCAGTCGTCGATGAAGGGCTCGGCCGTGGCCACCACCACTTCCTGCGGCGATACCTGCACGGGCAGCACCTTGTGGCGCTCGGCATAGCTGGCGCTCATGATTTCGCCGACGCGGCCCGCGTCCACGCGCAGCGGGTCGATGCGCAGGTAGGCCATGCCGCTGCGGGTTGCCAGGTACTGGGTCAGCTCCTCAATGTCCAGCGCGCGCCCGTCGCCGGCGCGGGCCACGCCCACGTTGGCCAGCCGGACCAGCGGATGCTGGGTGCTCTCGGCCTGCGAGCAGCGCGCCACGGTGCGCTGGGCCTCTTCGGCCGTGATCACGCCATCGGCCAGCAGCCACTGCACCAGCCTGCGCCAGTCCAGGGGCCCCGAAGGATTGCTTGGAACAACGGCGGGTTTGGGCTGCGTGGTGGAGGTCGGATCGGACATGGCGTTGGGCCGGAAGCTGAACTGCGCCCTATGGTAAGCCTGCCGGCCGCCCTGCCCGGCCAGCCCCGCTCTACCAGGGCCGTTCTACCAGGGCCGCACGAAGATCTTGGGCCAGCGCGTCGTGGGCAGGTCCCAGCGGGCCTGCACCTGGGCGCTGGCAGCCTGCAGCGCGGCGGGGTCGAGAGCGCGCGGCGTGCGCTGGGCCAGCACCACGGTGTTGCCCTCGCGCGTGGGGCGGAAGGCCCACATGGCATCTTCGCCAAAGGCTTCGGCCATGCGCGCCAGGCTGCGCTCGTAGCTGGAGGTACGGCCGAACAGGTTGACGGTCATGATGCCGTCCTCGGTCAGCAGATTGCGGCAGTCGGCATAGAACTCGGCGCTGTCCAGCACGGGCGCGGCCGCATCGTGGTCATAGAGATCAACGGCCAGCGCATCGACCGTGCCCAGCCACTGGCTCTTGCGGATTTCCTGAGCCGCATCGGCCAGCACCACGCGCAGCGTGTCGCTGTCGGGCGGCAGCTTGAACCAGCTGCGGCACACGGCCAGCACCTGCGGGTTCAGCTCGATGGCCGTGGTGCGCATGCGCAGCTTCTTGTGGCAGAACTTGGTGATGGCGGCCGCGCCTAGGCCCAGCTGCATGGCATGGCGGCCGGCCACGCTGGCGGGCTCCATGAACAGCAGCCAGCCCATCATGCGCTGTACGTATTCGAGCTCGATCTCGAACGGCTCGCGTATGCGCATGGAGCCCTGGATCCAGGGCGTGCCCAGGTGCAGGTGGCGCACATCGCCATCGTCGGAGACGCTGACTTCGGGCAGTTCGATGTCTGCGGCGGTGGTGGCGCTGGAGGAAGAGGATGGGGCTGCCTTGGCGGCGCCGCGGGTCTTGCGTATCACGTCGGGAACAGTCAAAAAATCAGAGCAATTGATGGGCAGCCAGCGCCTCGCGCCAGGCCTGGAGCTTGCGCGCGAAACTCCAGCTCGCGTTGGCCGGGCTGGTCGATGGCAGCTTCACGGCGGCCAGGCCCAGGGCCTGCGTGCGGCCGGCATGCTTGTAGCTCTCGCCACCGTTGTGCAGGGCCAGCGCCAGCTGCGGGCAATGCGTGCGCAGCGCCACGAAATCATTCACCTCGGCCGCGCGGATGGCGCTGTCCAGGCTGCCTTCGCGCTCGCAGCTGGCATACACGTCCCACAGGCCCAGGCCGCGGGCCAGCAGCCATTCGCAGCGGCCCGCATAGTCGTCGCGGCCGGGCTGCGGATGCCCGGGCCACAGGGCCTGGAGCAAGGGCCAGAACTGGTTTTGCGGATGGGCATAGTACTGCTGCAATTGCAGCGATCGCAGGCCCGGAAAGCTGCCCAGCACAAGGGCCCGGGTCCGCGCATCGGCCACCGGCGCCAGGCCCTGCCAGCGCGGGGCGCCGGGGGGCGGCAGGTCGGGAACGGTCAAGGACATGGCCGGCATTGTCGCCCAGCGGTCGCCGGGCTGCTGGCAGCGGGCGGCAAGACCGCTCAGGTTCAGGTTCCGCTCAAGCCTGGTTCAGGCCATGGCGGGCAGGCCTCGCAGCGCGGCACGCGCGTTGCGGCCCGTGGCCTCGGCCAGGGCCTGGGGCGTGATGCCGCGCAACTGCGCAATCACGTCCGCAATGCGTGCCAGCTCGGCCGGCGTGTTGCGGCCCTGG
The DNA here is from genome assembly GCF_016516495.1 of Delftia sp. S65. NCBI lineage: Bacteria > Pseudomonadati > Pseudomonadota > Betaproteobacteria > Burkholderiales > Comamonadaceae > Delftia > Delftia sp. S65. The sequence goes on from NZ_JACVUR010000010.1 coordinate 74,108, forward strand.
GCCTGGCCCTGGGCACGCTGCCCGGCCGTGGTGTAGAGCCAGTGCGGCGGAATGTCGGGGGCATCGGTTTCCAGCACCAGCGCATCCAGCGGCAGGGCGGCTGCCAGCTCGCGCAGCTTGAGCGCCCGGTCATAGGTCACTGCCCCGCCAAAGCCCAGCTTGAAGCCCAGGTCGATGAAGGCCTGGGCCTGCTGCACGCTGCCGTTGAAGGCATGGGCAATGCCGCCCGCCACAGGCCGCGCGCGCAGGGTCTTGAGCAGCCGGTCGCTGGATTTGCGCACATGCAGGATGACGGGCAGGTCGAACTCGCGCGCCAGCGCGATCTGCTGCTCGTAGAACCAGATCTGCCGGTCCGCATCCAGCCCGGGCACGAAGAAGTCCAGGCCGATCTCGCCCACGGCCACCAGTTGCGCATCGCCGCGCAACCGCGCCAGCGTCTCGCGCAATGCGGCAATGTCCTGCTCGCGGGCATTGGGCGTGTACAGCGGATGGATGCCCAGCGCATAGCTGTCGCCATGGCGCCGCGCCAGCGCCACCACCGTGTCCCAGTGCTCGCGCGCCACGGCCGGAATCACCAGATGCGCAACGCCTGCCTCGGCCGCCTGCGCGCGCACGGCATCGCGGTCGGCGTCGAATTCGGGAGCATCGAGGTGGCAGTGGGTGTCTATCCAGGCGGGCATGGCCGCATCATGCCACCGGCCCGGGCGGCGCCCGTCCAAGGGGCAGACGAGGCCCGGAGCAAGGGCAAACCCTTGGCTTATTGCGAGTCGGCTCCGTTTGACAAAATCAATACACGAATGGCTTGCGCCTCCATAAAAATACATAAAGTAACACTTACACCCCGCATCGGGCTCCCGCATCACCGGCCGGCATGCTTTGGAGAGAGGAATTCCCATGAAGCGCTCAGCATGGAGTCGAATCCTGGACCTCGGTGGCGCACGCCGCAAGGCGGAGCTTGACGGGCAATTGGCCGCCATACACAAGTCCCAGGCGGTGATCGAGTTCGACCTGCAAGGCCATGTGCTGGCCGCCAACCAGAACTTCCTGGACACCATGGGCTATGAGGAGGACGAGGTCATCGGCCAGCACCACCGCATGTTCGTGGACCACCAGATGAGCGAGTCGCCTGAATACACCGCGTTCTGGCAGCGCCTGGGCAGCGGCATCCACGACGCGGGGCGCTACCGCCGCATTGCCAAGGACGGGCGCGATGTCTGGCTGCAGGCAAGCTACAACCCCATCTTCGATCGCCATGGCAGGCCCTTCAAGGTGGTGAAGTACGCCACCGACATCACCGAGCAGCAGCGCCGCAACGCCGACGCCGAAGGCCAGTTGGCCGCCATCTCCAAGGTGCAGGCCATCATCGAGTTCGACCTGCAGGGCAACATCCTGCATGCCAACCGCCTGTTCCTGCAGGCCATGGGCTACACGCTGGACGAGGTCGTCGGGCGGCACCACAGCATGTTCGTCCAGCCCCATGAACGCCACAGCCCAGAATACGCGCAGTTCTGGCGCAAGCTGGCCAGCGGCCAGCACGATGCGGGCCAGTACCTGCGCATCGGCAAGCACGGCCGCCAGGTCTGGATCGAGGCCAGCTACAACCCCATCCTCGACGCCGATGGCCGGCCGTTCAAGGTGGTCAAGTACGCCCGCGATATCACGCGCCGCTTCACGGCTGCGCAGACCCTGGGCGAGGCCATGCAGGGCCTGAGCGAAAGCGCCGAGCACGCAGGCCAGGCCAACGAACTGGCCCGCCAGGCCTGCCTGGTGGCCGAGCAGGGCGGGCGCACGGTGCACGAGGTGATGGGCACCATGGAGTCCATCAGCGCCAGCTCGCGCAAGATCAGCGACATCATCGGCGTGATGGACGGCATCGCCTTCCAGACCAATATCCTCGCGCTCAACGCTGCCGTGGAGGCGGCCCGCGCAGGCGAGCAGGGCCGGGGCTTTGCCGTGGTGGCGGGCGAGGTACGGGCACTGGCACAGAACAGCGCCGCCGCCGCCAAGGAAATCAAGCAGCTCATCCACACCTCGGTGGAGCAGGTGGCACTGGGCGCCAATCAGGTGCGCCAGGCCGGCGGCACCATGCAAGAGATCGTGGACTCCTCGCACCAGGTCACGGCCATCATGGGCGATGTGGTGCAGGCGTCCATGGCCCAGTCGGCACGCCTGCGCGAGGTGACGGCCGACCTGACGGCACAGAGCGCGGCCGTCGCGGATGCATCCAGGGAACAGGTGCAGCGCAAGCCGCTGCCGGCATCCATCGTTCCCGCTGCGCCGCAGATCAAGTCGGCCCCGGCAGCGGCCGTGCTTCCCGTAGGCGCCCAGCGCCTGCCGGGCACCTTGCTGCGCATGGCCTGAGGCCAGACTCAGGCCTGCCGGTCAGGCCTGCCGGTCAGGCCAATTGGCCCTGCACCAGGCGCACCATGCGGTCGCAGCGCGCCGCCAGCTGCTCATCGTGGGTGACCATGACGAAGGCCGTGCCATGGCTGCGCGCCAGCTCCAGCATCAGACGGAACACGGTGTCGGCCGTGCTGCGGTCCAGGTTGCCCGTGGGCTCGTCGGCCAGCACGCAGGCCGGCTGGGTGACCAGGGCGCGGGCAATGGCCACGCGCTGGCGCTCGCCCCCCGACAGTTCGGCCGGACGGTGCAGCATGCGTTCGCCCAGGCCCACGGCCGCCAGCATGCGCGCCGCGCGCTCCATGCACTCGGCCCTGTCGTCGCGGCGTATGCGCAGCGGCATGGCCACGTTGTCCTGGGCGCTGAATTCGGGCAGCAGATGGTGGAACTGGTAGATGAAGCCCAGGTGCCGGTTGCGCAGCGCGCCCTGCTTCTGGGCGCTGAGTTCATGCAGGGGCTCGCCCTTGAGGGTGACGCTGCCGCTGGTGGGAGCGTCCAGCCCGCCCAGCAGGTGCAGCAGCGTGCTCTTGCCCGAACCCGAGGCGCCGACAATGGCCAGCGTCTCGCCCGCGCGCACCTGCAGGTCGACACCTGCCAGCACCTGCACGTTGAGCCGTCCTTCGGCAAAGCGCTTGGTCAGGCCGCGCGCATCCAGGACCACAGCGCCCTGCTGGGACACTTCGAAACCGGGCATCACATTCACTTCATTCATAGCGCAGCGCCTCGGCGGGGTTCACGCGGCTGGCGCGCCAGCTGGGATAGATGGTGGCGACAAAGGCCAGGACCAGGGAGATCACGGCGATGGGCATGATGTCGCTGTACTGCGGATCGCTGGGCATCTTGCTGATCAGGTAGATGTCCTTGGGCAGGAAGTTGGCGTGCAGCAGGCGCTCGATGGCCGGCACGATGACATCGATGTTGAAGGCGATGCCCAGGCCCAGCAGCAGGCCTGCGAAGGTGCCGATGACGCCCACCATGGCGCCCTGCACCATGAAGATGCCCATGATGCTGGACGGCGAGGCGCCCAGCGTGCGCAGGATGGCGATGTCGGCGCGCTTGTCGGTCACCGTCATCACCAGCGTGGACACCAGGTTGAACGCGGCCACGGCGACGATGAGCGTGAGGATGATGAACATCATGCGTTTTTCCAGCTGCACGGCCGCGAACCAGGTGCGGTTCTGCTGGGTCCAGTCGCGGATCAGCAGGCGGTCGGTGATGGTGTGGGCCAGCTCCATGGCCACGCGCGGCGCCTCGTGCAGGTCCTTGAGCTTCAGGCGGATGCCAGTCGGCCCTTCCAGGCGGAACAGGCGCTGCGCGTCCTCGTAATGCATCATCACCAGGGCCGAGTCGTATTCGTAGTGGCCGGAGTCGAAGGTGCCGACCACATGCATCTGCTTGAGGCGCGGCACCACGCCGGCCGGCGTGACCTGGCCGCCCGGGGCGATCAGCGTGACCATGTCGCCCTGGCGCACGCCCAGCGAGCGCGCCAGCTCCACACCCAGCACCACGTTGAATTCGCCGGGCACCAGGCGCTTGAGCACTTCGGCATTGGTGGCGGCCACATCGGTGACCTCGCCCTCGCGCGCCGGATCGATGCCGCGCACCAGGGTGCCCTTCATGTCCTCGCCACGCGCCAGCAGCGCCTGGGCCGCGACGAACGGGGCGGCGCCCAGCACGTCGGGGTTGGCGCGCGCCTCGCGCATGGTGCGCTCCAGATCGGGCAGCGCCGCACCCTGGGGCGCGAAGATCTCGATGTGCGAGACCACGCTGAGCATGCGGTCGCGCACTTCCTTCTGGAAGCCGTTCATCACGCTGAGCACGATGATCAGCGCCGCCACACCGAGGGCGATGCCCAGCATGGAGACGCCGGAGATGAACGAGATGAAGCCGTTGCGGCGCGTGGCACGCCCCGCCCGGGTGTAGCGCCAGCCGACGGCCAGTTCGTAGGGAAATTGCATGGGCATGCATTGTGTCATCGCCCACAGGCCCTGCATGGCGGCAGGCTTTGCCGTCGGCGTGTCAGCGCCGGTGCCGTCCGCGGTCCACACGCGGCAGGGCGTCGTAGCGGCCCTCTGCTTCCAGCGTCAGCGCATGGCGCTGCAGCCTGGCCAGCAAGGTATCGAATTGTGCGAGTTCCTCGTCGCTGAGCACGGACACCAGGTCCAGGTGGATCTGGGCCATGCGCGGCAGGATCAGGCCATACATGCGCCGCCCCTCGGCCGTCAGCGACACGGCCACGCGGCGGCGGTCGCCCGGCATGGGGCTGCGCTGCACCCAGCCCTTTTCCTCCAGCCCGCTGAGGGCGCGCGAGGTGCGTGCGCGGTCCAGCTGCGCGCGTTCGGCCAGCTCCGACGACAGCAGGCCCTCGTTGGCAGCCACCGTGGCCATCACGCCCCACTCGCGGCGCGTGATGCCGAAATGCGCCTCGCACATGCGCATGGCCACGCCGCCCGCTGCACCGAAGTAGCGGTTGATGCGAAACAGCAGCATCTGCTGGATGGAGGTGGGAGCGGGACGGGTATTCACGGGGAACAGTTGATTAGATCAATTGCTGCGGGGACTTCTACAGTGGCCCCGTCCGGAAAGGAGACAACGGGAGCCACCGTCCGGAGCCGGCCTGGGGATTCTCGCAAAGCCCGGCGCCCCCGCAGCGCAGAAAGTTCGCCACCATGTTTTCCCTGTTCCAAGCCACCCATGCCACCCATGCCTTGCGCAGCCCTCTGCTGCGGGCCGGCCTGGCCCTTCTGCTGGGCCTGGGCTCCGGCGCTGGCGCCCGGGCCGATGCGGCCGCCGATGCCGCGGCCTGGCCCGCCAAACCCGTGCGCATCGTCGTCGCCTTCGCGCCCGCCGGCGCCGCCGATATCCTGGCGCGCAGCCTGGGCGAGGTACTGCAGCGTGAACTCAAACAGCCCTTCGTCGTGGACAACCGGCCCGGCGCGGGCGGCAACATCGGCACCGACAACGCGGCCAAGGCGCCCGGCGACGGCTATACGCTGCTGGTCGGCATAGACACGACCTTCACCGTCAATCCCTTCATCTACAAGAGCATGCCCTTCAAGGGCACGGACCTGCGTCCCGTGATGATGATCGCCTCGCAGGGAATGATGGTGGCCGTCAACCCGCGCACCGGCCTCAGGACCCTGGACCAGTTCATCGCCCAGGGCAAGAGAAGCGGCCTGACGCTGGGCTCGGCCGGCTACGGCACGCCGGGCCACCTGGCCTCGGCCATCCTGACCCATGCCACGGGCGCCAAGGTCAGCCACGTGCCCTACAAGGGCAACGCCCCGGCCAGCACGGCCGTGCTCGCCGGCGAGGTGGACGGCGGCATCATCAGCTCCTCGGCCATGCTGGGCCAGGTGGCGGCCGGCAAGGTCGTGCCGCTGGCCGTGACCACGCGCCAGCGCAACCCGCTGGTGCCCGGCGTGCCCACCGTGGGCGAGCTGGGCCACAAGGACCTGGAGCAGGAAGTGCTGTTCGCCCTGTGGGTGCCTGCCGCCACGCCCGAGCCCCTGGTCGCAAGAATCCAGTCCGCGCTGGAAAAGGCCATGAAGGATGCGGCCCTGCGTGAGCGCATGCGCGCCAACGACCTGTTCTACGAAGGCCTGACCGGCCCGGCCGCCGCCGAACGCATACAGGCGCTGGCCGACCGCTACCGGACCGTGATCCAGTCCACCGGAATGAAGATGGAATGAGCGCCGCCGCTTTCCGCCCACAACCCTGCACAGAGCGCATTTCCATGTCCCGTCCCAATATCCTCTTCATCGTGGCCGACGACCTCGGCTATGCCGACCTCGGCTGCTACGGAGGCCGCGCGGCCGACTTCGGCCCGGTGTCTCCCATGCTCGACCGCCTGGCCGCCGGCGGCCTCAGGCTCACCCAGGGCTATGCCAACTCGCCCGTGTGCTCTCCCACGCGCTTTGCCCTGGCCACGGCGCGCTACCAGTACCGCCTGCGCGGTGCGGCCGAGGAGCCCATCAACAGCAAGACACGCGGCACGCCGCTGGGCGAGAAGCTGGGCCTGCCGCCGGACATGCCCACCGTCGCCTCCATGCTCAGGGATGCGGGCTACCGCACGGCGCTGATCGGCAAATGGCACCTGGGCTACCCGCCGCACTTCGGCCCGCTGCGCTCGGGCTACGAGGAATATTTCGGCCCCATGTCGGGCGGCGTGGACTACTTCACCCACCTGAGCAGCTCGGGCCAGCACGACCTGTGGGTGGGCGAGGAGGAACACCATGACGAGGGCTACCTGACCGACCTGCTGTCGCAGCGCAGCGTGGACTTCGTCCACCGCATGGCCCAAGGCGATGCGCCCTTCTTCCTGAGCCTGCACTACACGGCGCCGCACTGGCCCTGGGAAACGCGCGAGGACCGCAGCACGGCCGAGGCGCTGGGCGCAGGCATTGCCCACCTGGACGGCGGCAACATCCACCAGTACCGCCGCATGATCCACCACATGGACGAAGGCATAGGCTGGATCGTCGAGGCGCTGCGCGCCAACGGGCAGCTGGACAACACCCTCATCGTCTTCACCAGCGACAACGGCGGCGAACGCTTCTCCGACAACTGGCCCCTGGTCGGCGGCAAGATGGACCTGACCGAGGGCGGCATACGCGTGCCCTGGATCGCGCACTGGCCGGCCGTGATCGCACCGGGCCGCAGCAGCCCCCAGCACTGCATGAGCATGGACTGGTCGGCCACGGTGCTGGATGCCGCCGGCGTGCAGGCGCCAGAGGACCATGCGCTGGACGGCATCTCGCTGCTGCCCGTGCTGCGCGCCGAAGATGCCGAATTCCCGCGCACCCTGCACTGGCGCATGAAGCACCGCGGCCAACGTGCCCTGCGCGATGGCGACTGGAAATACCTGCGCGTGGACGGCATCGACTACCTGTTCGACCTTGCGGCCGATGAGCGCGAGCGCGCCAACCAGGCAGCGCGCGCGCCCGAGCGTCTGGCCGCCATGCGCAGCGCCTGGGAAGACTGGAACCAGGGCATGCCGCCCATCCCCGAGGACGCCACGGTCAGCCTGGTCTCTTCGGCCCGGGACATGCCCCAGCGCTGAACCGCGCTCCAAGGGGAAAAACGAAGGCGCCGGCACTGCGGCACCCCATGCCCGACAATAGCGGCCATGCTTTTGACCGCGCCCCTGGTGTCCTCCACCCAAGCCCCGCTGGAGGAAAAGACCGAATGGATCATCCCCTATGCCGGCGGTCCGTCCTCGGATGCAGCGGATGACGCTGCCGTCGCGGCCGTCTGGGGCGGACTGGAGCTGCCCCATCTCCAATCCCTGCTGGCGCTGATGCAGCCCGCGCCCGCACAGACCGGCACGGAGATGGATTTTTCTCCCCCCCACGAACGCGCCCTGGCGCGCTCGCTGGGCCTGCCCGATGCGCCGGGCCTGATTGCCTGGGCCGCCTGGCAGGCCGGTGAGACGGCGCAGGCCTGCGCCTATGTCACGCCCTGCCACTGGCACATAGGCGCAGACCAGGTCCACCAGAGCGATCCCGCCACCACCCCCCTCAGCGATGAGGAATCCCGCCAGCTGCTGGCCCTGCTGGCGCCCTGGTTCGCTGACGACGGCATCGTGCTGGAGTACCAGCAGCCGCAGCGCTGGCTGGCGCGCGGTGCGCTGTTCGATGACCTGGCCACGGCCTCCATGGACCGCGTCATCGGCCGCGACGTGCGGCCCTGGCTGCCCGACGCGCAGCAGGCGCGCGCCCTGCACCGCCTGCAAAGCGAGGTGCAGATGCTGCTCTACACCCATGTCTTCAACGACGCCCGCGCCGCGCGCGGCCAGGTGCCCATCAACGCCTTCTGGGTCCACGGCGCCGGGCGCCTGCAGCCCGGCACGGCCACCGGCGCCAAGGCCGCCGTGCAATGCCTGGACGACCTTCACGCCGCAGCCCTGCAGGGCAACCCCGCTGCGTGGCGCGAGGCCTGGAAGGCGCTGGACGCCGGGCTCATCGCCCGCCTGCTGGAGCGCGTGCGCGCAGGCCACCCGCTCACGCTGACGCTGTGCGGCGAACGCCATGCCATCGCATGGAGCAGCCGCCCGCCGCGCTGGCTGGACAGGCTGACGGGCCTTTTCGGCCCCCGCGCCCTGCCCGACCTGGGCCGCATGCTCTGACACATTGCCCATGAAAATCATCCCCCGCGAGATCCCTGCGCAGCAGGCCTCGGCACTGCGCCAGGCCGGCGTCCACCCTCTGCTGGCCCAGCTCTACGCCGCACGCGGCGTGTGCTCCGCCGACGAACTGGACGACACGCCTGCACGCCTGCTGGCCCCCTCCGGCCTGCTGGGCATGGAGGCCGCCGTGCGGCTGCTGGCCGATGCCATAGAGCGCGGCCTGCGCCTGTGCATCGTGGCCGACTACGACTGCGACGGCGCCACCGCCTGCGCCGTGGGCTGGCGCGGCCTGCGCATGCTGGGCGCGACCGAGGTCAGCTACCTGGTGCCCGACCGCGTGGTGGACGGCTACGGCCTGACGCCGCCCATCGCACGCCGCGTCAAGGAAACCGGCGCCGAGGTGATGGTCACCGTGGACAACGGCATTGCCAGCGTCGAAGGCGTGGCCGAGGCCAAGGCCCTGGGCCTGCAGGTGGTCGTCACCGACCACCACCTGCCCGGCAACCACCTGCCGCTGGCCGATGCCATCGTCAACCCCAACCAGCCCGGCTGCAGCTTCGAGAGCAAGTCCATGGCCGGTGTCGGCGTGATGTTCTACGTGCTGCTGGCCCTGCGTGCCGAGCTGCGCGCGCGCGGCCGCTTCGACAAGGCCAGCCAGCCCCGTCTGGAGGCCCTGCTGCCCCTGGTCGCCCTGGGCACGGTGGCCGACGTGGTGCGGCTGGACGCCAACAACCGCCGCCTGGTCGCCCTGGGCCTGAAGCAGATTCGCCGTGGCCAGATGCAGCCGGGCCTGCTGGCCCTGTTCGAAGCCGCTGGCCGCAAGGCCTTTGCGGCCACCACGTTCGACTTCGGCTTTGCCCTGGGTCCGCGCATCAATGCCGCAGGCCGGCTGTCCGACATGACCATCGGCATCGAGTGCCTGACCACGGACGATGCGGGCCGCGCCGCCAACCTGGCGCAGATGCTGGACGCCATCAACCGCGAACGCCGCGAACTGGAAGGCGGCATGCGCGAGCAGGCCCTGCTCATGGCCGAAGGCCTGTGCGAGGACGGCATGACGCCGCCGGCCGCCATCAGCGTGTTCGACCCCGACTTCCACGAGGGCGTGGTCGGCATCGTGGCCTCGCGCATCAAGGACCGCATGCACCGGCCCAGCTTCGTCTTCGCCGCCAGCGGCGCGCCGGGGCACGAGCATGAACTCAAGGGCTCGGGCCGCTCCATTCCCGGCTTTCACCTGCGCGACGCGCTGGACCTCGTATCCAAGCGCCACCCCGGCCTGCTGCTGCGCTTTGGCGGCCACGCCATGGCGGCCGGCTGCACCATTGCCGAGGCCGGTTTCGCGGTGTTCGAGAAGGCCCTGGCCCAGGTGGCACAGGAATGGCTGGACGCGGCCACGCTGACGCGCCGCATAGAGACCGACGGACCGCTGGACCCGGATTTCCGCAAGCCCGAAATGGTCGAGCAGCTCAATCTCGCGGTCTGGGGCCAGGGCTTTGCCCCGCCCACCTTCAGCGAACAGCTGGAAGTGCTCTCACAGCGCCTGGTCGGTGAAAAGCACCTGAAACTGCAATTGCGCCATCAGGGCGAAACCGTGGACGGAATCTGGTTCGGCCATACCGACCCGCTGCCGCCATCGGCCTGCATTGCCTTTCGCATGGACATCAATGAATGGCGCGGAGAGCGCAAGGTGCAATTCCTGATCGAGGGAGTGCATTCGGACGCGTCCTAGAGACCCGGGGCGCCATTCACGGTGCCCCTCGGTTAATATCCCCGGTTTTTGCAACAAATTATTGCAAATTCATTCCAAGAAAACCGGGGAAATACTCATGACCTCTCGCCTGTGGCCTTGCACGGCCATTGCCATCACCCTGGCCGCCGGCCTTTCCGGCTGCTCCACCACCGAGCAATCGCGCACGCTTGAAACAGCCAAGCCCGCTTCTGCATCCAGCGCCTATCAAGGCCCGCGCAGCCCCATTTCCGTGGGCAAATTCGACAACCGCTCCAGCTTTCAGCGCGGCATTTTCTCGGACGGCGTCGATCGCCTCGGTGGCCAGGCCAGAACCATCTTGGTGACCCATCTGCAGCAAAGCGGCCGATTCAGCGTGCTGGACCGCGACAACATGTCCGAGACCCGCCAGGAAGCGGGCTTCAACAAGCAGGAGCAGTCGATCAAGGGCGCCACCTATGTCGTGACCGGCGACGTGAGCGAGTTCGGCCGCAAGGTGGTCGGGGATCGCCAGTTCTTCGGCGTGCTCGGCCGTGGCAAGGAGCAGGTGGCCTATGCCAAGGTCAGCCTGAACATCGTCCGGGTGCAGACCTCCGAAGTCGTCTATTCGGTGCAGGGTGCGGGCGAATACAGCCTGTCGAACCGCGAAATCGTGGGATTCGGCAGCACGGCCGGCTATGACTCCACGCTCAACGGCAAGGTACTGGATCTGGCCATCCGCGAAGCCGTGGACAAGCTGGCAGCCGGCATTGACAGCGGCGCATGGAAGCCCGCGCAATGAAGCGCCCCGTCCATTCGGCAACGGCACTGGCCGCGCTGGCCATCTGCGCCACCTTGGCCGGCTGCGCTGCGCCGCGCCAGCCGCTGTATGCCTGGAATGACTACCAACCCCAGGTCTACCAATACCTCAAGGACGACGGCAGTACCGGCGCCGAGGACCAATTGCTCAAGCTGGAAGAAGCCCGCCTGAAGGTGCAGGCCGAGGGAAAGGCGCTGCCGCCCGGCTACCGCGCCCATATGGCCATGCTCTATTCCCGAACCGGCAACAACGAAAAGACGGTGGAGCAATTGGCCGAGGAAAAACAGCATTTCCCCGAGTCCGCCACCTTCATGGACACGCTGCTGCAAACCTTCACGGCCCGCAAGAATTGACATGCGCCTGACCGATCACATCAAGACCCTGGCTCTTGCCATGACCGTGGCGCTGACCGGGTGCGCCACCACCGCGCCCTATGACTATTCGGCGCTGCGGGCATCCAAGCCTGCCTCCATCCTGGTCATGCCTGCGCTGAACCAGTCCCCGGAAGTGAATGCGCCGGCGGGCGTGCTGTCCCAGATCACGCTGCCGCTGGCCGAGGCCGGCTACTACGTTCTGCCCGTGGCTGTCACCGAGGAAATGTTCCGCCAGAACGGCATCGTCAGCGCCGACGACGCCCAGGAACTGCCCGTGGCCAAGCTCCGTGAAATCTTTGGCGCCGATGCGGCCCTGTACCTGAACATCCGCAATTACGGCACCAGCTATGCGGTGATCAGCAGCGCCTCGGTGGTCACGCTGGAGGCCAGGCTGGTGGACCTGCGCACCGGCACCCAGCTGTGGGATGGCAGTGCCACGGCCTCCAGCGCCGAAGGACAAAGCTCAGGCGGCGGACTGGTCGGCATCCTGGTGACGGCACTGCTCAACCAGATCCTGGACACCATGAACGACCGCAGCGTGCAGATCGCCTCCATCGCCAACCAGCGCCTGCTGTCGCCCATGGCGCGGCGCGGACTGCTGCCAGGCCCGCGCTCGCCCGACTACGGCAAGCCGCGCAACTGACGAAGGCCTGCAGGCCGGCGCTGACTTGCACGCCGGCCTGCATCCTCGCTCCTCCCGCTCAGAAGGTCTCCCAGTCGTCGTCCGCCCCGGCCTTGGCCGCTGTTCTGGCGAGGGCCTTCGCCACGGGCTGCTGGATCTTCTGGGGCGCCGGTGCATTGCGCACGGCGGGCGCTGGACGTACGGGTGCCGCAGGCGCAGGGCGCACCGCAGCAGTTGCACCGGTTGCGCCGATAGATGCCGGCCGGCGTGCCGCCGCGGTGGCTGGCACGTGTGCCCTGGCCGGCGCCAGTGCGCTGCCCTCCTGTCCCAGCTTGAACACCGCCACCACCTCGGACAGGCGCCGCGCCTGGTCCTGCATGGCCAGCGCAGCTGCGCTGGATTCCTCGACCAGGGCCGCGTTCTGCTGGGTCATCTGGTCGAGCTGGGTCACGGCCTGGTTGACCTGGCCGATGCCGTCGCGCTGCTCGGTGGACGAGGCCGTGATCTCGCCGATGAGGTCGCTGACGCGGCGCACGCTGGAGACGATTTCCTCCATGGAACGCCCCGCCTGCTCCACCTGCTTCGAGCCCGACTGCACGTTGTCCACGCTGGTGGTGATCAGCAGCTTGATTTCCTTGGCGGCCTCGGCGCTGCGCTGGGCCAGTGAGCGCACCTCGCCCGCCACCACGGCAAAGCCCCGGCCCTGCTCGCCTGCGCGGGCCGCTTCCACGGCGGCGTTCAGCGCCAGGATATTGGTCTGGAAGGCAATGCCGTCGATCACGCCGATGATGTCGGCGATCTTGCGGCTGCTGTCCGTGATCTGCTGCATGCTGGTGACCACCTGGGCCACCACGGCACCGCCCTGCTCGGCCGCCTGCGCGGCCGTGGCCGCCAGCTGGTTGGCCTGGCGCGCCGTGTCAGCCGACTGGGTGACGGTGGCCGTCAGCTCTTCCATGCTGGCCGCCGTCTCCTCCAGGTTGGCCGCTGTCTGCTCGGTGCGCGAGGACAGGTCCTGGTTGCCGCTGGCGATCTGGTTGGAGGCCGTGGACACGGACTCCACGCCAGAGCGCACTTCGCCCACCACGCCGCGCAGCCGCTGCGCCATGCCGTTGAGTGCGCCCAGCAGATGGCCCAGCTCATCGCCCCGGTTGCTTTGCACCGAGCCCGTGAGGTCGCCTGCGGCAATGCCGTCGGCCAGGGCCACGGCCTGGTCCAGCGGCCGCGTGATCGACCGCATGATGGCCACCCCCATGAACAGGCCCAGGGCCACGATGACCGCACTGGCCAGCGCACCGATCCAGTACGCCTGGCGCCGATGGGCCACGCCTTCCTCGCGCGCCAGCTCGCTTTGGCGCTCCAGTTGCTGCACGAAGGCTTCCTGCGCGCTGTTGTAGCGCTCGGCCGCCGGGCGCAGCTGCTTTTCAACGATATCGAACGTGGTGGCGAAATCGCTGGCCTTGCGCGCCTCCTGGGCCGCCGAGTTGGCCTTGAGCGTCTCGCGGCGCTCGGCCGCCACGGCGTCCAGCGCCTGCTTGGACTGCGTGCCCAGCTGCAGGTCGCCCACCTGCTTTTGCAGCACGTTGATGCGCTCTATGCCCTTGCTCATCAACGCGCGCTGCTGCGCGGCCAGCGTCTCGTCGGGCGACATGGCCGCGACGATGGAGCGCTCCACGCTCATCTGCGTCAGATGCCGCCACTCGCGCGCCAGCGTGGCGCCGCTTTGCGCGGTCATCACATCGGTGTTGATCTTCTCGTTGACCCCGTGCAGATAGACCAGGATGCCGCCGTTGACCACCAGCATGCTCACCAGCAGTCCCAGCACCAGGGCCCACAGCTTCTGGGCGACCGTGATTTGATTCAGATTCATGGAAAAACCGATCTTTTTTATAACAATGCCGGAGCCAGGCCATGGCGCCCCTGCCGCCCATCGCTCCGGAAACCATTCTTGTCCACCCTTGACGGCGCCTGGCTGATCATCGTCATGCATCCGTCACTATTGAGGCCTGTTAACCCGCACTCAGGGAAGTCCCCCAGCCGCACTGCCCGGCTCGGAAAAGCACCGACACCTACAATGGACCGGTGCCCAAGTCTTATCTGAACGCCGATCTGCATAGCCACTCCGTGGTCTCGGATGGAACGCTGACGCCGGAGCAACTGGCCGAACGCGCCGCCTCCCGGGGCGTGCAGCTGTGGGCGCTGACCGACCATGACGAAGTCGGCGGCCAGCACCGCGCCGCCGCCGCCGCACGCGCCTGCGGCATGGACTACCTGACGGGCGCCGAGATCTCGGTGAGCTTTGCAGGTGCCACCGTGCACATCGTGGGACTGGGCTTTGACGCGGACGACCCCGCCCTGCTCGAAGGGCTGCACGCCACGCGCGACGGGCGCGGCCCACGCGCCCGCGAGATGGCCCGCCAGCTGGAGCTGGCCGGCATCGAAGGCAGCTACGAAGGCGCGCTGCGCTTCGCCGGCAATCCCGGCCTGATCTCACGCACCCATTTCGCACGCTTTCTCGTGGAATCCGGCCGCTGCCGCGACACGGGCGAGGTGTTCCGCCACTACCTGACCGAAGGCCATCCCGGCTACGTGCCCCACACCTGGGCCCGCCTGGCCGATGCCGTGCGCTGGATCACGCAGGCCGGCGGTGTGGCGGTGATCGCCCATCCGGCCCGCTACGCGCTCACCGCCAACGAGGAATACGCGCTGTTTTCCGAATTCAAGGCCCATGGCGGCCAGGGCGTCGAGGTCGTCACCGGCAGCCACCGGCCCAGCGAATACACCATCTATGCCGACATGGCGCGCGAATTCGGCCTGGCCGCATCGCGCGGCAGCGACTTCCACAGCCCCGAGGAATCGCACACCGATCTGGGCGACCTGCCCTACCTGCCGGGCCAGCTGACGCCGGTATGGGAACTGCTGAGCGAGCGCATACAGCTGGCCTGAGCTCCTCCCGCCAACAACGCACACCATGGTCCTACGCTTCGAAGCCCACCCCGACAATCCCCAGCCCCGTCTCATCAAGCAGGCCGCCGACATGCTGCGCCAGGGCGCCATCCTGGCCATTCCCACGGACTCCAGCTACGCGCTGGTCTGCCATCTGGACGACCGCCCTGCGGTGGAGCGGCTTCGCCGCATCCGGCAGATCAACGACAAGCACCATCTCACGCTGCTGTGCCGCGACCTGTCGGAGCTGTCCAGCTATGCGCGCGTGGACAACCGCCAGTACCGCCTGCTCAAGCTGGCCACGCCGGGGCCGTACACCTTCATCCTGGAAGCCTCCAAGGAAGTGCCCAAGCGCCTGAGCCATCCCTCGCGCAAGACCATCGGCCTGCGCGTGCCGGACCGCAAGGGCACGCAGCTGCTGCTGGAGCAACTGGGCGAGCCGCTGATCGCCACCACGCTGATCCCGCCGGGCGAGACCGAGGCCCTGCACGACGCGGACGCCATCCTGGAGCGCTTTCCCCACGAGCTTGACGCCATCGTCGATGCAGGCGCCTGCCCTTCGGAGCCGACCACCGTGATCGACCTGGTTCCCATGGCCCTGGGCAATCCGCCGACCGTGGTGCGCCAGGGAAGGGGCAGCCTGGACGCCCTGGGCCTTGAGATGGCCTGATGAAGATGGCCCGGGCAGGGGCCATGCTCCGCACCGCATGAAAGACAAACGCCGGGCAAGCCCGGCGTTTGTGTTGTGAAGGGACGCTGACGAGAGAGATGCAGATCAGTGCTGCGCCAATTCCAGCGACCGCAGCGACCGGGCCGCAGGCGTCGGCGTACGCTGCGGCGGCCTTGGCGAACTTGGCAAACTTACTGTGGGCGCCACGGCAACGGACGGGGCCAGCGCGGGCCTGGCCTGCGCTGCCGAGAACCCCGCGCCCGCCGCAGACTCGGGCTCGTCATCGAGCTTGAAGGCGCCCACCGCCTGCTCCAGATCCTGGGCGCGCTCGCTCAACGCCGAGGCCGCGCGCGAGGCCTGCTGCACCAGGGCTGCGTTCTCCTGGGTGGCGCTGTCCATGTGGCCCACGGCCGCGTTGACCTGGGCGATGCCCTCGCTTTGCTCGCGCAGCGCCTGCGACATTTCGCCCAGCAGGCCCGATACCTGGCCCACGGCGCCCACGATTTCCTGCATGGTGGCGCCCGCCTGGTTGACCAGGCCGGCTCCGCTTTCCACCTGGCGCACGCTGGTGGTGATCAGTTCCTTGATCTGCTTGGCGGCCTCGGCCGAGCGCCCGGCCAGGCTGCGCACCTCGCTGGCCACGACGGCAAAGCCCCGGCCCTGCTCGCCCGCACGCGCCGCCTCCACGGCCGCATTGAGCGCCAGGATATTGGTCTGGAAGGCGATGCCTTCGATGACCTGGATGATGTCCACGATCTTGCGCGAGCTGCCGCTGATGGCCTCCATGGTCTGCACCACCTCGCTCACCACGGCCCCGCCGCGCTTGGCGGTGGACGAGGCATCGACGGCCAGGCCGCTGGCCGAATGCGCGCGGTCGGCGTTCTGGCGCACGGTGGCGGTGAGCTGCTCCATGCTGGCGGCCGTCTGGGCCAGCGCCGAGACCTGGGCCTCGGTGCGGCGCGACAGGTCGGAGTTGCCGGCGTCGATCTCGCCAGCCGACAGGCCGATGGAATCCGTGGACTGCTTGATGCGGCCGACCAGCTCGGTCAGCGTGTCCTCCATGGTGCCCAGCGCGCCCAGCAGGCGGCCGAAGTCGCCCTGCAGTTCGGTCGAGAACTCCTGGCTCAAATCACCGGCCGCCACGGTCTCGGCAATCAGGATGGCCTGGCCCAGCGGCTGAACGATTCCCCGCCGCAGGCTGAACCAGGCCACCAGGGCCAGCACGCAAACGGCGGCCCCCAGCCCCAGCACCCACCAGCGCGTATGCACCAGCGCCTGCTCGGCCACCGTGGTCGCTCCCCCGGCCGCCAGCGCCTGTTCGGCCTGCCCCAGTGAAAACACCGTGACCGTCATCATCGTGAAGACCAGCAGATTGATACCGCCGAACGCAATCACCAGCCGCCAGCCTATCGGCAGCCTGCCCAAGCCCAGTACGCCCACGTGCCACCTCTTGTACATATGGCCCGAGGGCCTTGGTGAAAAACCTGTTGAGGGAACCATCTCATCGGTGTTTCATTTTGCAACACAGAATGGGGCATTGCCAATCTGCGGGAAACCACCATATCCACGCGGCCAGAGCGCAGCGCACGGGCTCTGGCGGCTGCCAGCGGCAAGGGTGGCCAGCGTCTGAGACAATGCCCGCCGTGGACATCTCCAACCTCATCCAGACCGTACTCATCTATGCCCTGCCCGTGCTCTTCGCGATCACGGTGCACGAGGCAGCCCATGGCTATGCCGCGCGCCACTTCGGCGACAACACGGCCGCCATGATGGGACGCATCACGCTCAACCCCATCAAGCACATCGACCCCATCGGCACCATCCTGATGCCGCTGCTGCTGTACTTCGCCACCTCGGGCGCCTTTCTGTTCGGCTACGCCAAGCCCGTGCCCGTGCGCTTCGACCAGTTGCGCAACCCCAAGCGCGACATGATCTGGGTGGCCCTGGCAGGCCCGGCCTCCAATTTCGTGCAGGCCCTGCTGTGGGGCGTGCTGCTGGTGGTTCTGGTGGGATCGGGCGTGGGCGAGCGCTTTTTCATAGAAATGTGCCGCGCCGGCATCCTGGTCAATCTGGTGATGTGGGCCTTCAACCTGTTTCCGCTGCCGCCGCTGGACGGTGGCCGCATCCTTGTCGGCCTGCTGCCCTGGCGTCAGGCGCAGTGGGTGGCGCGCATCGAGCCCTGGGGCTTTTTCATCGTCATGGGCCTGGTCATCGCCGGCGTGGTCGGCAGCCTGTGGCTGCGCCCGCTGATGGACCTGGGCTACGCCGTGATCGACTTCGCGCTGACCCCGCTGATCGCGCTGCTGCGCTGAACGCGCTGCAGAACGGCCCACCGGCTGTCTCTGCGGCTCCCTGTTTTTCTTTCTTGCCTGTCGAAGCCTCCCGTCATGAGCACCATCCGTTTCCTCACCGGCATCACTCCCAGCGGAACCCCGCACCTCGGCAACTATGCCGGCATGCTGCGCCCGGCCATCGCGGCCAGCCGCTCGCGCGAGGTCGAGAACTTCTACTTCCTGGCCGACTACCACGCCCTGATCAAATGCCAGGACCCGGCACGCGTGCAGCGCTCCACCATCGAGATCGCGGCCAGCTGGCTGGCGGCCGGGCTGGACCCCGAGCATGTGACCTTCTACCGCCAGTCCGACATTCCCGAGATCCCCGAGCTGTGCTGGCTGCTGACCTGCGTGACCGGCAAGGGCCTGCTCAACCGTGCCCACGCGTACAAGGCGGCCGTGGACAAGAACCACGCGGACGGCACCGAGACCGATGACGGCGTGACCGCCGGCCTGTTCATGTACCCCGTGCTCATGGCGGCCGACATCCTCGCCTTCAATGCGCACAAGGTGCCTGTGGGCCGCGACCAGGTCCAGCACATCGAGATGACGCGCGACATGGCCTCCAGCTTCAACCACATCTACGGCGGCGAGTTCTTCACGCTGCCCGAGGCGCAGGTCGAGGAGAACGTGGCCACGCTGCCCGGCCTGGATGGCCGCAAGATGAGCAAGAGCTACAACAACACCATCCCGCTGTTCTCCTCGCGCGAGCAGCTGCGCAAGCTCATCGGCAGCATCACCACCGACTCGCGCACGCCCGGCGAGCCCAAGGAAGTCGAGGGCTCGGCCCTGTTCCAGATCTACCAGGGCTTTGCCACCGAAGAGGAAACCGAGGCACTGCGCCGCCAATACGCCGAAGGCATTGCCTGGGGCGACGCCAAGCAGCAGCTGTTCGAGCGCATCGACCGCGAGCTGGCGCCCATGCGCGAGCGCTACGAGCACCTGGTGGCCCACCCTGCCGAGCTGGAGGACATCCTGCAGGCCGGCGCCGCCAAGGCCCGCCGCGAGACCCTGCCCCTGATCCGCGAACTGCGCTCGGCCGTCGGCCTGCGCAGCCTGGCACAGGCGCCCGTGGCCGCCAAGGCCAAGGCCGCCAGGCAGGCCCTGCCCCAGTTCAAGCAATACCGCGAAGCCGACGGCAAGTTCTACTTCAAGCTCGTCGCCGCCGACGGCCAGTTGCTGCTGCAAAGCCTGGGCTTCGACGCCCCCAAGGAAGCCGGCCAGGCCATTGGCCAGCTCCAAAAGGAAGGCGAGGCGGCCCTGTCCGCACTGCAGCCCCGGCTGCAGCCCGCAGACCCCCAGTTGGTGCTGGCCGCCCTGCAGCAACTGCGCGATGCCGCAGAGTAAGGGTAAGCTTCGCTTGAGAAACCGCCTATTTGCGGGCAGTCTTGCCCGCGGGCTCGGCGCCGGGATTGCGGCGCGTGCGTGAAAGGACATTTGGATGCGTATAGCTGCTCTGGACGATGATCCGCTGCAACTGGAGATGCTGCGTCAGGTCGCGCTGGAGACGGGCCACAGCTGCCACACCTACCAGACGGGCTCGGCCCTGCAACTGGAGCTTCGCCGCGAGAGCTTCGACCTGCTGATCGTGGACTGGCACCTCCCGGACATGGAAGGAACGGACCTGGTGCGATGGGCGCGTGGCCATGTCAGCCGCGAGCTGCCCATCCTCATCATCACCCACCGCAGCGAAGAGGCCGACATCGTCGAGGGCCTGTCCTGCGGCGCCGACGACTTCATGGTCAAGCCCGTGCGCCATGCCGAGCTGCGCGCGCGCATGGCCGCCCTGTTGCGCCGCGCCTATCCGGTGAACACGCAAAGCGTGCTGGAGTTCGGCCCCTACCGTTTCCTCACCACCACCAACAGCCTGGAAATGCATGGCCAGCCCATCGAGGTGACGCACCGCGAGTACACGCTGGCCCTGACCCTGTTCCAGAACCAGGGCCGGCTGCTGTCGCGCGAGCACCTGCGCGAAGCCGTGTGGGGACACAACGCCGAAGTGCAGTCGCGCTCGCTGGACACGCATATCTCGCGCCTGCGCGCCCTGCTGAACCTGCGCGCCGGACAGCCCTACGCCATCAGTGCCGTGTACGGCTATGGCTATCGCCTCGATGTGCCCGACGCAGCGCTGCAGGCGCTGCAGCAGGCATCATGACCGTACACATGCCTGCCGCCCTGGGCAGGCCCGTATCGCGGGCCTGCATGCTGGCCGCTCTCGGCCTGCTTGGCCTGGGCGGCGCACAGGCCCAGATCAAACCCGTGGGCCGCAACGGCGACACGATGGCACACCGGGTCGTCGCCGGCGACACGCTGGAGCAGCTGGCGGCCCGCTACCTGGGTGATGCCCGCCAGTGGACCGACCTGCAGCAGCACAACGGCGTGTCCAATCCCTACCGCCTGCGGCCCGGCTCCGTGCTGGAGATTCCCGTGCGCCTGCTGCGCGCCGCAGTGGCCTCCGTGGAATTCGTGCAGGGCGATGCACGCAGCACGCGCCCGCTGGACCATCTGGCCGATACGCAGGGCGTGGCCGGAGACGATGCGGGCCAGCCCTTGCGCAAGGGACAGACGCTGCAGGAAGGCGAGCGCCTGCAGCTGGCCCCGGACGCATTCGTCGCCGTGCGCCTGGCCGATGGCTCCCTGGTGCGCGTGCAGTCGCAGTCCGATGTGGTGCTGCGCCAGATGCGCCGCAAGGGCCGTGCCGGCAGCCTGCAGTCCGTGCTGGACCTGCGCGAGGGCGGCGTCGAGGCCTCGGTGCCGCCCGAGCCCGGCAACGCACAGCGCCGCTTCGAGATCCGCACGCCCGCTGCATCGACCAGCGTGCGCGGCACCCGCTTCCTGGTCCAGGCCGATGCCGCCGGCAGCACGGCGGCGGCCGTCGATGAAGGCACCGTCGCCGTGGGCTCCGACGCTTCAAGCGCGAACACTGGCGATGCGCTGCTGCGCCCGGGCCAGGGCGTGGCCGTGGCCGCCAATGGCCGCGTAGGCGAGCCCCGCCCCATGCTGGGTGCGCCCGACATCACGGCGTGGCCCGCGCTGGCGGAAGACGCCAACTGGATAAGCCTGCCCCTGCCTGGCTTGCCGGGCGCCGTGCGCTACCAGCTACAGCTGTCGCGCGATGCGGACATGACCCAGGTGCTGCGCAGCGCCAGCTTCCAGGCCACGGCATCGCCGCTGCGCCTGGCGGGCGTGGAGGACGGCGATTACGTGCTGTCCCTGCGCGGCATCGATGCCCAGGGCATTCCGGGCGCCGCCAGCCGCCGCGCCCTGCGCGTCAAGGCCCATCCCGTGCCGCCGCTGTATGAATCCCCCCAGGCCGACGCCACCGTGGGCCTGGGCCGCGCCAGCCTGCAATGCACCCAGGTCGTGGGCGCCGCGCGCTACCGCATCCAGGTCGTCTCTACCGATGTGCAGGCCGGCTTTGCCGAACCCGCCATCGATGCACGCGACCTGAAAGACTGCACACTGCCCGCCACCACGCTGGCCCGCCTGCCGGCCGGACGCTATCTCTGGCGTGCCGCCAGCATTCGCACGCTGGCCGATGGACAGCCCGACCAGGGCCCATTTGCCGCCGCCCAGGCCATGCAACTGGCGGCCGTTCCTCCCCAGCCCTCGGCCAGCGCGCTGCAGATGGGCGACGGCCCGGCCGAAGGCAGCCGCCAGATCCGCTGGAGCGGCGAGCCCGGCCAGCGCTACCACGTCATGGTGGCTCGCGACCAGGAGTTCACCGCGCCGCTGGTGGACCTCTGGACCGACCAGCCGCAGTGGAGCACCGAGGAGCTGCCCGCAGGCAGCTACTACCTGCGCCTGCAGATCGAGGATGCCAACGGCCTGCGCAGCGATTTCTCGGCCGCGCGCCAGTTCCGCACCGGCAGCTGGATCGTCGATGCCAGCGGCGAGATGATGCATTCGGGCAACGGAGAGCGCCTGCAGCGCCAGTAGCCGTGCCCGTTCATTCCCTGACCGCGCTTGTCCACCCAGCCGCCTCTGCCTGACAGCCCCGCCACGCCGGCGCAGCCAGCGCCTGCGCGTGGCCGTGGACTGCGGCGAGACTGGCTGCTGCTAGCGGCGGGCCTGCTGTCCCTGGTGTTCTGGCTCAGCGGCGACGGGCAGCTCGACCGCATCAACGGCTTCGTACAGGACACGGCCAGCTGGCTGCACCGCCCCAAGGCATCGCAGGACATCGTCATCGTCGCCATCGACGATGCCAGCATCGACGCCATTGGCCGCTGGCCCTGGCGCCGCGCATTGCACGCCGGCCTGCTGGAACGCATCAGCCAGGCACCGCCGCGCGCCATAGGCCTGGACGTGATGCTCAGCGAGGAAGACCTGGACTACCCCGGCGACGACCTGCTGCTGGCGCGCGTTCTGCAGCGCAGCGGCCGCACCGTCTTGCCCGTGGCGCCAGGCAGCGGCCCGCTGCCGGCCTTCGCACAGGCCGCAGCGGCGCTGGGCCATACCCAGCTGCCCGTGGACGCCGATGGCGCGGTGCGCGGCTTCCATGCCATAGAAGGCAGTGCGCAGCAGCCCTGGTGGCACATGGCGCTGGCCCTGCACTGCGTGGGCGAGAACGGCCGCGCATGCGCCCGCCCGGAGCCCGTGCCGCCCATGGACCCCGACTCGCCCTCCTGGCAACGCCGCCAGCAGGAGATCATTGCCTTTGCACAGGCCAGGCCGGAGCAAGGCGCCAGGGACCGCTCGCCCTTCACCACCTATTCCTACATCGACGTGCTGCGCGGCCGCATTCCTGCAGCGGCATTCCGCGGCAAATACGTGCTCATCGGCACGACGGCCACCGGCCTGGGCAGCCGCTTCACCGCACCGCTGGGCACCAGCGCGCGGCCCATCTCCAGCGTGGAGATGCTGGCCCATGTGCTCAACGGCAGCCTGCAGGGCTCGCATGTGCATCCCGCGTCGGCCACGCTCAACCGCGCGCTCAATGCGGCAGCCGTGCTGCTGGCCCTGCTGGCCCTGGCCTGGCTGGGCCCGTCGGGCGGCATGCTGGCCTGCGCGCTGCTGGCCCTGGCCTGCCTTTCGCTGGCCGGGCTTGCACCGCGCCTGTGGCAGGTGCAGACGGCGCCTGCAGCCGGCCTGCTGGGCCTGGCCCTGGCCTATCCGCTATGGAGCTGGCTGCGCCTGCGCGCCGCCGCGCGCTTTCTGGCGCTGGAACTGCGCGACCTGCAGGGGCAGGGCCTGCCCACCGCGCTGCGCCTGGGCGGCGACCTGCTGGACCAGCGCATCGCGGCCGTGGAGCAGGCTTCGCGCCAACTGCGCGCCCTGCACCATTTCGTCAGCGAAAGCCTGCGCCAGCTGCCCTCGCCCACCTTTGTCTGCGACCGGCAGGGCCATGTGCTGCTGGCCAATGCCGCAGCCCACGCCTATGCACGCAGCCTGGGGCATGGCCTCAGGGCCGGCGATGCCCTGCCCCGGCTGCTCGATGGTCTGCGGGCACTGGAGACGGCAGCCGGCGCATCCGCCGGCCAGCCCTTGCTCACGCCCGAGGCACTTGCCACCCACGGCCTGCCGCCCAGCAGCGAGGGGCGCGACCCCATGGGACGCAGCCTGATGCTGCTGACCCAGACCTTCGAGGCACCGCCGACCACGGGCTGGCTGATCACCCTGGTCGATATCAGCGATCTGCGCAGCGCCCAGGCCCAGCGCGACCTGGCCATGCAGTTCATCTCGCACGACATCCGTGCGCCCGTGGCATCCATCATCACCTTGCTGGAGATGCAGCGCGGCGCCGTACAGGCGCCCGACCTCGGCCTCCTGCTGCCGCGCATCGAAGGCTATGCCCAGGCCTCCCTGCAGCTGGCCGACGATTTCGTGCACCTGGCACGCGCCCAGCAGCAGGCGCTGCGCCGGGAACGGCTGGACCTGGGCCTGGTGCTGGACCAGGCCGTGGAAAGCTGCTGGGCCCAGGCCTCTGCGGCCCACGTGCAGCTGGAGTTCCACCTGCCCGAACAGGAATGCCCCGTGCTGGGCGATGCGGGCATGCTCCACCGCGCGGCCGTCAACCTGATCGGCAACGCCATCAAATACGGAGCGCGCGCAGATCAGGCAAACCCCGCCACGGTGCAATGCCTGCTGCAGCAGGACGCAGGCCATTGCCGCATCACCATCCGGGACCACGGGCCCGGCATGGATGGTAAGGCCGTCGCCCGGCTGAGCCAGCCGTTCGAGCGCCTGGACCACCACCAGCACCTCGACGGCGTGGGCCTGGGCCTGGCCTTCGTGCGCACCGTGGCCGCCCGACATGGCGGGCAGCTTGAGATAGAAAGCACGCCCGGCCAGGGCAGCGCCTTCAGCATCGTGCTGCCGAAAGCGGAACAGGCCTGACTGGCATCCCAGGGATGCGGATGCAGATGCAGAAAACGAAAAAGCCCTGAAGTCTTTCAACTTCAGGGCTTTGCGTTTTTTGGTGCGGCTGGCAGGAATCGAACCCACGACCCCTTGGTTCGTAGCCAAGTACTCTATCCAGCTGAGCTACAGCCGCAACGCTTCGCATTGTAGCAGCGGGTTTTGGGGCTCCCGGACAAAAGCGCCATATTTCTGCAAAAAACCCGGCGACCGCATTCCCTGGCAACCGGGCGATGGCATCGCCATGCAGCGCCGTGCACCCAGCAAAAAAGCCTGCCGCCCGGAAAGGCGGCAGGCTTTTCATACCAATGGATGGTAGGGCCTCCCAGAGTCGAACTGGGCACCAACGGATTATGAGTCCGCTGCTCTAACCAAGCATGAGCTAAGGCCCCTGATTCACCAAGGCAGCACGGATGCAGGCCATGGCAAACAACTATTGTAGAGCCTAACCCGCAGGACTCAGCGCTTGTGACTCAGCGCATTGCTGACGAGCTTGGAGGTGATGTCCACGATCTGGATCATGCGGTCGTAGTGCATGCGGGTGGGCCCGATCACGCCCAGCGTACCCACCACCTTGCCGTCGAGCTCGTAGGGCGCGCTGACCACGGACAGCTCCTCGAAAGGCACGACCTGGCTTTCACCGCCGATGTAGATGCGCACGCCTTCCGCCTGGCTGGAAAAATCCAGCAGCCTGAGGATCTGGGTCTTTTGCTCGAACAGGTCGAAGGCGCGGCGCAGATTGCCCATGTCGCTGGAGAAATCGCTGACCGACAGCAGGTTGCGCTCGCCCGCGATGACCACGTCCTCCTGGGCGCTGGTCATGGCCTCCGTGCCGATGTTGACGGCCGCCTGCATGAGCGTGGCCACCTCGCCGCGCAGCAGCTCCACCTCGCCCTTGAGGCGCTCGCGCACCTCTTCCATGGCCAGGCCCGCGTAGTGGCTGTTGAGGAAGTTGGAGGCTTCGATCAGCTGCGAGGACGAGTAGTCCACGTCGGTGAAGATGACGCGGTTTTGCACGTCACCGTCGGGCGATACGATGATGACCAGAAAGCGCCGCTCCGACAGCCGCACGAATTCGATGTGCTTGAACACCGAGGTGCGGCGCGGCACCAGCACCACGCCCACGAACTGGGAAAGGCTGGACAGCAGGTTGGCGGCGTTGGCGATGACTTTCTGCGGCTGCTCGGGCGCGAGCTCGGGCGTCACGATATCGGCACGGTCTGCAGTGAGCATGGTGTCCACGAACAGCCGGTAGCCCCGGGCGGTCGGAATGCGGCCCGCCGAGGTGTGCGGGCTGATGATCAACCCCAGGTCTTCGAGGTCAGCCATCACATTGCGTATCGTGGCAGGCGACAATTCAAGCCCCGACGCACGCGACAGGGTTCGCGAGCCCACAGGCTGGCCGTCAGCGATATAACGCTCGATCAGCGCTTTGAGCAACAACTTGGCACGTTCGTCGAGCATGTGATGATTTTAATGATGTAATTTCCAGAAATGACGTCCACGTTTCGCCACGTTGCCTTGATCGGGAAGTACCACGCTCCCAGCGCAAGCGCCCCGTCCGAGAATGCCAGCAACGCGCTTGAGCGCATTGCGGACTTCCTCAGGCGCCAGGGCTGCGAAGTCGTGCTTGATACCCAATCGGCCCTGCACGCAGGGCTCACAGACTACCCCACCCTCGATGTCGATGGCCTGGGCAGGCATTGCGACCTGGGCCTGGTCGTCGGCGGCGACGGCACCATGCTCGGCGTGAGCCGGCACCTGGCGCAATACGGAACGCCCCTGATCGGGGTGAACCAGGGCCGCCTGGGCTTTGTCACCGACATCGCGCTGGAGGACTTCGAGGCCACGCTCACGCCCATGCTGCAGGGCGAATACGAGGAGGACCTGCGTCCTCTGATGTGCGCCCGCGTGATCCGCGACGGCCAGTGCGTGTTCGAGGCCCTGGCCATGAACGACGTGGTGGTCAACCGCGGCGGCACCTCGGGCATGGTGGAGCTGCGCATCGAGGTGGGCGGCCGCTTTGTCTCCAACCAGCGCGCCGACGGCCTGATCGTGGCCACGCCCACGGGCTCCACGGCCTATGCGCTGTCCGCCGGCGGGCCGATGATGCACCCCTCCATCCCCGCCTGGGTCATGGCACCCATTGCGCCGCACAACCTGTCCAACCGCCCCATCGTGCTGTCCGATGCCAACGAGGTCACGATCGAGGTCGTGGCCGGGCGCGATGTCAGCGCCAATTTCGACATGCAGTCCCTGGCCTCGCTGCAGCACGGCGACCGCATCCTCGTGAGCCGCGCCCACCACAGCGTGCGCTTTCTGCATCCCAAGGGCTGGAACTACTTCGCCACGCTGCGCAAGAAACTGGGCTGGAACGAGGGAGGCGCCTGACCATGGCGCTCAAGCGCATCGTGCTGCGCGACTTCGTGATCGTGCAGGCCCTGGATCTGGACTGGCATGCGGGCTTCACCGTGCTGACCGGCGAGACCGGCGCCGGCAAATCCATCCTGATCGACGCATTGCAGCTGGCCCTGGGCGCCCGCGCCGACGCCGACGTGGTGCGCGAAGGCTGCACCCAGGCCGACATCTGCGTGGAGTTCGACGGCTGCGCGCGGCTGCGCCCCTGGCTGGAGGCCGCAGGCCTGGCCTGCGAGGACAGCGGCCTGCTGCTGCGGCGCACGGTGGACACCCAGGGCCGCAGCCGCGCCTGGATCAACGGCACACCAGCCACGGCCACGCAGCTGCGCGCCCTGGGTGAGCAATTGATCGACATCCACGGCCAGCATGCCTGGCAAAGCCTCACGCGGCCCGATGCGGCGCGCGCGCTGCTGGACGCCTATGCGGGCATCGACAGCCGCGAGGTCCAGGGCTGCTGGAGCCGTTGGTCCCAGGCCCGGCAGGCGCTGCAGCATGCGCAATCCGCTCAGGACAGCCTGCAGCGCGAGCGCGAGCGGCTGCAGTGGCAGATCACCGAACTCGACAAGCTGGCCCCGCAGGCCGACGAGTGGGACGAGCTCAATGCCCAGCACACGCGCCTGTCGCACGCCCAGACCCTGATCGACACCGCCCAGACCACGCTGCAGATGCTGGAGGACGACGAGGCCGGCGTGATCACTCCGCTGGGCCGCGCCAGCCACCTGATCCAGAACCAGGAGCACCTGGAGCCCGACTTCCAGAACATTGCCGACGTGCTGGCCTCATGCATGGCCCAGGCGCAGGATGCGCGCCATTCGCTGCAAAGCTATCTGCGCCGCGCCGACCTGGACCCCGAGCGCCTGGCCGAGCTCGATGAACGCCTGTCGCTGTGGATGCAGCTGGCGCGCCGCTACCGCCGCACGCCCGATGAACTGCCGGCACTGCTGGCCGGCTGGCGCCAGGAGCTGCAGCAGCTGGACGCCGCCGTGGACATCGAGGCCCTGCATGCTGCCGAGCAATCCGCGCAGCAGCATTACCAGGCCAGCGCCCGGGTGCTGTCGCAGCAGCGCGCCCTGGCCGCGCCGCGCCTGTCGCGCGCCATCACCCAGGCCATGCAGGGCCTGGGCATGGAAGGCGGCCTGTTCGAGGCCGCCCTGTCCACGGCCGACTCCCCCGGTGCCTTTGGCGTGGACAGCGTGGCCTTCCTGGTCGCCGGCCATCCTGGGGCCAGTCCCAAGCCGATTGCCAAGGTGGCATCGGGCGGCGAGCTGTCGCGCATTTCGCTGGCGATTGCCGTGACCACCAGCGAGCTCGGCGAGGCCGGCACGCTGATCTTCGACGAGGTGGACTCGGGCGTGGGCGGCGCCGTCGCCGAAACCGTGGGCCGCCTCATGCACGCACTGGGCCGATCGCGGCAGGTGCTGTCCGTCACCCATCTGCCGCAGGTTGCCGCCTGCGCCGACCAGCACTATCTGGTGGCCAAGCAGCGCGCAAGGCAAGGCACGCTCAGCACCGTGCAGCCGCTGGATAGCGCCGCACGCGAGGCAGAGCTGGCGCGCATGCTGGGTGGCGAGCGCCAGTCCGAAACCACGATGGCCCATGCCCGCGAAATGCTGGCCATGGCGCGCCAGGCACCTGCACCCCGCCCACCCCCGCGACGGGCCGGCCGGCAGCGGCCCCAGGCCGATGCCGACCGCACACGGTCCAAGCCGGGACGCGCGGCCAACGGCGCGCGCAATACCAATGGAGGCTGATGCCATGTCGCTTGAGATCGTGCTGATCACCGGGATGTCCGGATCGGGCAAATCCGTCGCCCTGCATGCGCTGGAGGATGCCGGCTACTACTGCGTGGACAACCTGCCCCCCGAGCTGCTGTCCGCCTTCGTCGAACTGGAGCACGGCCGCCACAGCAACAAGGTGGCCATTGCCATGGATGCGCGCAGCGCCGGCGGACTGCCCCACCTGCCCGGCCAGCTGGAACGGCTGCAGCGCCAGGGCGTCGTGCCCCATCTGGTCTTTCTGGACGCCACCACGGGCACCCTGGTGCGGCGCTTCTCCGAAACCCGGCGCCGCCATCCGCTGTCGCAGGGGCCGGTCGCCGAAGGCCGCCGCGCCCTGGTCCAGGACATAGAAACCGAGCGCGAGCTGCTGGGCGACCTGCGCGAGAAGTCGCATGTCATCGACACCAGCCACCTGCGCTCGTCCCAGCTGCAAAGCTATATCAAGGAGCTGATTGCGGCCCCGGTGGGCCAGATGACGCTGGTCTTCCAGTCCTTCGGCTTCAAGCACGGCCTGCCCTCGGATTCCGACTATGTGTTCGATGTGCGCATGCTGCCCAACCCGCACTACGAACCCCAGCTGCGCCCGCTGACCGGCATGGACGCGCCCGTGGCCGAGTTCCTGCGCCAGCAGCCCGGCGTGGACCAGATGCGCCGAGACATCCAGCAGTTCCTGGAGTCCTGGCTGGACATGATGGCCAGCAACCACCGCAGCTATGTCACCGTGGCCATCGGCTGCACGGGGGGCCAGCACCGCTCGGTCTTCCTGGTCGAGGAACTGGCGCGGCACTTTGCCCCGCGCTGGCCCACGCTGTGCCGGCACCGCTCGCTGGACAGCCGGCCCACGCTCAAGCCTGCCGACTTGCTTGCGCACGACGTCTGAGCGCCAGGCCCCGCCTCCGGAACACTGCGATGCAAGGCTTGCCGATGACGAACGCCCCGCGTGTGTTGCTGGTGGAGGACGACCCCGCCATCGCGCGCACCGTCTGCTATGCGCTGGAGCGCGACGGCATCGCCGTGCGCCACTGCCTGCAGCTGGCCGATGCACGCGCGCAATGGCAGGCGCAGCCGCCCGATGCCCTGCTGCTGGACGTGGGCCTGCCCGATGGCAACGGCCTGGACTGGTGCCGCGAGCTGCGCCAGGCCGGTGCCGCCGTGCCGCTGCTGGTGCTCAGCGCACGCGGCGAGGAAATGGACCGCGTGCTGGGTCTGGAACTGGGCGCCGATGACTACCTGACCAAGCCTTTCAGCCCGCGCGAGCTGGTGGCCCGCACCCGCGCCCTGCTGCGCCGTGCGCAGCGCCTGCAGCCCGCGCCAACGGCCAGCGCAGCGCCGGCCGATGCCCTGTTCAGCGTCGATACGCAAGGCCAGCGCGTGCGCATGCAGGGCGTGCCCCTGGAGCTGACGCGGCGCGAGTACCAGTTGCTGCGCTGCCTGCTGGAGCGCCCCGGGCGCATCCTCAGCCGCGAGTTCCTGCTCGACAGCATCTGGGGCCAGGACAGCGACAGCACGGACCGCACCGTGGATACGCACGTCAAGACCCTGCGCGCCAAGCTGCGCGCCCAGGCGCCGCAGCAGGACTTCATCACCACCCACCGCGGCATGGGCTACAGCCTGACGCTGCCGGGCTGAGCCACCGCAGCACGCCATGCGCCTCGGACTGCGGCTGTTCTTCGCTTTTTTCGTCATCAACGGCCTGGCCGCATTCTTCGTGCTGCGCGTCTTCATGGTCGAAGTCAAGCCCAGCGTGCGCAAGGTGACCGAGGACACGCTGGTCGAGACCGCCTACGCCCTGGCCGCGCTGGCCAGCGACGACATGGCCAGCGGCGTGCTGCAGCAAAGCCCCGCGGACAGCCGCTTCGCGCACCACATGCAGGCCTATGCCAACCAGACCGTCAAGGTCTGGATCTGGGACACACGCAAGACCAGCCTGGACATGCGCGTCACCGTCACGGACCAGAAGGGCCTGGTGCTGTTCGACTCCGCCGGGCTGGACCAGGGCGCCGACTACTCGCGCTGGCGCGACGTGTACCGCACGCTGCGCGGCGAATACGGCGCACGCACCACGCGCGAGGTGCAGAGCGACGAGGCCAGCAGCGTCATGTATGTCTCGGCACCCATCGTGGTCGATGGCCGCGTGGCGGGCGTGCTCACCGCCTCCAAGCCTGCCCACTCGGTGCAGAAGATCGTGGACAGCGCGGAAAGCAAGATGCTGCGCGGCGGCCTGCTGTTCCTGCTGCTGTCGGCCGGCGTGGGATTTGCCGTCACCTGGTGGCTGGTCATCCATGTGCGGCGCCTGCGCAGCTATGCCCAGCAGGTACAGGCGCCCACGCTCAACGAGGCCGCCTCGCCCACCACCGCCCCGCCCATGCCCGAAGCCCCGCGCATGCCCGGCGAGCTGGGCGAACTGGCCCGCGCCATGGAAAACATGCGCAGCCGCCTGGAAGGGCGCGACTACATCGAAGGCTATGTGCGCGCCCTCACGCACGAGCTCAAGAGCCCCGTGGCTGCCATCCGGGGCGCAGGCGAGCTGCTGCAGGAAGACCTGCCATCGGCCGACCGCGAACTGTTCGCGCGCCAGGTGGTGGACCAATGCCAGCGCCTGCAAAACCTCGTGGACCAGTTGCTGCGCCTGAGCCAGCTGGAGCAGCGCCGCGCCCTGCACCCGCACACGGCCTGCAGCCTGCAGGCCTGTGCCGAACAGGCCATGGCGCAAGTCCACAGCGCAGCGCACCAGCGCCGCATCCAGCTGGTACTGCGAGGCCAGGACAGCAGCGGCCCCTGGGAGCAGGACCTGGTGGTGCTGGCCCTGAGCAACCTGCTGAGCAACGCCATCGACTTCGCCCCAGAGGGCAGCAGCATCCACGTGGACCTGGAGCCCGGCCGCGTCAGCGTGCGTGACCACGGCCCCGGCGTGCCCGAGGCGCTACTCGGCCGGCTGGGCGAGCGCTTTTTCACCACCCCCCGCCCCAACGGGGAGCGCAGTGGCACGGGACTGGGCCTGTCCATCGTGCTGCGCATCATGCTGCTGCACGGCGGCAGCATGCAGGCCACCAACGCCCAGCCCGGGCTGCGTGTCACGCTGAACTGGCCACTGCGGGCACACTGACGCCCCCATATCGGCCCTGCGAATCCGACTTCACACCCGCTTCACACACTTCATTCCGGCCACACAGCCCCCGCCCAGACTGCATCCACGATCAACGAACGGGATGTGGAATGAAGAACCGACTGCTTGCCAAAGGCGTGGCCCTGCTGGTCATGCTGGGCCTTTTGATGCTGGGCCTGGGCCTGATACACGACGTGGTGCGGGACCGCATACGCAACCGCGACAACGCCGTGCAGGGCGTGGTCGCCAGCCTGGCTGGCCGCCAGACGCTGATGGGCCCGGTGCTGGTGCAAAACTGCACCGAGACCACGGGCTTGGAAAAAGGCAGCAAGACCGAATGGACCACGCGCCAGTTCCAGCGCATGCTGCTGCCCGACCAACTGCGCCACCAGGCCACGGCGCGCATGGAGGAGCGCTCGCGCGGCCTGCACCAGGTCAGCACCTATGCCATGCAGGACAGCATCAGCGCCAGCTTCACGAACGCCGCCCAGTACCTGGAAAAGCCCTCCATCGACACGGCGGCCAACCAGACCGTGCGCTGCGGCGCACTGCGCGTGGCGCTGTCGCTCACCGATCCGCGCGGCATACGCTCGGCCACCATCGAAGCCGATGGCAAGAGCCTGGACGTGGGCCCCGGCACATCACTGGAGCGCTACTCGCAGGGCCTGCAGGCGGAACTGGCGCCGGCCCTGCTCAAGAAGGACGGGCCCCTTGAACTGAAGATTGCCCTGGAACTGGTGGGCACCGAAAAGCTGGCCTTCGTGCCGCTAGGCAGCCACAGCCAGGTCCAGTTGTCGGCCGACTGGCCCCATCCCTCGTTCGGTGGCAGCTTTCTGCCCAACCGGCGGGAGATCAGCGACAAGGGCTTCGAAGCCAGCTGGAACCTCTCGGCCCTGGCCTCGTCCGCACGCCAGGCCTTCACCGACCAGCAGCCGCTGTGCCAGCCCGGCCGCCGCGACATGGAGGAATACGCGGCCACCGCCCATGCCCCCAACAGCGGCCCTTGCCTGGAATCGCTGGACACCGACTTCGTGGACCCCATCAACGCCTACTCGTTGAGCGACCGCGCCACCAAGTACGGCCTGCTCTTCGTGGTGCTGACCTTCGTGGCCGTCGGCCTGTTCGAGGTGCTCAAGCAGCTGCGCGTGCATCCCATCCAGTACCTGCTGGTGGGATCGGCGCTGTGCAGCTTCTTCCTGCTGCTGATCAGCCTGTCGGAGCACATGGGATTTGCCAGCGCCTACGGCATTGCCGCCTCGGCCTGCGTGCTGCTGCTGGCCTACTACGCCAGCCACATCCTGGGCAGCCTGCGCCGCGGCCTGCCGTTTGCGGCGGGCATCGCCGCACTCTACGGCCTGCTGTACGTGCTGCTGCAACTGGAGCAAAGCGCGCTCATCGTGGGATCGATCGCGCTGTTCGCGGTGCTGGCCCTGATCATGGTCTGCACGCGGCATGTGGACTGGTATGCCTTCGGCCGGCAGGATGGCGACCGCTCCAGTGAAGACGCGGGCACCCCACCCACCGTGGGAGCGCTGCAGCCATGAGCACCATCACCGCCATCAGCGATATCCGCAGCCCGGACAATCAGGCGCTGGAGCGCCAGCGCTGCGAACAGGCCTGGCAACAGGCCGTGCAAAGCGGGGACCGCCATGCCCTTGGCTCCCTGCGCCTGCACATTGCCGACGCCACCGCACGCGCCAGGCGCACGCCCGGCGCACGGGAACAGTGGCTGGCCTGGATGCTGCTGCGATGCGCCCTGCTGCTGCCGCGCCGCAGGTTCTAGCCAGCCGGGCCGGCCGTGGCCTCAGCCCGCAAATTGCGCATCCAGCAGCTTGCGCACGGGGGCTGGCAGGCCCATGTCGGCCCAGGCTCCGGCATCGGCCCAGCAGCCCTGGCCGTCCGGCGGGGCGGCATCGATGCCGCCGCCCTGCACGCGCACGCGCACCGGATGCAGGTGCAGATCGCGGTGGGTGAGCACATGCAGGAAGGCGGGCAGATCGGTCCAGTCCAGGGGCGCCGTTCCTGGCCAATGCTGTGCCACCGCCTGCTCCAGTGCCTCGCGCCCGTTGAACACGGGTGGCGCATAAAGCCCCGCCCAGATGCCCTGCTGCGGACGGCGCTCCAGCCAGACGCGGCCCTGCCCGTCCACGGCGATCAGCAGCCACCAGGCCTCGGAACTGCGCTTGAGCTTGCGCGTTCGCACGGGATAGTTTTCGGGATTGCCAAAGCGGGCTGCCCGGCACTGCGGCTGCAGCGGACAGACCAGGCAGCTGGGCTTGCGCGGCGTGCAGATGGTGGCACCCAGGTCCATCAGGCCCTGGGTATAACGGGGCATGGCCTGCTGCAGGTCCTCGGTGGGGCACAGCTGCTGGGCCAGGTCCCACAGTTCGCGCTCATTCCTCGCAACAGCCAGATCGGCATCGAAGGCCAGCACGCGCGTGAGCACGCGCCGCACGTTGGCATCGAGGATGGGCACACGCTCGGAAAAGCAAAAGGAGGCGATGGCGCCCGCCGTGGACCGGCCTATGCCGGGCAGCGTGGCCAGATCCTCGGCCCTGCCGGGAAAGGCACCACCCCAGTCCTCGACCACGGCCTGGGCACAGCGGTGCAGGTTGCGCGCGCGGCTGTAGTAGCCCAGGCCGCTCCACAGCGCCAGCACCGCGTCCTGCGGTGCAGCCGCCAGGCTGGCGACATCGGGGAAGGCATCGAGAAAGCGCTGGTAGTAGCCCAGCACGGTACTCACCTGGGTCTGCTGCAGCATGATTTCGGAGAGCCAGACACGGTAGGGATCGCGCGTCTGCTGCCAGGGCAGGTGATTGCGTCCATGCGACGCCTGCCACTGCACGATGGGCGTGGCAATCGAGGGAAAGGTCAAGATATCAAGCAGTCAGTGAAGTTTCCTGCGCAGCCTTTGCCAGGCCGGGGAAGGCGGGCGTCGGGGACAGGGGTTGCAGCAGTTCCATGGTGGCCTGCCCCAGCTGCAGCTGCAAGGCCGTGAGCTGTTCGTCGGCGGTCTCGATCTCGGCAATGCGCTCCACCAGGCCCGAGGCCGCATTCTGTATGCGGTCCACCGCTTCGATGCGGCGGGCAAAGCTGCGCTTGCGCTCCTTCAATTGGGCATCGAGCTGGGCCGTGGCGGATTTGCTCCACATGTCCACGTCGTTGGCCGCAGACTCGAACACCGTGCGCAACCGCATCGCCAGCGCCTTGATCAGGCGCTGCGCAAACGCAGGATTGCTGCGCCTGAGCGCGTGGCCCAGGCCCAGGTACTGGGTGTAGCTGGCCTCGATGCGCTGCAGGTCGCCGCCGAACTCGGCCAGTTCCAGCTGGGCCGGAGCCTGCAGCGAGAAGCCGAACTCGGCATTGAGTTCCTTGAAGGTCGCGCCCAGCATGGACTGGATCTCTCCGGCCTGCGCCTGGGCGCGGGTCGCCACGGTGCGCAGGCGCTCGAAGGTTTCGGCATAGACCTTGCGGGCGCCCAGCTTCAGGCCGCGCTGCTCCAGCGCATCCTTGAGATCGACCAGTTCCTGCTTGAGCGCGCTGGAACCCAACTGGCGGAAGATGTCGCGCAGCATGCGCATGTGCACCAGCCGCACGGCCTGGATCCTGGCGGCGCTGGCATCGAAATCCTGCTGCTCGCTCTCGATGCGGTGGCGCATGGAGGCGATGACGCTGGCATTCTTGCCGCGCAGGCTGCGCAGCTCGGCCATCTGGTCGTCCAGGTCGCGGCGGCGGATGTTGAGCACGCGCTCCACCTCGACCTGCAACTGCTGCACATTGGCCCTGACGGCCGTCTGCAGCACCTTCTGGCGCTGGCCCATGATGCCCTCGGCCAGCATGTTCTCGAAAACGGGCAGTCCGCTGGCCTGCAGCAGCGCATCGTTGCTGGAGACCTTGGCCACCAGACCCTTTTGCGCCGACACGGGCAGCACCCGCTCCATGGGCAGGCCCAGCATCTGTGCCGACTCCTGGCGCTGGCGCTGCAGTTGGGCCTGCACCTGCGACGCGGAACTCAGGCTGTCCCAGAGCGTGTCTATCTTGTTGAGCACCACGAGGCGGGAGTCGGCCAGCGCATGCTGGCCCGAAGCCACATCGGGCGGCAGCACATGGTCGCGCCAGATGGCCAGATCGGACTTGGTCACGCCGGTATCGGCCGCCAGAACGAAGACCACGGCATGGGCCTGGGGGATCAGGTTGACGGTCAGCTCGGGCTCGGCGCCCACGGCATTCAGGCCGGGCGTATCCAGAATGACCAGACCCTGCTTGAGCAGGGGATGGGGCATGTTGATCAGCGCATGGCGCCACATGGGCACCTCCACCAGGCCCTGCTCATCCACGAAGGGATTGCCGCCCTGGTCCTCGTCATGCCAGAAACCCCAGGTCCGCGCCAGTTCCACGGAAACCTTGCGCACTTCGGCCACCTTGGCCAGCGTGTCGGCGATCTGCTGGGCATTGTTCACGTCGAGCGGCAGCTGCAGCCAGGCCTCGGGACGGGCGCGCCACTGGCCCAGGCTTTCCAGCGATTCGCGCGTATCGATGGGCAGCAGGCGCAGGCTGGGCTGCAGCTCGGCTTCCCAGCCCAGCTCGGCGGGGCACATGGTCGTGCGCCCTGCGCTGGCCGGCATGAGGCGGCGGCCATAGTGGGCGAAGAAGACCGCATTGATCAGCTCGGACTTGCCGCGCGAGAACTCGGCCACGAAGGCCACCATGACCTTGTCGCCACGCACCTGGGCTTCCAGCCGCTGCAGCCGCTCCTGCACTGCGACATCCAGCAGCTCCTGGGACTGCAGCCATTCGCGCAGCGCATGCAATTGCTGCGCAAAGCCGCGGCGCCATGCGCCGTGCTGGTCGAATTGCTCGTTGAATGATGGTCCCACGTGTTTCCCCCGCCATTGCATCGCCAATGTCTGCCGATGCCTAGTGATCGCCTCGACATTGCGCCGCAAGCGTGATGCCTGTTCTCTTCAAAATATAGCACCGTCGCCCCGTTTTGCCTGCTGCGGCGCCCCAAGGCCGGCCCCTGGAGCGGGGGGATTAAGGGCAAAATATCGTTTATTTACAAATGAAACAATATTTCACCATCAATCTGCGGTGGCTGGTGCCTGAAATTTGAAGAAACAGGCGTTTTCTGCAAATGCTTCGCGAGACCTGCTGCAATGCAGCCGCAACAGGCGTTACGAGACGTTGAGCATTCGCTCCGTTTTTTGAAGCGATCATCCCGCCTTCTGGCACCGCGCGCAGAAGTAGGTGCTGCGCTGCCCCTGGCGCAGCATTTGCACGGGCGAGCCGCAGTGCGTGCAGGGCAGGCCTTCGCGGCCATAGACCTTGGCCTGCAGCTGGAAGTGGCCGGCCATGCCGTCGGGCGCGGAGAAATCGCGCAGCGTCGTGCCGCCCTGCTCCACCGCGAGGGCCAGCACGCGGCGGATCTCCTCGAACAACCGGCGCACCTTGCGCGGCCCGACCTCGCAGGCCGGCTGCGTGGGCGCGATGCGCGCCATGAACAGCACCTCGGACGCATAGATATTGCCCACGCCCACGACCACGCTGCCGTTCAGCAGCAATTGCTTGATGGGCGTGCGGCTGGCCTTCAGGCCGGCCCGGAAGGTCTCGAACGAGAAACTGTCATCCAGCGGCTCCATCCCCAGATGGTCCAGCAGCCTGCGCGCCCAGGGATCGCTCTCGGCCGCCACATACATCACCGCACCAAAGCGCCGCGGATCGTGCAGCCGCAGCAGGCCCTTGCTGGTCTGCAGGTCGAAATGGTCATGCGTCCCTGCAGGCCCCAGCGGTGCTTCATGGGGGGCCACGAAACGCAGGCTGCCCGACATGCCCAGGTGCAGCATCAGCAGGCCCTCGCTCAGCTCCATCAGCAGATACTTGCCGCGCCGACGCACGCCGTGCACATCGCGCCCGGCCAGCAGCTCGGGGGCAATGCCCAACGGCCAGCGCAAGGGCTTGCCCAAGGCCACGGATTCAATGCGCGCTCCGGCGATCTGCGCGGCAAAAGCGCGCCGCGTGACTTCTACTTCTGGCAATTCAGGCATGCGATCCGGGTTGTGCTGTAGTTGTGCGAAATGTGGTCTGGGCTTCGATTATTATGGTTCGATGGATCATCGCCTTCGCCTTCAGGGACTTGCCGTGGCAGCAGCCCTGGCCATGGGTTCCGCCACTGCCTGGGCACTCCCAGGCAAGACCGCAGCCACCATCGAGACGGAATCCCCCGAACCTCCCTCGTCCGCCGCCGCCTCTGCGGAGGACGATCGCGCCGCCCTCAACGCCGAGCTGTTCTACGAGATCCTGGTCGGCGAGATCGCCGCCAGCGAAGGTGCGCTGGGCGACGCCCAGGCCATGATGATGGAGGCCGCACGCACCAGCGGCAGCGAGCAGTTGTACCGGCGCGGCACCGAGCTGGCGCTGCAGTCGCGCTCAGGTGAACGCGCACTGGCCAATGCCCGCGCCTGGCTGGACGCCTTTCCCCAGTCCCGCGACGCCAACCGCTTCGTGCTCCAGATCTTGGTGGCACTGAACCGCATCGCCGATACCGGCAGCTATCTCAAGCGCGAGATCGAGGCCACGCCTGCGCCCTCCAAGCCCGCCACCTACCTGGGCATCACCCAGCTCTACAACAACGCCAGCGACAAGGCCCTGGCCGCCGATGTGGTCGAGCAGGCCATGGCTGGCGAGACCGACAACCCCGCCAGCGGCCCCCTGGCCTGGGCCACCATCGGCCACATGCGCCTGGGCGCCGGGCAGAAGGCTGCCGCCATGCAGGCCGTGCAAAAGGCACAGGCACTGACACCCGATACCGGCCCCGTGGCCCTGCTGTCCATGGAGCTGCTGGAAGCCGGCATGCCCGAGGCGGAGCCCATCGTCAAACGCTACCTGGCCAAGAACCCTTCAGCCCAGATGCGCATGGCCTATGCCCGCGTGCTGCTGGGCCAGCAGCGCATGGACGAGGCCCGCCAGCAGCTGGTCTCCATCACCGTGGATTCCCCCGACTACGCCGAAGCCTGGGCCACCCTGGCCGCGCTGCAGCTGCAGTCCAACGACGTGGATGCAGCCCAGGCGTCCACCGAGCGCTTTGGCAAGCTCGTGCCGCAGATTCCCGCCGGTGTGGCGCGCAGTGCGGCCCAGTCCCAGTACTACCTGCTGCAGTCCCAGATTGCAGAAAAGCGGGGCAAGTTCGCCGAGGCCGACGCCCTGCTGCGCCGCATCGACGACGCGCCCAACCTGCTGAGCGTGCAGGCGCGCCGTGCCGCCCTGCTCGCGCGCCAGGGCAAGCTCAAGGAAGCCCGCGCCCTCATCGAGGCCGTGCCCGCCAGCGGCCCCAGCCAGCAGCGGCTCAAGCGCCTGGCCGAAGTGCAGCTGCTGCGCGATGCCAATCAAAATGCCCAGGCCTACGCGCTGCAGGCCGAGTTGCAAAAGCAGGACCCTGAAGATGCCGAGCTCGCCTACGACACCGCCCTGCTGGCGGAGCGCATTGGCAAGCATGACGAAATGGAGCGGCTGCTGCGCGGCATCATCGCGCGCCAGCCTGATTTCCAGCACGCCTACAACGCGCTGGGCTACTCCTTCGCCGAACGCGGCATCCATCTGGATGAAGCCGAAAAGCTCGTCGGCAAGGCGCTGGAAATGTCGCCTGGCGACCCCTTCATCACCGATAGCCTTGCCTGGGTGAAATTCCGCCGGGGCGACCTGGACGAAGCCCTCAGGCTGCTCGAAAGCGCCTACGCATCACGCCCCGACGTGGAGATCGCCGCACACCTGGGCGAAGTGCTCTGGGCCAAGGGTGATCGCGAACGCGCGCAGAAGATCTGGCGCCAGGGCCTGGCCACCAGTCCCGACAACACGACCCTGCGCGAAACCCTGCGCCGCCTGGGCGTCTCGCTTTGAGCTACCGCGCCGTGCCCGGGTTTCCGCATCCCGCCCTTGCACGCCGGCAGCTGTGCGCCACGGCGGCCGCCGCCGCACTGCTGGCCCTGGCCGGCTGCGCCCTGCCACCCCGCCAGCTGCAGGCCGATGCAGCCGCCCCCACCGCTGCAGGCCACTGGGCGGGCCGGCTGGCGCTGCAGGTGGAAGATGCGCAAAACCAATCCTTCAGCGCAGGCTTCGAGCTGCTGGGCACGCCCCAGCGCGGCGAGCTGCTGCTGTTCACGCCCCTGGGCTCGACACTGGCGCGTCTGCTCTGGGAGCCGGGTCAGGCAAGCCTGCAACAAGGCGAGGAGCGCAAGACCTCGGACTCGCTGCCCGCACTGGTGCAGGAGCTGACCGGCAGCGATCTGCCCATTGCCGCCCTGTTCGACTGGCTGCAGGGCCGGGCCACCGCTGCCGCAGGCTGGCAGGTCGACCTCTCCCGCATGGAGCAGGGCCGCCTGTCCGCCCGGCGCAATGACCCGCAGCCGCCGGCCGCGCTGCGCATCGTGCTCGACACGCCCTGATTTCCGCCGGGCGCGCCTGCTCCATCCCCACCTGCCGCCCCTGCCTCTTTTTCCTCATCCTCTCCAGCCCATGCGCTCGCTCCACGACGTGCCGGCTCCGGCCAAGCTCAACCTGTTCCTCCACATCACCGGCCGCCGCGCCGATGGCTATCACCTGCTGCAATCGGTCTTCATGCTGTTGGACTGGCATGACACGCTGCATTTCGACAGGCGTGGCGACGGCCAGATCAGCCGCGAGGACCTGTCGGGCATGGCACTTCCTGCCGACGATCTCATCGTGCGGGCCGCACGGGCCCTGCAGCAGGCCACCGGCTGCAGCGCGGGCGTGCATATCGGCGTGGAAAAGCGCCTGCCGGCGCAGGCGGGGATGGGCGGGGGCTCGTCGGATGCGGCATCGACCCTGATCGCACTGAACCGCCTGTGGCAGTTGAACCTGACGCGGCGCGAGCTGCAGCGCATTGCACTGGACCTGGGCGCCGATGTGCCCTTCTTTCTGTGCGGCAACTCCGCCTGGGTGGAAGGCATAGGCGAGCACATCACGCCGCTGGAACAGGCCAATGCCCTGCCGCCCCAGCGGTTCGTGGTGGTCAAGCCCGAGGCGGGGCTGGAGACCCTGTCCATCTTCCGCGACGCAACCCTCAAGCGCGATCATGCCCATGCTACAATCGAAGACTTTGCTGCAGATCACTATGGCTTTGGCCAAAACGACTTGCAGCCTGTCGCCGAAAGGCTGCAGCCTGAAGTGAAAAAAGCCATCGATTGGCTAAACTCACTAAAACTGCATGCTAGAATGACGGGCTCAGGAAGTGCAGTATTTGCACCACTGACGCAAACGATTGACTTAAAGGATGCCCCTGGCGCCTGGAACGTCAGAGTTTGCAGCAATCTGCAGGCCCATCCTCTCAAGGATTGGCTGAAAGATGAAAGTTTATAGGCTGTCTGCCTGCGGCAGAAGGCCTGTGTAGGGGAGTCGCCAAGTTGGTAAAGGCACCGGATTTTGATTCCGGCATGCGAGGGTTCGAGTCCTTCCTCCCCTGCCAAACGTCTTTCGCGTCAAGGCAAACCCATCGTACTGGGGCGCTCAATGCATTCACATCATCCTGACATCATGGTCTTCACCGGCAATGCCAATCCTGGCATGGCCACTGAAATCGTTCAGCACCTCGGCACCACGCTGGGCGCAGCCGACGTGGGTCGCTTCTCCGATGGAGAAGTCGCCGTCGAGATCAAGCAGAACGTGCGTACGCGCGACGTCTTCGTCGTGCAATCCACCTGCGCACCGACCAACGACAACCTGATGGAACTGCTGGTCATGGTGGACGCGCTCAAGCGTGCATCGGCCGA
Source organism: Delftia sp. S65 (assembly GCF_016516495.1). Classification (NCBI taxonomy): domain Bacteria; kingdom Pseudomonadati; phylum Pseudomonadota; class Betaproteobacteria; order Burkholderiales; family Comamonadaceae; genus Delftia; species Delftia sp. S65. Next base: position 115,543 of record NZ_JACVUR010000010.1, read on the forward strand.
GCGCATCTGCGCGGTGATTCCCTACTTCGGCTACGCCCGTCAGGACCGCCGCCCGCGCTCCACCCGCGTGCCGATCACGGCCAAGGTCGTGGCCAACATGCTGCAGGCCGTGGGTGTCGAGCGCGTCCTGACCATGGACCTGCACGCAGACCAGATCCAGGGCTTCTTCGACATCCCCGTGGACAACATCTATGCCACGCCGGTGCTGCTGGGCGATCTGCGCCAGAAGAACTACGAAGACCTGATCGTCGTCTCCCCTGACGTCGGCGGCGTGGTCCGCGCACGTGCGCTGGCCAAGCAGCTCGGCTGCGACCTGGCCATCATCGACAAGCGCCGCCCCAAGGCGAATGTCTCCGAAGTCATGCATGTCATCGGCGATATCGACGGCCGCAACTGCGTGATCATGGATGACATGATCGACACCGCCGGCACGCTGGTGAAGGCGGCCGAAGTGCTCAAGCAGCGCGGCGCCAAGAGTGTCTATGCCTACTGCACGCACCCGATCTTCTCGGGTCCGGCCATCGAGCGCATCGGCAACGGCAACGCCCTGGACGAGGTCGTGGTGACCAACACCATTCCCCTGAGCGCCGAGGCACAGGCCTGCGGCAAGATCCGCCAACTGTCCGTGGCGCCCCTGATTGCCCAGACGATCCAGCGGATTTCCACCGGTGATTCGGTGCTGAGCCTGTTCTCTGAATAAAATATCGGCCCCTGTGGTCGGAACCCAGCAAACCTCCTTCGGGAGGTTTGCGCGTTCCGGAGTGGTTTCAGGACCACCCCGGGACACCGCAAGAGCAGCCTGGTCCGCATCGGACAGGCGTTCTTTTATCAACGGATGAGGCTGGTCGCGGTCCATCCATCTAGGAGTTAGTTATGCAATTCGTCGCTTTTGAGCGCGCCAAGCAAGGTACGGGTGCGAGCCGCCGTCTGCGCAATTCGGGCAAGGCCCCTGGCATCGTCTACGGCGGTGCTGCCGAAGCCCAACTGATCGAAATCGATCACAACGCCCTGTGGCACGCCCTGAAGAAGGAAGTGTTCCACTCCAGCATCCTGGACATGGAAGTCAACGGCCAGACCTCCAAGGTCGTGCTGCGCGACGTGCAATTCCACCCCTACAAGCAGCTCATCCTGCACGTGGACTTCCAGCGCGTTGACGACAAGACCAAGGTTCACCTGAAGGTGCCGCTGCACTTCGAAGGCATGGAACAGTCCCAGGCCGTCAAGGTCGAGAACTGCACGATCACTCCCCTGGTCCATGAACTGGACGTGGTGTGCATGCCCGCCCAACTGCCCGAGTTCATCACCGTCGACCTGAGCGGCCTGACTTCCAAGTCCACCCTGGGCCTGCAAGGCGTCAAGCTGCCCAACGGCGTGAAGGCCGTGGTGCGCGGTTCCAACAAGAACCCCGCCCTGATCTCCATCAAGCTGCCCGAAGTGGCTCCTGATGCATCGGCAGCTCCCGTGGCAGCCCCGGCCGCTCCGGCCAAGAAGGGCAAGAAGTAATTCTTGGCTTTCCCTTGCGGTGGCCCCGGCTGCCGCAAACCTGCAAAAGGCCCACCTCGCGTGGGCCTTTTGCATGGGGAAGCACCCTCACCCGCCTGCTGCGGCCGCCATGGAGATAATCGCCCGATGATCAAATTGTTTGTCGGCCTGGGCAACCCCGGGCCGGAGTATGAGGACACCCGCCACAACGCGGGCTTTTGGTGGATTGATGCGCTGGCGCGCGAACTCAAGGTCCAGCTGGTGCCCGAGCGCAGCTACTTCGGCCTCATGGCCCGTGCCAGCGTGCGCGGCGAGAACGTCTGGCTGCTGCAGCCGCAGACCTTCATGAACCTGTCGGGCAAGTCGGTGGGCGCGCTGGCGCGCTTCTTCAAGATCCAGCCCGAGGAAGTCCTGGTGGTCCATGACGAACTGGACTTCGAGCCCGGTCAGGTCAAGCTCAAGCGCGGCGGCAGCCACGGTGGCCACAACGGCCTGCGCGATATCCATGCCCAGCTGGGCTCGGCCGACTACTGGCGGCTGCGCATCGGCATAGGCCATCCGGGCCACAAGGCCGAAGTCGCCAACTGGGTGCTCAAGAAGCCCGCACCCGACCAGCGCCAGCTGATCGAGGACAGCATCGCCCACTCCCTCAAGGCCTGGCCCGAACTGCAGGCCGGCAACATGGACAAGGCAACCTTGCTGATCCACACCACCAAGCCGCCGCGCCCCAAGCCCGCACGCCCGGCCACGGCCGAGAGCGACAAGGGCTGAACGTTCAGGAAGAAGCGGGAGCCTGGGACTGCAGACGCAGGTATTTCTGCATCAGCGTCTCGCGGTCTTCCACATGGGCGGGATTCACGGGAATGCAGGCCACCGGGCAGATCTGCACGCACTGGGGCTCATCGAAATGGCCCACGCACTCCGTGCACTTGCTGTGCTCGATCTCGTAGTACTCCTCGCCCATGGAGATCGCATCGTTCGGGCACTCGGGCTCGCAGACATCGCAGTTGATGCATTCGTCGGTGATCATCAAAGCCATGGCAGGTCCCTCGCAAGTGCCAGCCACGCTCCGGGCCGGGCGGGCCCATGCGCCCCGAAGGGGCCTTGCAGCAAGGTGGCATCAGTCATGCCGCCATTATCCTGTCCGCCACATAAGCATGGAGGCTGCACGGGCAAGCCCGGCGCCCTGAAATCGATGGCCGCGTCCCCGTCCATCGGGGCCCTGCCCCTTCAAAGGCCGCTATGCTGCGCGCATGGGCCGTGCGCAGTACCATTCGGGCCCTTCCAAGAACAATCCACCCACTCCGCCGACGTGACCGCCACCCACCTTGCCGAGGCCGATTGCCCATGAGCATCTTTCTGCTCAAGCGCCTGCTGATGCTGGCAGCCACGCTGCTGGGCGCATCGGCCGTGGTTTTCGGCGTGCTGGAAGTGCTGCCCGGCAATGCCGCCCAGACGCTGATGGGCCCCGATGCCGCGCCAGAGGCGGTGCAGGCGCTGGCCGTGCAACTGGGGCTGGACCAGCCGGCCTGGCAGCGCTACCTGCAGTGGCTGCAGGGGCTGCTGCACGGCGACATGGGACTGAGCTACGCCTACAGCACACCGGTCAGCGAGCTGGTGCTGGAGCGGCTGGCCGTCACCGTGCCGCTGGCCGTGATGGCCATGCTCATCACGACCGTGCTGGCACTGGCCGCCGGCATCTATGCCGCATCGCGCCACAACCGCTGGGGCGATCTGGGCATCATGGGCCTGGCACAGGTCGGCATCGCCATCCCCAACTTCTGGTTTGCCATCCTGCTGATCCTGGTGTTCTCGGTGAAGCTGCAATGGTTTTCCGCCGGCGGCTTTCCCGGCTGGAGCGAAGCTGACGGCGGCGGCCCGCTGCAGGCACTGCAGGCGCTGCTGCTGCCGGCCATCTCGCTGGCCGTGGTGCAGGCGGCCATCCTGGCGCGCATCACGCGCTCGGCCGTGCTGGAGGTGCTGCGCGAGGACTTCGTGCGCACGGCCCGCGCCAAGGGCCTGTCGCGCCGTGCCGTGCTCTGGGGCCATGTGCTGCGCAACGCCATGATTCCCGTGCTCACGGTCATGGGCCTGCAGTTCGCCCAGTTGCTGGCAGGCACCATCGTGGTGGAGAACGTGTTCTACCTGCCGGGCCTGGGCCGGCTGATCTTCCAGTCCATCGCCAACCGCGACCTGATCGTGGTGCGCAACTGCGTGCTGCTGCTGGCGGCCATGGTGGTGGTCATCAACTTCATCGTGGACGTGCTGTACGCGGCCATTGATCCGCGCATCGAGGCCAGCGACGTATGAGCCAGCCGCACAGCCCTCCTTCGCCCCCGCCCTCCGCCCCGCCACCGGGCCACCGGCCCACGCGGGTCGTCACCCTGGGCGCGCCCGCCGGAGCGGGCCGGCGCATGCTGAGCCACCGCAGCTTCCTGCTGGGAGCGGTGCTGACCGCGCTGCTGCTGCTCACGGCCCTGCTGTCTTTCTGGTGGACGCCGGGCTCTGCCTACGACATGGACATGGACGCCAAGCTGGCTGCACCGGGCGCCCTGCACTGGCTGGGCACCGACGCCTATGGGCGGGACGTGGCCTCGCTGCTGTTCCTGGGCGCGCGCAGCTCCATACTGGTCGGCGTGATTGCCGTGGGCATCGGGCTGTTGATGGGTGTGGCGCTGGGCCTGGTCGCGGCAGCCTGCAGGGGCTGGGTGGAAGAGGCCATCATGCGGCTGGCCGATTTCAGCTTTGCCTTTCCCGCGCTGCTGTCGGCCATCATGCTCACGGCCGTGTTCGGCGCGGGCATCGTCAACGCCATCATTGCCATCGGCATCTTCAACATTCCCACCTTCGCGCGCATCACGCGGGCATCGGCCAAGGCCGTGTGGGCGCGCGAATACGTGCTGGCCGCACGCGCCTGCGGCCATGGCCGCGCCAGCATCACCTGGCGCCATGTGCTGCCCAACATCCTGCCGGTGCTGGTGGTGCAGGCCACCATCCAGTTCGCGCTGGCCATTCTGGCCGAGGCCGCCCTGTCCTATCTGGGCCTGGGCACTCAGCCGCCCCAGGCCTCCTGGGGCCGCATGCTCAGCGAGGCGCAGACCCTCATGTTCCAGGCACCGCTGCTGGCCGTGTGGCCGGGCCTGGCCATTGCGCTGTCGGTGCTCGGGCTCAATCTGCTGGGCGACGGGCTGCGCGATCTGCTCGACCCGCGCCTGTCGCGCCAGCGCTGAGGAAGGCACGCGCCCATGCCCCTGCTCGAAGTCTCCGGCCTCACCATCACCTTGCAGACCCCGCGCGGCCGCGCGCGCGCCGTGCAGAACCTGGAGTTCATCCTGGAGCGCGGCGCCACGCTGGGCCTGATCGGCGAGTCGGGCTGCGGCAAGTCGTTGACCGCCCTGGCGCTGATGGGCCTGCTGCCCGAGCATGCGCAGGTGGACGGCAGCATCCAGCTCAATGGCAAGGAGCTGCTGGACATGGACGAGAACGCGCTGTGCCGCCTGCGCGGCAACCGCATGGCCATGGTGTTCCAGGAGCCGATGACGGCGTTGAACCCCGTGCACGGCATCGGCCGCCAGGTGGCCGAGCCGCTGCGCCATCACCTGCGCCTGGGCCGCCAGGCCGCGCGCGCGCATGCGGTGGCGCTGCTGGAGCGCGTGGGCATTGCCCGTGCGGCCCAGCGCTATGACGACTATCCGCACCAGTTCTCGGGCGGCCAGCGCCAGCGCATCACCATCGCCATGGCCCTGGCCTGCGGGCCCGACCTGCTGATTGCCGACGAACCCACGACGGCGCTGGACGTGACCGTTCAGCAGCAAATCCTGGACCTGCTGCAGGAACTGGTGGCCGAGCATTCCATGGCCCTGCTGCTGATCTCGCACGACCTGGGCGTGATCGCGCAGAACGTGGAGCAGTTGCTGGTCATGTACGGCGGCAGCGTGGTCGAAAGCGGCATGACCGAGGCCATCTTCGCGCGCCGCGCCCATCCCTATACGCGCGGCCTGTTCGCGGCCAGGCCCCAGCTGGACCTGTCCGCCCCAGGCAGCCTGCCGCCTGCCCGGCTGCCCACCATTGCCGGCACCGTGCCCGAGCTGGTGGACCTGCCGGCCGGCTGCGCCTTCGCGGGCCGCTGCAGCTTCACCGAGCCGGCCTGCCACAGCGAGCGCCCGCGCCCCGTGGTACTGGAGCGCCCGCAGCGGCCCACGCCCGCATCCCTGCAGGCCTGGGCACAGCCGCATGTGGTGCGCTGCCTGCGCCCCGAGGCCATTGCACAGGGCCTGCCTGCACAGGAATGCGCATGACAGGGCACCCCCTCCAGACGCCACCGGTCCAGACGCCACCGGCCGCCGATGCACCCCTGCTGCAAGTGACAGGCCTGGCCCGCAGCTACCAGCTGCCGCGCCGGTCGCTGTGGCGCGCGCCGGAGCAGGTGCATGCGCTGCGCGGCGTGGATTTCACGCTGACGGCGGGGCGCAGCCTGGGCGTGGTGGGCGAGTCGGGCTCAGGCAAGTCCACGCTGGCACGCCTGGTCATGGCGCTGGACACGCCCAGCGCCGGCAGCGTGCGGCTGCTGGGCCAGGATCTGCACAAGTTGGACCGCCAGGCACTGCGGACGGCACGCCGCGACTTCCAGATGGTGTTCCAGGACCCCTACGGCTCGCTGGACCCGCGCATGACGGTGGAGCACATCGTCTGCGAACCCCTGCTCGCACAGCCTGCGTCGCCCGAGCGCAGCGCCCGGCGCGACCTGGCCCGCGCCACGCTGGAACAGGTCGGCCTGCGCGCGCAGGATCTGGACAAGTACCCGCATGAGTTCTCGGGCGGTCAGCGCCAGCGCATCGCCATTGCGCGGGCATTGATCACACGGCCCCGCCTCATCGTGGCCGATGAGCCCGTGAGTGCGCTGGACGTATCGGTGCAGGCCCAGGTGCTGAACCTGCTGCACGATCTGCAGCAGCAGCTGGGCCTGTCCTATCTGTTCATCAGCCACGACCTGGCCGTGGTCCAGCACCTGTGCGACGACGCCATCGTGCTGAGCGAGGGCCGCATCGTCGAGCGCGGAGCGCCGCAGCAGCTGTTCCACGCCCCGCAGCACCCGTATACGCAGGCCCTGGTCCGGGCCGTGCCGCGCATCGCCCTGCAGCACCGGGCCTGAAAGCTGACGGCCGCCCGCGCGGACCAGGCCCCCAGGGCCACGCACCCGTGCGCCGTGGTGTAAAAACACTGCTGCAGGCCGCAGACAGCGGCCCGAGAACCATCTGCAAGAATTTCCGGAGACCTGTTCATGTTCAACCGCCGTTCCCTGCTGGCCAGCTCCGCTGCTGCCGGCCTGCCCCTGCTGATGCCCTGGCCTGCGCTGGCCCAGAGCCGCAAGGACAGCATCACGCTGGCGATGACGCTGGAGCCCCCGGGGCTGGACCCCACGGCTGGCGCCGCATCGTCCATCGGCGAGATCGTGCTCTACAACCTGTTCGAGACGCTGACCAAGATCAACCCGGACGGCAGCGTCTCGCCGCTGCTGGCCGAGAGCTGGGAGGTCTCGCCCGACCTCAAGACCTACACCTTCCGCCTGCGCAAGGGCGTGATTTTTCAGAACGGCGAGCCCTGCAACGCCCACAGCGTGAAGTATTCCTTCGACCGGGCGGGCGACGACAAGAGCACCAACAAGGACAAGCGGACCTTCGCCTCCCTGTCCACGCGCGTGGTGGACGACCACACCGTGGTCGTGATCAACAAGGACATCGATCCGGACTTCCTCTTCGTGCTCGGCCAGGCGACTTCCATCATCGTCGAGCCCAAGAGCGCGGCCACCAACGCCACGCGCCCCGTGGGCACGGGCCCCTACCAGTTGGGCAACTGGAGCAAGGGCGCCTCGGTCACGCTCACGGCGTGGCCGCAGCACCGCATGGCCTCCGGCCTGCGGATTCGCCGCGCCAGCTTTCGCTTCATCTCGGATCCTGCGGCCCAGGTCGCTGCGCTGCTGGCTGGCGACGTCGATGCCTTCCCGCGCGTGACGCCGCGCAGCGTGGCCCAGTTCAAGGCCAACGGGCGCTTCCAGGTCGTGGTCAGCGGCTCGCGCGCCAAGACCATCCTGGCCATGAACAACGCACGCAAGCCCCTGGGCGACGCGCGCGTGCGCCGCGCCATCGCCGCGGCCATCGACCGCAAGGCCGTGATCGACGGCGCGGGCGACGGCTACGGCCTGCCCATCGGCAGCTACTACGTGCCCACGGCCTTCGGCTACGTGGACACCACGGGCATCAACCCCTTCGACGTGGAAAAGGCGAAGGCGCTGCTGGCCGAGGCCGGCGTCAAAACCCCGCTGGAGCTGACCATGACCCTGCCGCCCACGCCCTACGCGCGCCAGGGCGGCGAGGTGATTGCCGCGCAGCTGGCCAAGATCGGCATCCGCGCCAAGCTGCAGAACGTCGAATGGGCGCAGTGGCTGTCGGGCACCTACACCCTCAAGAACTACGACCTGACGCTGATCTCCCATGTCGAGCCCTTCGACCTGGGCAACTTCGCCAAGCCCGACTACTACTGGGGCTACGAGTCCGCCCAGTTCAACGAGCTGTACGACAAGATCAAGAACGCCTCGCGCCCCGCCGACCGCTCGCGCCTGCTGGGCGATGCCCAGCGCCTGCTGGCCCAGGATTGCGTGCACGCCTTCCTCTACACGCCGCAATGGGTCACCGTGGCCAACAAGAACCTGCGCGGACTGTGGAAGGACATGCCCATCTTCGTCAACGATCTCTCGGCACTGTCCTGGGCCACCTGAGCCGCGCACCGGCTGAGCCACAGGCGACAGGTGCGTCGGTGGCCCCGGGCCACACTGCGGCAGATCTGCCGCTGGAACCGCCATCCTCAAGGAAGCCGCGATGACTGGAACGACACAGGCTCTGCACGACCTACCCGCCCATGCGCTGCTGCGCGCCTACCGGGAGCGCAGCCTCTCGCCCGTCGAGGTCATGCAAGACCTGCTGGCCCATGTGCAGCGCTGGGAGCCGGCCCTGGGCGCCACCTACCTGCTGCGCCCCGAGGCCGCACTGGCCCAGGCACGCGCCAGCGAGGCCCGCTGGCTGCGCGGCGAGCCGGCAGGCCTGCTTGACGGCGTCCCCGCCACGGTCAAGGACAACATCGCCACGCGCGGCGACCCCACGCCCGTGGGCACGGCCGCCATGCCGCAGGTCGCGGCCCCGCTGGACGCACCGCCCGCTGCGCGCCTGCGCGAAGCGGGCGCCATCCTCTTCGCCAAGACCACCATGCCCGACTACGGCATGCTGTCCTCGGGCCTGTCCTCGCTGCACGGCAACACCTTCAACCCCTGGGATCCGGACAAGACGCCGGGCGGCTCCAGCGCAGGCGCGGGCGCCGCTGCGGCAGCCGGCTACGGGCCGCTGCATGTGGGCACGGACATTGGCGGCTCCATCCGTCTGCCCGCAGGCTGGTGCGGCATCTTCGGCCTCAAGCCCAGCCTGGGCCGCGTGCCCATAGACCCGCCCTATACCGGCCGCTGCGCCGGCCCCATGACGCGCAGCGTGGCCGATGCCGCGCTGATGATGCAGGCGCTGTCCCTGCCCGATGCGCGCGACAGCATGGGCCTGCCGCACCAGGACATTGCCTGGAGCGGCTTCGACATGGACCCCGCCCAGGTGCGCGGCCTGCGCATAGGCCTGCTGCTGGATGCCGGCTGCGGCCTGCCCCTGCAGCCCCGCGTGCGTGCCGTGGTGGAGCAGGCTGCTGCCTGGCTGGAATCGGCCGGCGCCCATATCGAGATCATCCAGCCCTGGCTTACCCGCGACATGCTCGACGGCCTCGACCATTTCTGGCGCATGCGCTCGCATGTGGAAATGCAGTCGCTGCCGGACGCCCAGCGCCGCGTGGTCCTGCCCTTCATCCGCGACTGGGCCGACAGTGCCGGGTCCATCACCGCCACCCAGCTGTTCGTGGCCAGCCAGCAATCGCACCTGCTGCGCGTGGCCACGGTGCGTGCCACGGCGGCCTTCGACTATGTGCTGTCGCCCGTGGCGCCCATCACGGCTTTCCCGGCCCACCTGCCCAGCCCCACCAACGACCCGCTGCGACCGCTGGAGCACATTGCCTTCACCGTGCCCTACAACATGTCCGAGCAGCCCGCCGCGTCCGTGCCCTGCGGGCATGACGGGCAGTTGCCCATCGGCGTGCAGATCGCGGGCCGGCGCTTTGACGACCTGGGCGTGCTGCGGCTCAGCCGCGTGCTGGAGCAGTTGCGGCCGCCGCAGCCTGCCTGGCCACAGCCCCTGCCGCCGGGCCAGAGCACTGGCGACAGCGAAGACGGCGCACAGGCACGGGCAGCGTCGGCTACTCCAGCCTGATTCCCGCATCCTTGACGATGCGCGCCCAGCGCGGCAAGTCGCGCGCCATGGCCGCTGACAGCTCCTCGGGCGTGCCGCCCACCGGACGCAACCCCATGGCCGCCAGGCGCCCGCTGAGTTCGGGCGAGGCCACGATGCGCCGCACCTCGGCCGAGAGCTTGTCCACGATGGGCCGGGGCGTTCCCGCCGCCACGAAGGTGGCAAACCAGCCATTGGCCTCGAAGCCCGCCAGCCCCAGCTCGGCAAAGGTGGGCACATCGGGCAGCGCCGGATGGCGCTGCATGCCGGTGATGGCCAGGATGCGGATCTTGTCCGACTTCAGGTGCGCATTGGCCGAGGACACGTCGATGAAGCCCGACGACAGCTGCCCGCCCAGCACATCGTTGACCAGCGGCGCCGCGCCCTTGTAGGGAATCAGCGCCAGATCCAGCCCGGCCCGGGCACGCAGCAGCTCGCCATGCATGTGCGAGGAGGTGCCGTTGCCGTAGTTGCCGTTGCTGTACTTGCCCGGATGGGCCTTGACCAGGGCGATGAACTCCTGCAGCGTCGTGGCCGGCACGTCGCGCGGCACCACGAACAGGTCCGAGGACAGGGCCACCTGCGATACGGGGGCAAAGTCCTTGAGCACGTCATAAGGCATCCTGGCGTACAGCGCCGGCGACTGGATCATGGCCGTGATCCCCAGCAGCAGCGTATAGCCATCGGGCGCCGACTTGGCCACCACATCGCCGCCGATGATGCCGCTGGAGCCCGGCCGGTTCTCCACCACCACGGGCTGGCCCCAGGCCTGGCTCAGTTGCTGGGCAATGATGCGGCCGATGATGTCCGTGCCGCCACCCGCCGGATAGGGAATCACCATGCGCAGCGGCTTGGACGGATAGGCACCGCCTGCCGGCTGTGCAAAGGCGATCGGCGATGCCGTTCCCAGGGCGGCGCCCAGTGAGGCGCTGGCGGCGCATGCCAGCGCTGCCCGCAGGCAGCCGCGTCGGCTCGATTCCATGGCTTGTCTCCTTGTCCTTCGGTGCTCCGCCCTCGTTGGCGGGGCGGTGTGCCCTGCCGCAGTGGCAGGGTCCATGGACAGTGTGGCCACCGGGCCTTCAGCCACCAATCGCCGATCGTCTCAAAATGATTGGCAAAAAAGATCAGCGGCCGCGATGCTGGGCCTGCCGGTAGGCGCCCGGCGGCAGGCCGGTCCAGCCCTTGAAGGCGCGGTGAAAGGTGCTGGCCTCCGCAAACCCCACGCGGGCCGCGATGTCGGCCAGGGTCAGATCCGGGCGGTTCAGCAATTCGATGGCGGCGTCGCGGCGCAGGTCGTCCTTGAGGGATTGGAAGCCCAGGCCTTCGTCGCGCAGGCGGCGGCGCAGCGTCTGCGGTGTCATGGACAGCGCGGCGCCCACCTGCTCCAGCGAAGGCAGCTCCCCCGCCAGATCGCGGCGCAGCAGGCGGCGGATGCGCTCGCCCAGGCGCGTGCGGTCGCGGTAGCGGATCACCAGGCCCATGGCCGCCTGGTCCAGGAATTCGGCCAGGCTCTCCGAGGTCTGCACCACGGGCAGCTCCAGCCAGCGCGCATCGAACTCCAGCCCCGTGAAGTCGCGGTCACGCTGCAGCGGCGCCAGGAACAGGCGCTGCGCCTCCGTGCCATACGGCATGCTGGCTCCGGCCGGCGCACACACGCCCGTCAGCTCAATCCTGCGCGACACCAGCCAGGACATGACGCCATAGCCCAGAAAGCAAAAGGAACGCTCGGCATAGGCCAGCGGCGCATCACGCTCGCGCAGCGACACCATGGCGATGCGGGCCACGCCATCCACCACCTGCAGCCGGGGAGCGAAGTCGCGCAGCACCAGGCGGTAGAAACGCAGCCCGGCCTGCAATGCCTCGCCCAGCGTGCGGCAGGGCAGCATGGTGCGGCAGGCCTGGGCAAAACTGCCCACGGGCAGCGGATGGCGGCACAGGCCCCACAGCTCGTCACGGCAGACGCGGCGCAGCACGCGGATCAGCGCCGCGTACTGCGCCTGGGTCACGCGCGACAGCGGCGCATCCAGCAGTGCAGGCGCAATGCCGGCGCGGCGCAGGATGGCCGGCACATCCATGCCATTGCGCTGCACGCCCTGCACGATCTGCAGGACCTGGGCAATGGCAATGGTGTGGGCCGTGGTCTGTGGCATGGGCTTGGTGGAGACGGCATCAGATGGGCAGGTCAAGGCCTGCCCGCCATTGTCTCCATCAATGGCCCAGATATCGATCCAGGAATCCCAGCACCCGCAGCTCGTAGGGCTTGGGCGCGTAGTCGTACAGGTCCACATGCGCGGCGCCCTCCACCATCCACAGCGCCTTGGGCTCACGCGCCGCATCGAACAGCTCGCGCGTTTCTGCGGGCGTGGTGTGCCGGTCCTGCAGGCCAGCCGCGATCAGCACGGGAGCGCCCAGCGCCTTCACATGGTCGATGGGGCGCAGTTGCGCCAGCTCCAGATGCAGGCGCAGCGGCAGCTGCCACGCCAGCAAGGGCGTGACCACGTCCGCCAGCCAGCCGATGTGCGCGCGCACGCGGTTGTCTATGGCCTGCCGTATGTCGGGGAACACGGACTCCAGCACCACCGCATCCGGCCCCGGCTCCACATGGGACAAAAGCAGGGCCGCGCCGCCCAGCGATGTGCCGATCACCGCCACCTTCTCGCCCGGCAGCTGCTGCCGCACATAGGCCATGGCGGCACGCACGCCTGCGCCTTCGACCATGCCGAAGCTGATGCGCTCGCCACTGCTTTCGCCGTGCGCGGGCAGGTCGATCAGGCAGACGGAGTACCCCTGCCGATGGAGCATGCGCGCACGCGCCAGCATGGCCAGCCGGTCTGCGTACACGCCGTGCAGCAGCAGCACGGCACCATGGCCCGGCTGCCCCTTGGCGAACCAGCCCCGGACCTGCCCGCCCTCGTCGGTGGGCAACTGCAGCGTCTGGACCGGCCAGTCCGCGGGCGGCGCGCCGACAGGCTGGTGGTCCGGCTGGCTCAACAGGCTGCCCACCAGCCAGGCCGCCGCCATCAGCAGGGCCAGTCCGGACAATCCCGCCATCAGCAAGGCGGCAGGCCATGAAAGATTGCGCAATCGGGAAAGCATGGCGTGGACTGTGCCACGGCCCGGCCCTTGCGCCGTGGCCCGCAGCGAAAAGCAGAGTATTCCTAACGCTGCACCAGGGCCAGCCGCACGGCCATGCCCAGAAAGACCAGCCCGGCCACGCGGTTGAGCCAGTTCTGGGCGCGCACGGAGCGCTGAAGCAGCACGCCGAACCAGCCCGAACAGCAGGCGATGGCGCCGAACACCAGCAGCGCCGCCAGCATGAACACGCAGCCCAGCACCATCACCTGGGTGGCCACGCTGCCGCGCGCGGGGTCCGCGAACTGCGGCAGAAAGGCCAGGAAGAAGATCAGCACCTTGGGATTGGTGAGGTTCATCACCACGCCACGCCCCACCCAGCGCAGCGCCCGTGCGGGGGTCAGCGGGTCGGCTGCGCCGGCCAGCGGCATCTCGCCCGGCCGGGCCACGGCGCGCAGCGCGCCCCAGGCCAGCCAGGCCAGATAGGCCGCGCCGCACAGCTTGATGGCGGTGAACAGCAGGGGCGATGCAGCCACCAGCGCCGCCAGGCCCAACGCAACCGCCGCCGTATGCACCACCAGCCCCAGGCACAGGCCTAGCACCACGCACAGCCCCACGCGCCAGCCGCGCTGGGCCGATTGCATGAGCACGAACAGGTTGTCAGGCCCCGGGCTCAGGCCCAGCAGCACGGCCACGCCAAAAAAGGCCAGCAGGGGTTCAAAGGTCGGCATCGCTTCTCTCTTTTCGATTCATCGCATGTTCCAGCGCGGCTTGGGTCAGGCTTGCGCCGTGACGATCCAGCCTTCCAGCGGGTCCAGGTCGTGCGGCAGCCCGTAGAGCGCATCGCCCTGCGCATGGCGGGCCGCGGCCCAGGCGGCCTGCAGCATGCAGATCACGGCGTCCAGCCGGTCTCCGCTGCCATCTGCCAGCAACTGGTTGCGGGTTTCTTCGGCGTCGATACGCAGGCGCAGCGCCAGCGGGTTGTCGCCGCTCTCCAGCGCCGCCAGCAATTGCACACGCGCCTGATGGCGTTCGGGCGTTTGCCGCGCGGGTTCGTCGCTCTTGTAGCTGAGGCGGCCGATCACGGCGCGCGCCAGCATGCCCGGATAGGCTTCCAGCGCCACGCGGCGCGCATCGCCTTCGCCGGGCGGCTGCAGGCCCGGCAGATGCACTCCGGCCGCGCGCAGCAAGGGCAGCCCGGCATGCAGCATGTAGGCCACGGGCGGGTTCACCCATTTCATGGAAGGGCTGGCACCGGCAGGCCCATCCGTGGCGCGGTGCGCGAACTTGCCGCCTGCGGGCCGCGCCGCGCAAAAGGCCCTGAACTGCTCGCGCAAGCTCTGGCGCGTGAGGCTGGCGTAGTGATCCATGCAGGCCGCCCAATCCGTGGGCCAGCCCAGTTGCTCCACCAGTTCGCGCGGCAGGCCAAAAGGCAGGTCGAAACCGCCCACCCAGGCCGACTGCGCCGACTGCGCCGACTGCGCCGAATCGGCGGGCCGGGCCAGCCAGGCGGCCCATGGTTCCAGCGAGGCGAACTCCAGCAAATCCTGCAGGACCACCGTGTCGCCAGCCAGCAGACGGCCCAGGGCCATGGTGATGGGCTTGCGCGCCGTAGGCCGGCTGCTGAAATCGCAGCCCAGCACCCGCATTGCCGCCATGGCGCTCAGCCCAGGCCCAGCGCCGTCACGCCGACGGCAATGCACACCGCGCCTGCAATGCGCGCCAGGCGGTCGCCTTCGCGCAGCATGTGCCCGCCGATCAGCGCCGCGAACAGCATGGAGACTTCGCGCGCAGGCGCCACGTGCGACATGGGTGCATCCTGCATGGCGTAGAGCACCAGCACATAGGCAATGGGACTGATCAGCGCCACCAGGGCCGCGAAGCGCCACTGCGTGCGCCACAGGCTGCGCGCAGTGGGCAGGTCGCGCAGCACCACGGGAGCGAGCAGGAATACGCGCACGAAGTTGCCCATGTAGTCGATGAGGATGGGCGACATCAGCAGCATCTTCACGCCGTAGCCGTCCACCACGGTGTAGCTGGCGATGAAGGCGCCCGTCAGCAGGCCGTACCACAGGCCCAGCCGCAACCGCTCGCGCGCTTCGGGGTCATGGCGTGCGCGCAGCAGGCCGGGGCCGCCCGCGATCAGGAACACGCCAACCACCACGCCGGCAATGCCCAGCACACCCAGCGAGGAAATCTGCTCCCCCAGGAAGACCACCGCCACCATGGACGACAGCAGCGGCCCAGAGCCGCGCGCCAGCGGATAGACCACGGTGAGGTCCGCGCTGCGGTAGCCGCGCAGCAAGGTCACGTAGTAGGCCACGTGCAGCAGGCCGCTGGCCAGCACCACCAGCCATTCGTTGCGCCCCCATGTAGGCACCACATCGCGCCCCACCCACCAGCCCAGCGGTGCCCAGATCACCATCATGATGACCGAGGTGAAGAAGGCGAAGCGCGAGTCGCCGCCCGCCTTCTTGGCCACGATGTTCCAGCCGGCATGGATGAGGCCGGCGACGATGATCAGGGCAAAGGCTTGCAGCGACATGGGCAGGTCCGGGGGAAAGCGGGGCGTGGCGCGGGAAAGAAAAAAGGCCGCGCACTGCGCAGCCTGGGGTCTTGTCTGAGGCGTCCGGGGACGCCACCCCGGGGAGTTACCTGCGGCTGGACACCAGCGAGAGGAACTCGCGGCGCAGTTCCGGGTTGGTGAGGAAGGCGCCGCGCATGACGGAGTTCAGCATCTTGCTGTCCATCTCGCGCACGCCGCGCCAGGACATGCAGAAGTGCGAAGCCTCCATGACCACGGCCAGGCCGTCAGGGCGGGTCTTGTCGAGGATCAGGTCAGCCAGCTGGATGATGGCCTCTTCCTGGATCTGGGGGCGGCCCATGATCCAGTCCACCAGCCGCGCGTACTTGGACAGGCCGATGACATTGGTGTTCTTGTTGGGCAGCACGCCGATCCAGATCTTGCCGATCACCGGGCACAGATGGTGGCTGCAGGCGCTGCGCACCGTGATCGGGCCGACGATCATCAGCTCGTTGAGGTGCTCGGCGTTGGGGAACTCGGTGATGGCGGGCTGCGCCACATAGCGGCCGCGGAACACCTCGTTGACATACATCTTGGCCACGCGGCGCGCCGTGGCGCGCGTGTTGTGGTCGTGCGTGGTGTCGATGACCATGCTGTCGAGCACGCCCTGCATCTTGTCCTGGACTTCGTCGAGCAACTGCTCGAGTTCACCGGGCTCGATGAATTCGGAGATGTTGTCGTTCGCATGAAAGCGCTTTTGCGCCTGCTTCAACCGTTCGCGGATCTTGACCGAGACGGGGGTGCCCTCGGCCTGGCTGTCTTGTTTCATGTCGACGAGTTCTCTGAACATGGCTGGCATGGTAACAGCGAAACCCGCGGCATGGCACGCAAGGGATTTTCCACCCAAACGCAGGTTCTGCCCGCGCTGAAAGCTATCATTTCAATAGCAAAAGAATGGCTTGTGTGACAGAACCCGGGGCTAGAGGCGGAATTCGGCAATCAGCGGCAGATGGTCGGACATGCGCCACCAGATGCGTCCCTTGGGCACATGCAGGCCCAGCGGGGTGAGGCCGCGCACGTAGACGTGGTCCAGCTGGGCCAGCGGCAGGCGCGAGGGATAGGTGGGCACGCTGGGCAATTCGTCGTATTCGTACAGGCCGAAACCGCCGAGCATGCGCTTGATCTGGCCACCCCAGTCGTTGAAGTCGCCAGCCACCACCACGGGCGCGCCGGGCGGCACCTCGCGCTCGATGAAGCGCTTGAGCTGGGAGACCTGGCGCACGCGGCTGCCGGGGATCAGGCCCAGGTGCACCACGATGGTGTGCACACGCCGGTTCTGCACCTCCACCTCCACATGCAGAAGGCCCCGCTGCTCGAAGCGGTGGTCGGAGATGTCTTCGTGCTGGTGGCCCACCACGGGCCAGCGGGTGAGCAGCGCGTTGCCATGCTCGCCGTGGCGAGTGTAGGCATTGGTGCGGTAGACGGCCTCGTAGCCCAGGGGAGCCAGGTACTCCGCCTGCGACACCTGGGGCCAGCGCTCGAAGTACGCGGCCTCCTTGTGGTTCATCTTGCGCACTTCCTGCAGGCAGACGATGTCGGCATCGAGCTGCTCCACAGCGTGTCCCAGGTTGTGGATTTCCAGGCGGCGCACGGGACCCATGCCTTGCACGCCCTTGTGGATGTTGTAGGTCGCGACGCGCAGTATGGACGGGCCGGGGTCCACCTCGTGGGAGGATTTCACGTTGTCAGTCATAGGCGGTCAGGAACACAGGGAATCGGGATCAGTCCAGCTCCAGTGAAGCGAATCGCGGCAGCATCAGGATGGCTTCCGCATTGGACGGGGAGTAGCAGCGCTCGGCAGCGCCATGCCAATGATGCCAAGCAGATGCGGTATGTTCCCTCGGATTCAAGAACACAGGGGTGTAGGACGGAATCCGCAGGCCGAAAACCCTCTCGCGGTTGTGCCATACACCGGGCGCATAGCGGTGCTGCCAGGCCGGGTAGATGGTGTAGATGTTCTCCAGCGCCCAGTCCTGCAGCAGGCAGCCGGGCGCCTCGGGATCGATGCCGGTTTCTTCCCGCACCTCGCGCACTGCGGTCTCGCGCCAGGACTCGCCTTCATGGTCCTTGCTGCCCGTCACCGACTGCCAGAACTCCCCGCCCTCAGGCGCCGGTGCCGTGCGGCGCATCAGCAGCACCTGCCCGTCATCGCGGTAGATGACGACCAGCACCGATTCAGGGATCTTGTAGCCTGGCATGGCAGGCATCAGCCCTTGCCCTGGACCGCTTTGGTCGCCACGGGCGGTGGCAGCTCCTTGGCCTGCAGCGCGCGCACCTGATGCACGAGCTGGTTGTGCGCATCCAGAAAGGCGGCGGCGATGACCTTGCCCTCGTTGGTATTGCTCCAGCCCGCGCCCGCCGCGCCCAGGCGGCCCAGCACCATGCCGCCCACGCCCAGATCGGTGGTGCGGGCGGCGCCCGTGGCAGCGGCCACCTGCTCGGTGGTTTCGTTGTCCGACAGCAGCAGCGCGGTCTGCGCCTCCTTGAACTTGACCTGCTCGACCATGCCGGCCAGCCCCGCGATGTCCCGCAGCACCGGAATCATGGCAACCACGCCGGCCAGGCCCCGGCCCGCGTCCTGCTCGCTGAAGGTCAGGCTGGGCGTCAGCGTGTATTGCGCCTCATAGCCACGGCCCTTGCGCACCGTGGAGCTCTCGCGCAGCACGCCGGCGTTCTTCAGGTCCTGCTCCTGCACCGTGCCGCGCAGGCCCGCGCCCCGGTCCACCACACGGAAGCACCCGCTTTGCTGGGCCAGCAGCTTGATCAGCGGCACGGGCGAGGCGGGCAGTTGGTAGCCCGACCCCATGACGTAGCCGTTGGGATTCTCGGCCAGGGCCAGCGTGGCCACGGGCGCATCGCAGCGCACGAGTTCGCGCGAGCCATTGTTCGCGCCCAGGGGCCCGGCGGAGCCGGTGATCTCCGAGCCGCCCTGCCCCAGCTCGGTCTTCTTTTCCCCGCAGCCGGACAGGCTCAGCCCTGCCAGCACAGCCAGCGCCACCGATGCAATGCCTTGAAAACGCATGAAAGCTCTCCGCAAAAAGAAAAACGGCAGAAGCTGTGCCAGCTTCTGCCGTCCGTATCAAGCCGCCAGGCCCGGTCCTCAGCCCTGGGTGGCCGCCAGCGGGTTGCGCAGGCGGATGTGCAGCTCGCGCAGCTGCTTTTCGTCCACGGGCGAAGGTGCCTGCGTCAGCAGGTCCTGGGCGCGCTGGGTCTTGGGGAAGGCGATCACGTCACGGATGGAGTCGGCACCCGTCATCAGCGTGATCAGGCGGTCCAGGCCGAAGGCCAGGCCACCGTGCGGGGGCGCGCCGTACTGCAGCGCGTCCAGCAGGTAGCCGAACTTGGCGCGAGCGTCTTCGGGCGAGATCTTGAGCGCGTCAAACACCTTGCTCTGCACGTCGGCGCGGTGGATACGCACCGAACCACCGCCCAGCTCCCAGCCGTTCAGGACCATGTCGTAGGCCTTGGCCAGGCAGTTGGCCGGGTCGGTGACCATGAGCTCCTCGTGGCCGTCCTTGGGCGAGGTGAAGGGATGGTGCACGGCCGCCCAGCGGTCGTTTTCCTCGTCGTGCTCGAACATGGGGAAGTCCACCACCCACAGCGGCGCCCAGCGGTTCTCGAACAGGCCGTTGGCCTTGCCGAATTCGCTGTGACCCACCTTCAGGCGCAGCGCGCCGATGGAGTCGTTGACGATCTTTTCCTTGTCGGCGCCGAAGAAGATGAGGTCGCCGTCCTGTGCGCCCGTGCGCTTGAGGATCTCGGCAATGGCCGCGTCATGCAGGTTCTTGACGATGGGAGACTGCAGGCCATCGCGGCCCTTGGCCACTTCGTTGACCTTGATCCAGGCCAGGCCCTTGGCGCCGTAGATCTTGACGAATTCGGTGTACTGGTCGATCTCGCCGCGCGAGATCTGCGAGCCGCCGGGCACGCGCAGCGCGACCACGCGGCCGCCCTTGGTCGTGGCGGGGGTGGAGAACACCTTGAAGTCCACGTCCTTCATGACTTCGGTCAGTTCGGTGAACTCGAGCTTGACGCGCAGGTCAGGCTTGTCCGAGCCGAAGCGGAAGGCCGCATCCTGGTACGTCATCATCGGGAACTCGCCCAGATCCACGTCCAGCTGGGTCTTGAAGACCTCGGTGATCATGCGCTGGAAGATGGCGCGGATTTCCTCTTCGTCCAGGAACGAGGTCTCGCAGTCGATCTGCGTGAACTCGGGCTGGCGGTCGGCGCGCAGGTCTTCGTCGCGGAAGCACTTGGTGATCTGGTAGTAGCGGTCGTAGCCGGCCACCATCAGCATCTGCTTGTACAGCTGGGGCGACTGCGGCAGGGCGAAGAACTCGCCATCGTGCACGCGGCTGGGCACCAGGTAGTCGCGCGCGCCTTCGGGCGTGCTCTTGCCCAGCATGGGCGTTTCGATGTCGATGAAGCCTTCCTTGTCCAGGAAGTTGCGCACCTGGATGGCCGTGCGGTAGCGCAGCATCATGTTGCGCTGCATGTAGGGGCGGCGCAGGTCCAGCACGCGGTTGGTCAGGCGCACGGTCTCGGACAGGTTCTCGTCGTCCAGCTGGAACGGGGGCGTAACCGAGGCGTTGAGCACGTTCAGCTCGTGGCACAGCACTTCGATCTGGCCGCTCTTGAGCTTGTCGTTGGTCGTGCCTTCGGGACGTGCGCGCACCAGGCCCTTGACCTGCACGCAGAACTCGTTGCGCAGGCCTTCGGCGGTCTTGAACATCTCGGCACGGTCGGGGTCGCAGACCACCTGCACATAGCCTTCGCGGTCGCGCAGGTCGATGAAGATCACGCCGCCATGGTCGCGGCGACGGTTCACCCAGCCGCACAGGGTAACGGTTTCGCCCATCAGGGCTTCGGTCACTAGACCGCAGTAATGGGAGCGCATGGCCATGATGAAAAGCTTCCTGCGCCCGGGACGGGCGCGACAGTTTGTTATTTGGATTCCGCGGGCAGTGTGAGATCCGGAGGAGTCACCACGCCCATCGAAACAATGTACTTGAGCGCGGCATCCACGCTCATTTCCAGCTCGATGCAATCGCTCTTGCGAACGATGACGAAATAGCCGCCCGTCGGGTTCGGCGTTGTCGGCACGAAGACGCTCAGGTATTCGTCACGCAGATAGGCGGCGACCTCTCCGCTGGGCGAGCCGGTGACGAAGGCCACGGTCCAGACGCCTTCGCGCGGCCACTGCACCAGCACGGCGGTGCGAAACGCATTGCCACTGTCCGAGAAGACGGTGTCGGACACCTGCTTGACGCTGGAATAGATGGAGCGCACCACGGGAATGCGGCTGACCACCGCATCGCCCCAGGAGACAAGCTTGCGGCCGATGAAGTTGCTGGCCGCAGCGCCAACCACCAGCAGGATCAGCAGCGTGAGCACCACGCCGAAGCCGGGAATGTGGAAACCCAGCAGCCGGTCCGGATGCCAGGCCTCGGGCAGGATGGCCAGCGTCTGGTCCAGCGTGCCGATGATCCAGTTGAGCACGCCCAGCGTGATCACCAGAGGAACAATCACCAGCAGGCCGGCGAACAGCCATTTGCGCAGAGCGGACATGAGAAATGCAAGCCTTGATTAATGGCCCGTGGAGGGTGCGGGAGCAGATGCGGGGGCCGCAGCAGGCGCAGTTGCCGCAGGTGCGGCAGATGTATCCGAGGCCTGGGTGTCTGCCGCTGGAGCCGGCGTGGCGGCGCTCTTGCTGCCGCTGTTCTTGAAGTCGGTCGCGTACCAGCCCGAGCCCTTGAGCTGGAAGCCGGCAGCCGTCAGCTGCTTGGAAAAGGCCTCGGCACCACAGGCCGGGCAGGTCGTCAGCGGAGCATCCGAGATTTTCCGCAGCACGTCCTTGGCATGACCGCAGGAGCCACACTTGTATGCATAAATAGGCATGGCGCTAATGCTTATACGAGAGAAGATGCAAAACTTTCGATTATAGGCATCCGCCCGATACTGCGGCTGCCTTGCCCCCAAAGGCCCAGGCCGGAGAGCCGCAAGCCGCATGCATCAGTCGGTACCTGATGGCCCCGAAATGCAAAATGCCAGTCGCGGGGACTGGCATTCCATCAGGGCGGTGCCGGCAAGCCCCGCTGCCGGGGCGCCTGCCGCGTCCATGTTCAGCGCCGTGCCCGGCGCCGCTGCATCCCCATACCGGCTAGCATGACGGCAAGGCCCATCAGCACCAGGGCAGGCACCCCGGTGGCGGGGACCGGCTCCGGCGTCAATGCGGCAGCAACCACCAACTCCTGGTCACGCGAATTGTTGGCCGGCTCCGGGTCCGTGGTTCCACTGACCGCCGTCACCGTGGCTGTCAGGCTGCCCTGCGTGGTGGGCGTGAAGCTCACCGTGCAGGAAATGCTGGCACCCGAGGCCAGCGGCGCGCCAGTCGGCACCGCAGGCGTGCATGAGGTGCTGGCACCTGCCGGCAGCCCTGCGATGGAGCAATTGGCAAAGGCCGCCGCATTGGGGCCGGCATTCGTGCAGACGAACGATCCCTTCACGGGAACACCCACGTTGGCGGTGGCCGGCAGCGTGACGCTGGAGGCCTGCATGTCGGCCCGCTCCACGGGGTTGAAGGGGTGGGCCTTGGTGTTGTTGGCCGGCACCGGATCCACCGTGCTGCTGCTCGCCGTCACCAAGGCCGCGATGGTGCCCGTTGTGGTGGGCGTGAACTGCACTGTGCAGGCGATGCTGCCGCCCGATGCCAATGGCGAGGCCGTGGGGACGCTGGGCGTGCAGGACGTGGTCGCCCCGGCTGGCAGGCCGGAGATCACGCACGAAGCCGCCGTCGCCGCACTGGGGCCGGCATTGGTGCAGCTGAAGCTGCCGGACACCGGCACGCCCACCGTCATGGTCGTGGGAAGCGTGATGGAGGTGGCCTGCATGTCGGCCGCTGGCGCAACCGCCAGCACAGCCAGTGTGGCCGGCTGGTTCAGGCCAATAAGACTGAGGTTGGAAGGACCGTTGGTGAAGCTGCCTGTCGCGGTCGGACGCACGTCGAGGCTCACCTCGCAGAAGGCGGCGCCCTGGGCCAGGTCTCCGTTGGACACGGTCACGGTGCTGCCGCCTGCTGCAGCCTGCACGGTCGTGCCGGGGCAGGTGGTGCTGGCATTGCCCTCGACGACCAGTCCTGCAGGCAGGTTGTCGGTAAACGACCAGCCTCGCTTGCGCAGCAGATCGGTCGTATTGGTGATGGTCATGGTCAGCCGGGAGACCTGGCCGAGGTGGATGCTGGCAGGCGAGAAGGCCTTGTCCAGCTGCGGCGTGACATCGATGATCTGCGCGTTGTCGATCGACGAATCGTTGCCCATGGAGCTGGTCTGGTCGTTGTGCAGAACAAACCCGACAGAGGCTCCGCTGAAGAGCAGGGCTCCGGGAGAGGTCACTGTCTGGGCCCTGGCCGTTTGTATGATCCCAATACCGATAGGCATCGTATTGAACGACACACCATCCACGCATGGATCGACAGCGTTCATGGAGATGGGCAGTTCCGCATTAGCGTCATTGACAAGAGAAAAACGCAGCAACGGAGCGACGAATCCTGACGAGCAGAAGTTCGCCACCACATCGGCACGGGCCGTGAGGAATCTGCTGCCGGAACTTTGCGGAATATTGGCCTTGGTGCGAAAGGCAATTGCGCCAGCAGGAAAGGTCCCATTCGCTGTAAGCATCGCCATGACGTGATTTTTGACCGCATCCGCCGCACTCTGGCCCTGATAGCGCCCTGCGACCTCCGCCATCTGCTGCAGGGCGTTCCAATTGCCTTGGGAACCGCAGGCCGCACTCATCGTCGCCGAAGTTGGATCCTGGTTGAAGGACGTGACTATGCCATTGCACTGGTTGGCGCTCATCCGGTACAGGGGGTCGGCGGTATACATCTGCCCCGCAGGGTCCGCGCCCTGGTAGACCAGCAGATCCCGCCCCTCCGTGGTGATGGGGGGTGTCTGCGGGTTTTCGAAGTCCTCGCTCCAGACAATGACCGGAGCGACCGGAATCCTCGGCGCAGCCATTGCCACCTGGCCGCACAGGGCTGGCACAAGCAAGGCGCCTCCAAGCCAACTCCATCGGAACCGGACGCCAGCGACAGGCCGCAGCTTCAGCCGGCGAGCCCTCGCAATCAGTTTGAGTGTTTTCATGACGGTGCTTCCTCCCAAGCGTTTGCTATTCGGAGGTCCGCCGTACTGTCACGACCTGTGCTTCACACCACCCAAGTCAGCATTCCGGGACCTCCACAATCCCAGCCGCCGACTATATAGTTAATAACTATTGATGATTGTCATCAATTGTTTTCTCAAATAACGAGGCAGCGGCGCTTACCTTTCGGGGCTGAATTCAAGAATGTCTGCGCTGCGATTGGCCAGCCACTGCGGTGCCAGTGACCCGCCCACCATCCCCGTCACAGCCGCCAGCAGGCCCGCCAATTGCTGCGGAAATGCCTCGTGCAAAGCCGGCGTGGCCATGAAGACCACCCACACGCCAATGCCCAGTGCCACGGCGCAAATGGCGCCCTGCGTGGTGGCGCGCTTCCAGTACAGCCCGAAGACCAGCGGCACGAAGGCGCCGACCAGCGGCACCTGGTAGGCGCTGGAGACCAGCTCATAGATGGGCGTTCCTTCCATCTTGATCGAGTAGGCCAGCACGCAGATGCTGAAGACGAGCACGCTGATGCGCATGGCCAGCAGCATTTCCCGGTCGCTGGCCTGGGTGCGGAACTGGCGCCAGATGTTCTCGGTGAAGGTCACACTGGGCGCCAGCAGCGTGGCCGAGGCACAGGACTTGATGGCCGACAGCAGCGCGCCGAAGAACAGCACCTGCATGACGAAGGGCATCTTGTCCATGACCAGGGTGGGCAGCACCTTCTGCGGGTCCTGCTTGAGCAGTTCCGCAGCCTCCTGCGGCATGATGATCAGCGCGCTGGCCACGAGGAACATGGGTACGAAGGCGAAGCAGATATAGGCCGAGCCACCGATGACGGTGCCGCGCGTGGCGGCCTTCTCGCTGTGGGCCGACATCACGCGCTGGAACACGTCCTGCTGGGGAATGGAGCCCAGCATCATGGTGATGGCCGCGCCAAAGAAGAAGAGGATTTCATGCCAGCTGGGCTCGGGCCAGAACTGGAACAGATCGCGGCTCACGGCCAGGTCGATGACCTTGCCGGCACCGCCAGCCATGTCGCTGGCAAACCAGGCCAGCACCACCAGGCCGACGACCAGGATGATCATCTGCAGGAAGTCCGTCACCGCCACCGACCACATGCCGCCGAACAGCGTATAGGCCAGGATGGACACCACGCCGATGGCCATGCCCACGGGAATGCTGACCGTGCCGCCCGACAGCAGGTTGAACACCAGGCCCAGGGCCGTGACCTGGGCCGAGACCCAGCCCAGGTAGCTGAGCATGATGATCAGCGAGCAGACGATCTCGATGGACCGGCCATAGCGATGGCGGTAGTAGTCGCTGATGGTCAGCAGCGTCATGCGGTACAGCTTGCCCGCGAAGAACAGGCCCACCAGGATCAGGCACATGCCAGCGCCGAACGGGTCTTCGACCACGCCGCGCAGGCCGCCCTCGATGAACTTGGCGGGCACGCCGAGCACGATCTCCGAGCCGAACCACGTGGCAAACGTGGTGGTGATGATCATGTACATGGGCAGATGGCGCCCGGCAATTGCGAAGTCGGCCGTGTTCTTGACCCGCCTGGCCGCCCACAGGCCGATGGCGATGGTCACGAACAGGTAGGCGATCACCATAGAGAGCAGCACGCTGGCACTCCTGTTTCAAAGTGGGAAAAGGGAGAGGTCCGGAAACCCGTCAGTGTTCTCAGTACCAGCGCAGCCGCACCACCAGTTGCAGCAGGATCAGCGCGATGACAAAGCCGATGCCGGCGCTGACGATGGCCTGCAACAGGCGGTTGGTGAGCTTTTGCTGCTGCAGCAGCTCCTTGAGCAGTTCGTCGTGCTCGCCGGAGTTGCGCGTGAGCCGGCGATGGATCAGGCGCGGCAGCTCGGGAATGAGCTTGGCATAGCGCGGCGCCTCGGCCAGCAGTTCGCGCCACAGTCGTTGCGGGCCCATCTGGTCCAGCATCCATTTTTCGAGGAAGGGCTTGGCCGTGCTCCACAGGTCCAGGTTGGGGTCCAGCTGGCGCCCCAGGCCTTCGATGTTGAGCAGCGTCTTTTGCAGCAGCACCAGTTGCGGCTGGATCTCGACTTGAAAGCGGCGCGAAGTCTGGAACAGGCGCATCAGCACCATGCCCAGCGAAATCTCGGCCAGCGGACGGTCGAAGTATGGCTCGCAGACGGCGCGGATGGCTGCCTCCAGCTCGTCCACGCGCGTGCTCGGCGGCACCCAGCCGCTTTCGATGTGCAGCTCGGCCACGCGCTTGTAGTCACGGCGGAAGAACGCAGTGAAGTTCTGCGCCAGGTAT
Organism: Delftia sp. S65; assembly: GCF_016516495.1. Taxonomy (NCBI): domain Bacteria; kingdom Pseudomonadati; phylum Pseudomonadota; class Betaproteobacteria; order Burkholderiales; family Comamonadaceae; genus Delftia; species Delftia sp. S65. The sequence continues at coordinate 141,479 of NZ_JACVUR010000010.1, forward strand.
TCCTTGTCGTACTCGGTCAGCGTGCCGACGATGCCGAAGTCCAGCGAGATGTAGCGCCCGAAGGTCTCGGGCTCCAGGCTGACCATGATGTTGCCCGGGTGCATGTCGGCGTGAAAGAAGCCATCGCGAAAGACCTGGGTGAAGAAGATGGTCACGCCGTCGCGTGCCAGCTTGGGGATGTCCACGCCGGCTTCGCGCAGGCGCTCGACCTGGCTGATGGGCACGCCGGTCATGCGCTGCATGACCATCACGTCGTTGCGGCAGAAATCCCAGTACACCTCGGGGATCAGCACCAGGTCCAGCCCTTCCATGTTGCGGCGCAGCTGCGCGGCGTTGGAGGCTTCGCGGATCAGGTCCAGCTCGTCGTGCAGGTAGTTGTCGAACTCGGCCACGACCTGGCGGGGCTTGAGGCGCTTGCCGTCGGCCGACAGGCGCTCGACCCAGCGCGCCATCATGTGCATCAGCGCCAGGTCCTTGTCGATCACGGTCTTCATGCCCGGACGCAGCACCTTGACGGCCACGTCGCGCTGCACGCCGTTGCGGTCGCTGATCACGGCAAAGTGCACCTGGGCGATGGAGGCGCTGGCCACCGGCTCGCGCTCGAAGCTCACGAAGATCTGGTCCAGCTTCTTGCGGAAGGCGCGCTCGATGGTGTCCACTGCAATCTGCGAATCGAAGGGGGGCACGCGGTCCTGCAACCGGGCCAGCTCCTCGGCCACGTCGGGCGGCATCAGGTCGCTGCGCGTGGACAGCACCTGGCCAAATTTCACGAAGATGGGCCCCAGCTCCTCCAGGGCCTCGCGCAGGCGCTGGCCGCGCGGTTTATCCAGCCGCCGGCCGAGCGTGAGCACCGCGCGTGCGCGGCGCATCCAGGGATGCTCGAAGCTCGACAGCACCAGTTCGTCGAGTCCGTAGCGGAACACCACCCAGAGGATGGTCAGCCCGCGAAGAAACCGGCTCATGGCTTGTCGTTCTCGAAACCGGGCAGGGATACCACGGGGGAACCAACGGGCGCGCTGGCGGGCGCTGCCGCACGTGCGGCCTCGGGGGCGGGGGCATCGGCATCGGGCTTGCCGGCCATGCGGGCGCCCACGAACTGGCGCAGCGCCTGGGCGGCGCTGCGCGCGACCTTGGCCACGGTGTGCGCGGGCGCATCGCCGATGATGCGGGCCAGGTCTTCCTCCACGTCCCATTCGACGTGGTCCACCAGCCAGTTGATGTCGGCGGCCAGTTGCACGTCGCCCTCGATGCGGATGGAGGGCTTGTCGCCGCGCAGGGCCACCTGGGCCAGGGCCAGCGGGGAGGTCTCGGTGACTTCAAGCAGCAGGTCGGGCTGCGCGCCTTCGGGAGCCACGTTGAACAGGCCGGCGGGCGTGATCTGCAGGGCCATGGAGTAGCCGCGCCACTGCACGCGCGCCACGCGGCCCTTTTGCCGCACGAGGCGCTCCATCGCCTCTTTCTCCTGCATCAGCACATGGTTGAGGAACAGCACGAGGCGCTGATGCACCTCGCTGACCAGCCATTGCGGCGGTTGCGGACCGGCCATCACGCGTTCCATGAGACCGTTCAGAAAAGAAAAAGGGGACTGTGTTGCCATAGTCCCCGATTATTCCCGAAGTAAGAGGATGCGGCCGACGCAAATCCGGTCGAGACAAGTGGCCAGCCCATGGCGTGACCGCCTGTCGCATCCCTGGCTTGCGCCGGTCCTCTGCAAATTACTTACTGCAGTGCCTGGACGCCGGCGACCAGCCAGCCGCTGCTGCCGCTCTTGGGCTTGGTCATGTTCCAGACCTCGCGGAAGGGCGTGGGGCCTGCCGAGGCGTCCTCGCGGATCATTCCCGAGAATTCCACGCTGGCCATGTAGTCATTGCCCAGATCCTCGATGCCCAGCAACTGGGCATCGATCATGACCACGTCGGTCTGGTTGGGCTGGCCAGGGCGCTGCACCTCGCGCTCGCTGAGCTGGCCACGGATCTCGGTCAGCATCTCGTCGGTCATCATGGCGCGCAGCGAAGCGATGTCCGAGCGGTCCCATGCCGATTGCAGCGTGACGAAGTTGCGCTTGGCAGCCGTCAGGAAGCCTTCGGTGTCGAAGCCTTCAGGCACACCCCAGTTCTGCGAGCCTGCCAGGGCAGAGCCGATCTGCACGCCGGAACCCGAGGCCAGGGCGGCCGGCTGGTGGTTCTGCTCCCAGGGACGGGCCGAGGCGTCGTTGCCGACCTTCTCGGGGTTGTACTGGCGTGCCAGCGGTGCGCTGTCCACGTTGCCACCCATGTTGCCCGCGCCCGCAGGGGCCGCGTTCTGGAAGGCGAAGGGGCTGGACGATGCCTGCTGCGCGCCGGCCGCTGCACGGCGCGAGCGCATGACCATGCCCACCACGACCATGATGACCAGGGCCAGCAGGGCGATCAGCAGGAACTGGCCGAAGGCGGCGCCCAGACCCAGCGAGTGGGCCAGCCATGCCAGACCCAGGCCGGCGGCCAGGCCGCCGAGCATGGCGCCCCAGGGCTTCTTGGCCGGAGCGGCTGCAGGCGGCGTGGCAGGCTTGCCCGCAGCGTTCTGTGTGGCGGCGTTCTGCGGCGGCGTGTTCTGCGCCGGCGCGCGCGTAGCTTCACGCTGCGTCACATTGCTCGACTGCTTGCCCACCGATCCGCCACCGCCCATGCGCTTGGCGTCGGCCGTGCCGTGGACCACCACCAGCATCGCGACCAAGACCATAGACCATAGCTTTTTCATGTCATCTCCTCGAATAATCGTGTTGCCGTCACCTCACCGAACGCCTCGCGCGCTCAGCACTTGATTCCCACATGCAGGGCCGCAATGCCGCCCGTCATGTTGTGATAGTCCACATGGCCGAAGCCGCATTCCTGCATCAGGCGCTTGAGATCCTCCTGGCCGGGGTGCATGCGGATGGACTCGGCCAGATAGCGGTAGCTGGCGTCATCGCCCGCCACGAGCTTGCCCATGGCCGGAAGAATCTTGAAGGAGTACCAGTCGTAGGCTTTCTCCAGGGGCTTGGCCACCTTGGAGAACTCCAGCACCAGCAGCTTGCCGCCGGGGCGCAGGACACGGTTCATTTCCTTGAGCGCCGCATCCTTGTGGGTCATGTTGCGCAGGCCGAAGGCCACGCTGACCAGATCGAAATGGTTGTCGGGAAACGGCAGGGCTTCTGCATCGCAGACCATGGTGGGCAGGATGACGCCCTTGTCGATCAGGCGGTCGCGGCCCACGCGCAGCATGGCCTCGTTGATGTCGGTGTGCACCACCTGGCCGGTGGAGCCGACCTTCTTGGCGAAGGCCAGGGCCAGATCGCCCGTGCCACCCGCGATGTCCAGCGCCTTGTCGCCTTCCTTGAGGTTGGCCACCATCACCGTATAGGCCTTCCAGGCACGGTGCAGACCACCCGACATCAGGTCGTTCATGACGTCGTAGCGCGAAGCGACCGAGTCGAACACGCCGCGCACGCGGCTGGCCTTCTCGCGCTCGTCCACCGACTGGAATCCGAAATGTGTGGTGCTCATAACAACGATGCTAAGCAAGCAGTAGTAATGCGTACAGCGACAACCCCGTGTGGCCACGGGCTTTGCCGGGCAAGGGTTATCAAGAACAAACAGCTTGAAACGCCTTCAAACAAAGACTTTCAAGCTATTTTAAATATAGCACTACCCCCAATAACCCTGTGCCATACAGAGGTCCGGAATGTGGTGCGAGGGGAACGGCGCCATACAGCGCGCACCCGTGCGCGGCGTCAGTGGCTGCCGCAGCCGTGTCCGCCGCCGCTGGCCTTGCCGGGCATGGGCGTGTCGCGGTCCATGCCGGACTCCTGCAGCCGGTCCAGGTACTGCGCCCAGAACTCGTCCTGGCGGCGGCCCAGTTCGTAGAGGTATTCCCAGGTGTAAAGGCCGCTTTCATGCCCGTCGCTGAAGAAGGGCTTGATGGCGTAGTTGCCCACGGGCTCGATGGCCGTGATGGACACCTCGCGCTTGCCCGTCTGCAGCACTTCCTGGCCCGGGCCATGGCCCTGGACTTCGGCCGAGGGCGAGTACACGCGCAGCAGCTCGAAGGGGATGCGAAAGCTTGCGCCGTCGGAATAGGCCACTTCCAGCACGCGCGATGCGCCGTGCACGGTCAGGGCTTCGGGGGTTGGGGTGTCAGGGGTCAGGCCGGCCATGCGGTGCTCCTCATTCAGTGGCGGGGTGCTGCTGCCAGGCATCGAGTGCCTGGACCAGCGCCGTGTCTATGGCTGGCAAGTGCGCTGCCACCTCGGCCTCGCGCTCGCCATTGCGCGGGCGCTGGGCCGGAGCCCAGACCGCGCCCGGGAAATGGCTGTCCCAGTCAAAGCGCGCAATCACATGCCAGTGCAGGTGCGGCACCATGTTGCCCAGCGCCGCCAGGTTGATCTTGGCCGGCGCAAGGCGCTCACGCAAGACGCGTTCGACCAGGACCACGGCATCCATGCAGTGCTGGCGGTCGGCGGCGTCCAGGTCGGAGAACTCGGCCGCATGCGCATTCCAGACCACGCGGTAGAAGGCCGGAAAGCCTTCTTCCTGCGCGCGGATCACTCGCAGGCGCGGGCCGCGCCAGATGGGCACGCCGCCTTCTGTGGCGCACAGGGGGCAGGAAGCGGGAGCAGCCATCAGACCAGAACCCGTTCGATGCCGCCGGCGTTGGCGCGCTGCACGTACTCGGCCATCCAGTTCTCGCCCAGGATCTGGCGCGCCATCTCGACCACGATGTAGTCGGCTTCCAGCAGGCCATTGTTCATATCACCACCGTAGCGCGACAGGCCCTGCAGGCAGCTGGGGCAGCTGGTGAGGATCTTCACGTTGTCCTTCTCGGCCAGGGCGCCGCTGGCGCGCAGCGCGGCCTCGCCCTTCTTGAGTTCCTCTTCCTTGCGGAAGCGGATCTGCGTGGAGATGTCGGGGCGCGTGACGCCCAGCGTGCCCGATTCGCCGCAGCAGCGCTCGCTCTTGACCACTCCCTCACCCACCAGCGCCTTGACGGTCTTCATCGGGTCCTGCAGCTTCATGGGCGAGTGGCAGGGATCGTGGTAGAGGTAGCCCTCCTTGCCCTGCAGCGTCACGCCCTTTTCCAGCAGGTATTCGTGGATGTCGATGATGCGGCTGCCCGGGAAGATCTTGCCGAACTCGTAGCCCTGCAACTGGTCGTAGCAGGTGCCGCAGCTGACCACCACGGTCTTGATGTCCAGGTAGTTGAGCGTGGTGGCGACGCGGTGGAAGAGCACGCGGTTGTCCGTGATCATCTTCTCGGCCTTGTCGAACTGGCCGCTGCCGCGCTGGGGATAGCCGCAGCACAGGTAGCCCGGTGGCAGCACGGTCTGCACGCCGGCATGCCAGAGCATGGCCTGGGTGGCCAGGCCCACCTGGCTGAACAGGCGCTCGGAGCCGCAGCCGGGGAAGTAGAACACCGCCTCGGTGTCCGCGCTCGTGGTCTGCGGGCTGCGGATGATGGGCACGTAGTCCTTGTCCTCGATGTCCAGAAGGGCGCGCGCCGTCTTGTTGGGCAGGCCGCCGGGCAGCTTCTTGTTGACGAAGTGGATCACCTGCTCCTTGAGAGGAGCGCGCCCCACCGAGGCGGGCGGACGCTGGGTCTGCTTCCTGGCCAGGCTGTGCAGCACGTCGGAGGCCAGGCGCTGGGCCTTGAAGCCCACGCCGACCATGGCCGAGCGCATGAACTTGATGGTGTCCGGATTGGTGGCGTTGAGCATGGCCATGGCCAGCTTGTTGCCAGGCCTGAAGCTCTTCTTGTCCATCTTGCGCAGCAGGTTGCGCATGTTCATGGTCACGTCGCCGAAGTCGATCTTCACCGGGCAGGGATTGAAGCACTTGTGGCAGACCGTGCAGTGGTCCGACACGTCCTCGAACTCCTGCCAGTGGCGCAGCGACACGCCGCGGCGCGTCTGCTCCTCGTAGAGGAAGGCCTCGACCAGCAGCGAGGTCGCCAGGATCTTGTTGCGCGGGCTGTACAGCAGGTTGGCGCGCGGCACGTGGGTGGCGCACACGGGCTTGCACTTTCCGCAGCGCAGGCAGTCCTTGACCGAGTCGGCAATGGCGCCAATGTCGCTCTGCTGCATGATCAGCGACTCGTGCCCCATCAGGCCGAAGCTGGGCGTGTAGGCGTTGGTCAGGTCGGCGAACATCAGCGATTCGCGCGGCGAGCGGCCGTCATGGCTCTGGCCTACCACGGCCTGCAGCTTCTCGTTGCGGATCAGCTTGCCCTTGTTGAAGCGGCCTTCGGGGTCCACGCGCTGCTTGTAGGCGGCAAAGGGCGCCAGCTCGTCGTCGCTGAGGAATTCCAGCTTGGTGATGCCGATGCCGTGCTCGCCCGAGATCACGCCGTCCAGATGGCGCGCAAGCACCATGATGCGTGCCACGGCCTCATGGGCGGTCTGCAGCATCTCGTAGTCGTCGCTGTTGACCGGAATATTGGTGTGCACGTTGCCGTCGCCAGCGTGCATGTGCAGCGCCACCCAGACACGGCCCTTGAGCACGCGCTGGTGGATGGCGTTGACTTCGGCCAGCAGCGGCTGGAAGGCCGCGCCCGCGAAGATCTGGGCCATGGGCGCCTTCAGCTGGGTCTTCCAGCTGGCGCGCAGCGTGTGGTCCTGCAGCTGCGGGAAGAGGTTCTCGACATCGTCGAGCCAGCCCTGCCACAGCGTGCGCACGTCGACAACCAGGGCCAGGGCCTGCTGCACGCGGTCCTCCAGCAGCTCGGCCGAGGGGATGTCGCCCGCATCGTCCTGCTTGCCCAGCGGCAGGTCGCCGTGCTGGAAGAAGTCCGTCAGCGCATCGCACAGCTTGAGCTTGTTGCGCAGCGACAGTTCGATGTTGATGCGCTCGATGCCGTCCGTGTACTCCCACATGCGGGGCAGCGGGATCACCACGTCTTCGTTGATCTTGAAGGCGTTGGTGTGGCGCGAGATGGCGGCCGTGCGCTTGCGGTCCAGCCAGAATTTCTTGCGCGCCTCGGCGCTGACGGCCGTGAAGCCTTCGCCGTTGCGCGAGTTGGCAATGCGCACCACCTCGGCGGCCACGCGGGCCACATCGTCGGCGTTGTCGCCGGCAATGTCGCCCAGCAGCACCATCTTGGGCAGATGGCCGTTGCCCTTCTTGCTCTTGGTGGCGTAGCCCACGGCCTTCAGGTAGCGGTCGTCCAGGTGCTCCAGGCCGGCCAGCAGCACGCCCGAGCGCTTTTGCTCGGCGAACATGAAGTCCTTGATCTCGACGATGCTGGGCACGGCGTCCTTGGCGTTGCCGAAGAACTCCATGCAGACCGTGCGCGTGTGCTCGGGCATGCGGTGCACGACCCAGCGCGCGCTGGTGATCAGGCCGTCGCAGCCTTCCTTCTGGATGCCGGGCAGGCCCGACAGGAACTTGTCGGTCACGTCCTTGCCCAGGCCTTCCTTGCGGAATTTCTGGCCGGGAATGTCCAGCCGCTCGCTGCGGATGGGGGTCTTGCCGTCTGCCTCGAAGTACTGCAGCTCGAAGCTGGCCATCTCGGCGTCATGGATCTTGCCGAGGTTGTGGCCCACGCGCGTGACTTCCAGCCACTGTGCATCGGGCGTGACCATGCGCCAGGACACCAGGTTGTCCAGCGCCGTACCCCAGAGCACGGCCTTCTTGCCGCCCGCATTCATGGCGACATTGCCGCCGATGCACGAGGCCTCGGCCGATGTGGGGTCCACGGCGAAGACGAAGCCCGCGCGCTCGGCCGCATCGGCCACGCGCTGCGTGACCACGCCGGCTTCGGTGAAGATGGTGGGCACCTCATGGTCCACGCCGGGAATGCGGCGCATCTCCACCTCGGTCATGGCTTCGAGCTTTTCGGTGTTGATCACCACGCTGCGCCAGGTCAGCGGGATCGCACCGCCCGTGTAGCCCGTGCCGCCGCCGCGCGGAATGATGGTCAGGCGCAGCTCGATGCAGGCACGCACCAGGGCGGCCATCTCGGCTTCGGTATCGGGGGTGAGCACGACGAAGGGGTATTCGACGCGCCAGTCGGTGGCATCCGTCACATGGGCCACGCGCGACAGACCGTCGAACTTGATGTTGTCCTTGGCCGTGTGGCGGCCCAGGCTCTTTTGCACCCGGCGGCGCAGTTGCTCGGCCTCGACGAAGGTGGCGTTGAACTCATGCACGGCGCGGCGCGCTGCATCCACCAGCTGGCCCACCAGCGCATCGCGCACGGGGTCCTGCTGCGGAGCACGGCGCTTGTCGATCTCGCCCAGGCGGTGCTCCAGAGCCTCCACCAGCGACTTGCGGCGGTCGGGACTGTGCAGCAGGTCGTCCTGCAGGTAGGGATTGCGCTGAACGACCCAGATGTCCCCCAGCACCTCGTAGAGCATGCGGGCGGAGCGGCCCGTGCGCCGCTCCTGGCGCAGCTGGTTGAGCACATCCCACATGGACGTGCCCAGCAGGCGGATCACGATCTCGCGATCGGAAAACGAGGTGTAGTTGTAGGGAATCTCTCGCAGACGTGCAGGTTCGGCAGCCTGTGCCTGCAGGGCTGCCAACGCAATCGGTACATTCATGGGGTAGACCGTGTCTGGCGCTCTCGGGGCGCCGCTAAGCCAAGTGGGAGCGCAATTTTAAGCGAGCGCCCCGAGGATGCGCTTCCCACGGGGCTCTGGACGGCGCGCCGTCTTGGCCCGCGAAGCCAGCCCTCGCCAACGTGGCGGGATCTTGCGGAGCCCGGTGAAGGTGCCTTATACAGAAAGAGCACAAACGAGCCAATACGAACAACCCGGCTTTTGAAACGAAATGGTATTGACCTAAAATAGCGCCGCTTCGCGTGTCATTTTTTGTCACACGACTGACATACGGGACCAGCGGCTCACCGGGTTTGGCCTGTAGTGCGGTACGAAGCATCCGAAAACAATGACACAGACATGTCATGCCCCTGCCTTACCGTGGCAGCGGTCTGAAACCGTCACCGAACTAGAGGAGTCCTCATGCAACTGAAGCAACTGGCCATGGCAGCCGCGATCGCGGCCACCACCATCTCGGCACAAGCCCAAACCGAAATCCAGTGGTGGCACTCGATGAGCGCAGCCCTGGGCGACTGGGTGAACGACCTGGCCAAGGAGTACAACGCCAGCCAGACCCAGTACAAGATCGTGCCGACATACAAGGGCCAGTATGACGAGTCGATGACGGCCGCCATCGCCGCGTTCCGCGCCGGCAACGCGCCTGACATCCTGCAGGTCTTCGAAGTGGGCACGGCCACCATGATGGCCTCCAAGGGCGCCGTGGTGCCCGTCACCAAGATCATGAACGACGGCGGCTTCAAGTTCGACCAGGGCGAGTACATCTCCGCCGTGGCCGGCTACTACACCGCCCCCAACGGCCAGATGATGAGCTACCCGCTCAACAGCTCGACCACCATCTTCTACTACAACAAGGACGCCTTCAAGAAGGCAGGCCTGGACGAGAACAAGCCGCCCAAGACCTGGCCCGAAGTGTTCGCCGCCGCCGAAAAGCTCAAGGCCTCGGGCCACCGCTGCGCACTGACCACGAGCTGGATGAGCTGGACCCAGCTGGAGAGCTTCTCGCTGTGGCACAACACCCTGTACGCGACCAAGAACAACGGCTTTGACGGCACCGATGCCAAGCTGGTGTTCAACTCGCCGCTGCACGTCAAGCACTTCGAGAACCTGGCCAAGGCCGCCAAGGATGGCAGCTTCGTCTACAAGGGCCGCGGCAACGTGCCTGACGCCGCCTTCGCTTCCGGCGAGTGCGCGATGATCACCGGCTCCTCCGGCCTGTATGCCCGCGTGGTCAAGGAAGGCAAGTTCGCCTTCGGCCAGTCGCAACTGCCCTACTACGCCGATGTGAAGGGCGCGCCCCAGAACACGGCCATCGGCGGTGCCTCCCTGTGGGTGATGGCCGGCAAGAGCGCCGAACGCTACAAGGGCGTGGCTGACTTCTTCAACTTCCTGAACAACACCAAGATCCAGTCCGCCAGCCACCAGCGCACCGGCTACCTGCCCGTGACCACCGCTGCGTACAAGCTGACCGAGGCTTCGGGCTTCTACGAAAAGCATCCCGGCACCGACACCGCCGTGACGCAGATGATCCGCAAGACCACCGACAAGTCGCGCGGCATCCGCCTGGGCAACTTCGTTCAGATCCGCACCATCATCGATGAGGAAACCGAACAGATCTGGACCGGCAAGAAGACTCCCCAGCAAGCCCTGGACACCGCTGTCACCCGTGGCAACGAGCAACTGGGCCGCTTCGCCCGGGCCAACAAGTAATCCTCCCATGTGATCTGCGGTGTGGCCGCTGCGCAGGCAGCCCGCACCGTGCATCACAGGCCCGCAACCGGCGGCCCCACGGCCATCCGGTTTGCGGGCTGTTTTGTTCTACCGAGTTCCGTCATGGAAAAACGCGTTCTTTTTCGATCCGCCTGGCTGCCGTGGTTGCTGATAGCACCACAGATGGTCATCGTGCTGGTCTTCTTTTTCTGGCCCGCAGGCCAGGCCATCGTGCAGTCGTTCCAGGCGCAGGATACGTTTGGCTTCTCCACCGAATGGGTGGGGTTTGCCAACTTCCAGCACCTGCTGGATGACCCTGCCTACCTGGCCTCGTTCAAGACCACGGCCATCTTTTCCGTGCTGGTGGCGGTGTTCGGCATTGCGCTGTCGCTGATGCTGGCCATCTTTGCGGACCGCGTGATCAAGGGCGCGCTTGCCTACAAGACCGCCTTGCTGCTGCCCTATGCCGTTGCGCCCGCCGTGGCGGGTGTGCTGTGGGTGTTCATGTTCTCGCCGTCCATCGGCGTCGTGGCCTATGCGCTGCGCATGATCGGCTATGACTGGAACCACCTGCTGAACTCCGGCAACGCCATGACGCTGATCGTCATCGCCGCGATCTGGAAGCAGATTTCCTACAACTTCCTGTTCTTCCTTGCGGGCCTGCAGTCCATCCCCAAGTCGCTGATCGAGGCCGCCGCCATCGACGGCGCGGGCCCTATGCGCCGCTTCTGGGACATCCAGTTCCCGCTGCTGTCGCCCACCACGTTCTTCCTGCTGGTGATGAACGTGGTCTACGCATTCTTCGACACCTTCGGCATCGTGGACGCCACGACCCAGGGCGGTCCGGGACAGGACACCTCCATCCTGGTCTACAAGGTCTATCACGACGGCTTCAAGGCCATGGACATGAGCGGCTCGGCCGCGCAGTCGGTCGTGCTGATGGTGATCGTGGTTGCACTGACCGTGATCCAGTTCCGCTATGTTGAGAAGAAAGTGCAGTACTGATCATGGTTGAACGCAGTCCCCTTCTCTCCTTTTTCTCGCACCTGATCATGGTGCTGGGCGTGATCATCGTCGGCTTTCCGCTGTACCTGGCCTTCGTGGCCTCCACGCACACGCCGCAGGACATCATCCAGGTGCCCATGCCCCTGGTGCCCGGCAGCAACTTCTGGGAAACCTACAAGGCCGCGCTGTTCGGCGGCTCGGGCCCCGGCTCCAGCGCGCCCGTGGCACGCATGATGTGGATCAGCTTCGTCTCGGCCATGGTGATCACCGTGGGCAAGATCGCGATCTCGCTGCTGTCGGCCTTCGCGCTGGTGTACTTCCGCTTCCCGTTCAAGAAGATCTGCTTCTGGCTGATCTTCGTGACCCTGATGCTGCCCGTGGAAGTGCGCATCGGCCCCACCTACGAAGTCGTCTCCACGCTGGGCATGCTCAACAGCTACGCCGGCCTGACGATTCCGCTGATCGCCTCGGCCACGGCCACCTTCCTGTTCCGCCAGTTCTTCCTGACGGTGCCGGACGAGCTGGTGGAGGCCGCCCGCATCGACGGCGCAGGCCCCATGCGCTTCTTCAAGGATGTGCTGGTGCCGCTGTCCAAGACCTCGATCGCGGCGCTGTTCGTGATCCAGTTCATCTACGGCTGGAACCAGTACCTGTGGCCGCTGCTCGTGACCACCTCGGAAGACATGTACCCCGTGGTCATCGGCATCAAGCGCATGGTGGCCAGCGGCGATACCGGCAACGACTGGAACGTGGTGATGGCGACGGCCCTGCTGGCCATGCTGCCGCCCGCCGCCGTGGTGATCCTGATGCAGCGCTGGTTCGTCAAGGGCCTGGTGGACACCGAAAAGTAAACCGCCCGCCGCCGCCCCAACCCACCGTATAGAACCCCGCAGAGCAAGCGCCAGCGCCCTTCGCTCTGCGACTCAACCAGAATCTTCGTATGGCATCCATTTCCTTTCGCAACCTGATCAAGCGCTACGGCCAGGGCCCGTCGGCCAACCAGGTACTGCACGGCGTCAACGCCGAAATCAAGGACGGCGAGTTCGTCGTCATCGTCGGCCCTTCGGGCTGCGGCAAGTCCACCCTGCTGCGCATGGTGGCGGGCCTGGAGGAGATCTCCGACGGCCAGCTGCTGATCGGCGACAAGGTGGTCAACGACGTGGAACCGGCCAAGCGCGACATCGCCATGGTGTTCCAGAACTATGCGCTGTACCCGCATATGTCGAACTACGAGAACATGGCCTATGGCCTGAAGATCGCCAAGGTGCCGCCCGAGGAGATCAAGCGCCGCGTGGACAAGGCCGCCAAGATCCTGGAGCTGTCCCACCTGCTGGACCGCAAGCCGCGCCAGCTGTCGGGCGGCCAGCGCCAGCGCGTGGCCATGGGCCGCGCCATCGTGCGCCAACCCAAGGTCTTCCTGTTCGACGAGCCGCTGTCCAACCTGGACGCCAAGCTGCGCGGCCAGACCCGCATCGAGATCCAGAAGCTGCACGCCGAGCTGGGCATCACCAGCCTGTTCGTGACCCACGACCAGGTCGAGGCCATGACCCTGGCCCAGCGCATGATCGTCATGAACGGCGGCGTGATGGAGCAGTTCGGCACGCCCGAAGAGGTCTACCACACGCCCGCCTCCACCTTCGTGGCCAGCTTCATCGGCTCGCCCCCGATGAACCTGCTCAAGAACGCGCCCGGCGGCACGGCCGGCCGCATCCTGGGCATTCGCCCCGAGCACTTGGTCGTCGTCAACGAAGGCGGCTGGGAAATCAAGGTGGACACCGTTGAAATGCTGGGTGCCGAGCGCCTGGTCTATGGTTCGCTCAATGGCGAGACGATGACGGTGCGCATCGACGAAGGCGCGCCCTTCCCCAAGTCCGGCGAGACCATGCGCGTGCGTCCTTCCGAAGAGCGTCGCCTGCACTGGTTCGACGCAGAATCCGGAAAGCGGATCTGATCCCCTGAAGGCCGGCTCTCCGACCTTTTCCAAGAGAGCCCCAGAGGCTCTCTTTTTCCATCCAAGCTCCCTTCTTTTGACGGACTCGCCATGACCGAGAACCTGAAATCCTGGCCCTACCCCCTGTGGGTGGCCCACCGTGGCGCTGGCAAGCTGGCGCCCGAGAACACCATGGCCGCCTTCCGCCTGGGCGCTGCGCACGGCTATCGCATGTTCGAGTGCGATGCCAAGCTGTCTGCCGACGGCGTGCTGTTCCTGATGCACGACGCCACGCTGGAGCGCACCACCAACGGCCACGGCACGGGTGGCGACCTGTCCATGGGCGAGATCGCCCAGCTGGACGCCGGCAGCTGGCACTCGCGCGCCTTTGCGGGCGAGGCCCTGCCCACGCTGGAAGCCCTGGCGCGCTGGTGCCTGGCCAACCACTTCTTCCTGAATGTGGAGATCAAGCCCACGCCCGGCCAGGAAGAGGCCACGGGCCGCGCCACGGGCGAGCTGATGAACCGCATCTGGCCCCAGGACCGCATCCAGCCGCTGTTCACCTCGTTCAAGACCGATGCGCTCAAGGGCGCACGCGACACGGCACCGCACATTCCGCGGGGCCTGCTGGTGGACAAGCTGGCCGATGCCACGGGCGATGCCGACCTGCGCACCGCGCTGGACCTGGGCTGCGCGGCCATGGTGCTCAACCATGCGCTGTGGGATGCCGCCCTGGTCGCCAAGGTGCATGGCGCGGGCCTGCGCTGCAGCAGCTATACGGTCAACGATGAATGGGCCGCGCAGCGCCTGATCGACCTGGGCACGGACGGCGTCATCACCGACCGTGTCGATATGTTCAGTCCCGCATCGCGCTGAGACGGCTGCCGGCTGGCGGGGCCGGACCTTTGGAAACAACCGTCGCGGCGGCCCGCCGCACAATGTGCGTCCATGACACCGCCCAGCCCGTGCCCTCTCCCGCTGCGCCCTACATGGGCGCAGGCCTTGCGCCAATGCCTGGCCACCGGCCTGATGGTCCTGGCCATGCTGGTCCTCACTGCGCCCGCTCCGGCCCATGCGCAGGACCGCGCGGCCACGGCGGCGCCCGACGGCCGGCCCGCCCTGCCCAGCGTGGACGATCTGCGCAAGCAGCTGGACGCCATTCCCCGCAAGCTGGCCGAGGACGATGACGGCCGCAAGCTGCTGGACGAGGCTGCGGCCATAGGCACGGCGGCCGACCAGGTCGCAGCCCGCCGCACAGAGGAACTGGCCGACATCGATTCGCGCCTGGCAGGCCTGGGCCCCGCGCCCGAAAAAGGCGCCCCTGCCGATGCGCCCGATGTGGCCGAGCAGCGCGCCAGCCTGGCCAGGCAGCGCAGCGCCGTGGATTCCGAACTCAAGCTCGCGCGGCTGGTGTCGGTCGATGCCGACCAGCGCGGCAACGAGCTGATACGCCAGCGCCGCGAACAATTCCAGGCCGCACTGACGGCCCGCACAGATTCACCGCTGGGCCGCCCCTTCTGGCGCAACCTGCGCGCTGCCGCGCCTTTGGACGCGGCGCGCCTGCAGGGCCTGGGGCGCGAGCTGCGCCAGGCCGTCGCCTCCACCATGGCGTCCGATCGCCGGGGCGGCTTCATCGCCAGCCTGGCCGCCGCCTTACTGATCGCCCTGCTCGGCCCCTGGCTGGCCGAGCGTCTGCTGGTGCGCGCCGCGCCCGCGCGCCTGCCCAGCGGCCGCCTGCGCCGCTCGTTGCGCGCGGCGGCCACCGTCCTGATCAACACGCTGCTGATCGGCCTGGCAGCGCAACTGGCCTGGAGCGTGCTCAAGGCCGGCGATGGCTTCAGCGAATCGCTGGACGCGCTGGCCAAGGCCAGTGTGCAGGTCACGCTGTTCGGCGCCTTCGTGGTGTCGCTGGGCCAGACCCTGCTGTCGCGCAGGCGCAGTTCCTGGCGCCTGCCCGGCGTGTCGGACGAGCTGGCCGAGCGGCTCAGCCCCTATCCCTGGTGGATTGCCGCCGGAGCCGCGCTCAACGGCCTGGTGACCGAGGTCAACGCCATCATCGGCGCCAGCCTGGCCGCCGAGGTCACGGTGCACGCCCTGTCGGCCCTGCTGATTTCGGCCGTGGTCATGCTGGCCCTGCGGCATCTGCGCGCGCCGGCACCGGTCGCGCAGGAAGACGGTGCCCAGGCAGAGCCCGTGCCGCCCCGGCCCTTGTGGGTGGGCCTGCTCGTGGCCTGTGCGGCGGTGGCCAGCATTGCCACCATTGCGCTGGCCGTGACCGGCTACGTGGCTCTGGCCGGAACGCTGGCGCGCCAGATGGTGTGGACCGGCGTGGTCTTTGCCACCACCTACCTGCTGTTCCAGCTGGGCGACGATCTGTGCGAGGCCCTGCTGTCGTCCAAGGGCAGTTTCGGCACCCGGCTGAACCAGAGCCTGGGCATCGAGGGCCGGCTGCTGGACCAGGCCTCGGTCCTGGTCTCGGGCCTGCTGCGCGTGGCCCTGTTGTTCTACATGGTGATCGCCCTGCTGGCCCCGCTGGGCACGGGGCCGGACGAGGTATTTCGCCGCGGCAGCACGGTGAACCACAGTCTCAAGGTAGGCGACTTCACCATGGCGCCGCAGGCCCTGTTCACCGCATTCGCCGTGATCGTCACGGGCCTGATCGTGATCCGCGTGATCAAGCGCTGGCTGACGGACCGCTACTTCCCCAACACCTCGCTGGAGCCGGGCATGCGCAGCTCCATCACCACGCTGCTGGGCTATGTGGGCGGCATCTTCGTGGTGGCCGTGGCGCTGGCGGGGCTGGGCATCAGCGTGGAGCGCATCGCCTGGGTGGCCAGCGCGCTGTCGGTGGGCATTGGCTTTGGCCTGCAGGCCATCGTGCAGAACTTCATCTCGGGCCTGATCCTGCTGGCCGAGCGGCCCGTGAAAGTGGGCGACTGGGTGGTGCTGGGCGATACCGAGGGCGACGTGCGCCGCGTCAACGTGCGCGCCACCGAGATCCAGCTGGGCGACCGCTCCACCGTCATCGTGCCCAACTCGGAATTCATCACCAAGACCGTGCGCAACATGACGCTGGCCGGCGCGCCCGGGCGCGTGCTGCTGCGCCTGCCCGCGCCGCTGGACACCGATGCCGAACGCATGCGGACCCTGATATTGGAGGCCTTTCGCACGCATGAAGGCATCCTGGACACGCCCGAACCTCTGGTGCAGCTCGAAGGCATCGCCAACGGCACGCTGACCTTCCTGGCCATCGGCTACGTGGGCAACCCGCGCAATGCGGGCGGGGTGCGCAGCGATGTGCTGTTCAGCATCCTGGCCTCGCTCAAGGGCGCGGGCCTGTACCTGTCGCCACCGGCCACCACCTCGGTGGCGGCGCCGGTGGTGGCAGGCATGCCGGGTTCGCCAGGCACGCCGCCCATGTCCGGCGACCCCGCCAGCCCGGCCTAGCCGCGCCTTGCCATTTCAGATCGCACATGCGCCGCAACCACGGCCATCAGCTCACGCAGATGGCCGCGCAGCGGCTCGAAGCCCGCGTTGGGCTCGCGCGTGTCCTCGTCCATGTAGACCGGCCGGCGGATCTCGATCTGCAGGCTGTGCCGGCCCAGGTGCGGCTGGCCTATGCGGCCGATCAGCTCCACGCCCTTGTAGGGCTCGTTGTAGGCCACGCTGTAGCCAAAGCCCGCCAGCGTCTCGCCCACCAGCTGGATGAACTGGGGCGCGCAGGTCGTGCCGTCGCGGTCGCCCAGCACGAAGTCGGCCAGCGGCGGCGCGTCGGTACGGCCCAGGCGCTTGTAGACATCGTTGGGCATGGAGTGCAGGTTCAGGTGCCAGACGCCGCCAAAGCGCTGCACGCTGTCATCGATGGCCTGCGCCAGCGCCGCATGGTAGGGACGCCAGTAGCGCGCGATGCGGTGCTCCACCTCGGCCACCGTGCGCGGGCGTTCATACAGCGGCGTGGCCACGCCGTCGCGGCTGATGCGCTGCCAGATCAGGCCCAGGCCCTGGCGGGTCTTGACGCTGGGCGCCAGGGGCACGGGCCACTGGCCGTCGATCTGGGCGGGGTCCAGGTCGGCCTCGCTGCGGTTGGGGTCGATGTAGGTGCGCGGAAAGGTGGCCTCGATCAGCGTTGCGCCATGCGCGGGCCACTGGTCCCAGAGCGCGGCCACATGCGTGTCCTCGCCACGGCGCAGCAGGGACATGGGCACGGCATGGCCGAAATCCTCGGGATAGGACGTGCCGCTGTGCGGCGAGTCGCAGACGATGGGCAGCACCTCGCCGGTGGCGGGGTGCACCACGACCGGGGTGTCCGGCCGGGGGCGCAGGAAATCGGTCTGTGCCATGCGGTCCATCAGTCGAGCTTGATGTTGGCGCGCTTGGCCACGGCCGTGTAGCGCTCGATGGCGGCCTTGATCTGCTTGGCAAATTCCTCGGGCGTGTTGCCCATGGACTCGCCCGAGATGGATTTTTGCTTTTCCAGGTAGTCAGGCATGGCCATGGCCTTGTGCGCAGCCGCATTGAGCTTGTCGATGATGGGGCGCGGCGTGCCGGCAGGTGCGACCAGGCCGAACCAGCCGCCGTCGCCCATCTGCGGGAAGCCCAGCTCGGTGTAGGTGGGCACGTCGGGCAGCACGTCGGCGCGCTTGAAGGCCAGCACGGCCAGCGGGCGCAGCTTGCCGTCCTTGATGTGGGGCAGCGTGGAGGGCAGGTTGTCCGTCATGGCATTGACCTGGCCGCCCAGCGCGTCGGTGATGGCCTGGCCCGCGCCCTTGTAGGGGATGTGCAGCAGGTCGATACCGGCCAGGTTCATGAAATTCTCGATGTTGGCGTGGCCCAGGGAGCCCGTGCCCGGCGAGGCAAAGCT
This sequence comes from Delftia sp. S65, assembly GCF_016516495.1. NCBI lineage: Bacteria > Pseudomonadati > Pseudomonadota > Betaproteobacteria > Burkholderiales > Comamonadaceae > Delftia > Delftia sp. S65. The sequence goes on from NZ_JACVUR010000010.1 coordinate 159,551, forward strand.
GTACTTGCCCGGGTTGGCCTTGGCCAGGGCGATGAACTCCTTCATGGTCTTGGCGGGCACGCTGGCGTTGATCACGAACACGCTGGGCACGGACATCACATTGGTGATGGGCGCGAAGTCCTTGATCGGGTCGTAGGGCAGCTTGCGGAAGATGGCCGGGTTGGAGCCATGCGTGCTCACCGTGGCCATGCCAATGGTGTAGCCATCGGCCGCAGCACGCGCAATTTCGGAGGCGCCAATGGAGCCGCCCGCCCCGCCCCGGTTGTCCACCACCACGGACTTGCCCAGGATCACGCTCATCTTCTCGGCCAGCAGACGCGCCACCATGTCGGTGGAGCCGCCCGCGCCAAACGGCACGACCAGGCGGATCGGCCGGCTGGGATAGTCGGCAGCCGGGCCCTGGGCCCAGGCGACGGGAGCCAAAAGAGCAGTGGCGGCGCAGGCGGCCAGGCTGGACAACAGGGTGCGGCGCATTGCCATGGTGTGTTTCCTCTCGTGATGGATGAAAGAGCGGCCTGCGGCAGGGCAGGGCTTCGCGGAACAGGCGCCGATTCTGGACAGCCGCCGCACGCGCGAAAAGAGACAAGACGGCAAGCAACTATGACAAACCGTCATAATTGCGTCCGTCATGCGCATGCACTCTCCCTCGCTTTCCGAGCTGCACGCCTTTGCGGCGGCGGCGCGCCTGGGCAGCTACTCGCTGGCAGCCCAGGAGCTGTATGTCACCCAGGGCGGCATCAGCCGCGCCATCGCCCGGCTGGAAGAGCACCTGGGCTTTGCCCTTTTCGAGCGCCAGGGCCGGCGCAGCGTGCTGACCGAGGCTGGCCGTGAATACCTGCAAGCCGTCGAGCCTGCCGTCCAGTCCATCGAATCAGCCTCGGCCGCCGCACGCAGGCGCCACTTCGGCCCGCAACTGCGGTTGTCGGTGGTGCCCACGCTGTTCAGCCACTGGCTGATTCCACGCCTGCCGCGATTCAACGCCCTGCATCCGGGCATCGTCCTTTCGTTCGCCCCCTACCGGCGCGATGACCCGCTGTCCGCCGCCGAGATCGACGGCTGGCTGCGCGTGGGCAGCGAGCCCTGGCCCGCCCATGTGGTGGCCGACTATGTGGTGGGCCGCGACCTGGTGCCCATCTGCCATCCGCGCGAATTGCAGGGCCCGCAAGCCATTCGCAGCGCAGCGGATGTGCTTACGCGCCCCTTGCTGTTTCACACCAACTATCCGGGCAACTGGGCGCGCTGGATGAGCCACCTAGGCCTGCCCGGGCCCTGCCCCGCGCCTGCGGCGGACTTCGAACTGGTGGCCCTGCTGGTCCAGGCCGTGGCCGCCGGCATGGGCGTGGCCCTGGTGCAGCGCTGCCTGGTGGAGGAAGACCTGGCCGCCGGCCGCGTGGCCCTTGCCTTGCCTGCACCCGTCCACATCGAACGCGGCTACTTTCTGTGCCGGCCGGCCGCGCGGGCGCCTTCCGAAGCCTTTGTCCAGTTCCGCGCATGGCTTCTGGAGCAGGCCGCGCCGGGTGCCGTGCCTCCAGCTGCAGTCTCAGGCCCCTGATCGCCGGGAGAAACGCCCTCTTCCGTTGATCTGCATCAATCTTTGCTGTCGGCCATCAGCGCCAGCCGCGCGAAAGCACCCACTGGCAAAGCGCCATCACGAGGACCAGGGCGGTGTAGGTCGCCATCTTTGCATCGCGCCCGAACCACCACAAACCGGCCAGCAACACCAGCGCGCCAACAACCAAATTGATAGCAACCTGCAACCACCAGGCAAGGGATTGCTGCGATTTTCCATAGATCAAAAGCGCGCACAACATCAGGGCCGGCGACAGGAAAAGTGCAGGCGCCAGGAAGTTCAGCCAATGATTCGTACTCGCAATCCATCCCATGTGCGGGCTCCGATTCCAGGGTGTTGTGATCAGGGATGCCTGAAACTGCGCGAAATTTTATAATCCCGGGTTATGGCAGTCTGGGCACTCGGCATCAACCACCACACGGCTCCGCTTGATATGCGGGGACGTTTCGCGTTCGCGCTTGACCAGATCGTGCCCACGCTGCAGGGCCTGCGCGAATCGCTGACCGGCCCGGGCCGCCAGCACAGCGCCGTCGAGACCGCCATTCTCTCCACCTGCAACCGTACCGAGATCTACTGCGCGGCCGAGATGCCGGCCATGGACCATACCCTGCACTGGCTGGCCAACAGCGGCGGTATTTCGTCCGAATTGCTGCGCTCGCACTCCTATCTGCTGGAAGACGGCCATGTGGCGCGCCATGCCTTCCGCGTGGCCAGCGGGCTCGATTCCATGGTGCTGGGCGAGGCCCAGATCCTGGGCCAGATGAAGAATGCCGTGCGCGCCGCAGAGAACGCAGGCGCCCTGGGCAGCACGCTGAACCAGCTGTTCCAGCGCAGCTTCGCGGTGGCCAAGGAAGTGCGCAGCTCCACCGAGATCGGCGCCCACAGCATCAGCATGGCCGCTGCCGCCGTGCGGCTGGCCGGCCAGCTGTTCGAAGACCTGTCCCAGATCCGCGTGCTGTTCGTGGGCGCGGGCGAGATGATTGAGCTGGTCTCCACCCACTTCGCGGCCCGCCACCCCAAGCAGATCATGATCGCCAACCGCACGCTGGAGCGCGGCGAGAAGCTGGCTGCCCAGTTCGGCGCCGGCACCATGCGGCTGGCCGACCTGCCCGACCATCTGCATGAATACGATGCCGTGATCAGTTGCACGGCGTCCAGCCTGCCCATCATCGGCCTGGGCGCCGTCGAGAGCGCGCTCAAGAAGCGCAAGCACCGTCCCATGTTCATGGTCGATCTGGCCGTGCCGCGCGATATCGAATCCGAGGTCAAGGACCTGCGCGACGTCTACCTCTACACCGTGGACGATCTGGCTACCGTGGTGCGCACGGGCCAAGCCCAGCGCCAGGCAGCGGTCGAGCAGGCCGAAGTCATCATCGACCATGGGGTGCAAAGCTTCATGCACTGGCTGGACCAGCGCCGCCCGCAGGCCGGCGTTGTGCCGCTGATCCGCCAGCTCAACACCCAGACCGATGAATGGCGTGCGCTGGAGATTGCGCGCGCCAAGAAGCTGCTGGCCAAGGGCGAAGACATCGACACCGTGCTGGAGGCCCTGTCGCGCGGCCTCACGCAGAAAATGCTGCACGGCACCCTGGCCGAGCTGCACAAGGGCGATGCCGACCAGCGCAGCCAGACCATGGACACGGTCTCGCGCCTGTTCCTGCGCTCGGCCCAAAGCGGCCCGCGCGGCACGGCCCCCGACAAGGCGCTCTAGCGGCGCTCGCCGCCCCTGCGCAGGGCTGCGTGCCAGCGGGCCTGTGGCGCCCCGGCCGCACTTGCGGCCCCTCCCCGCCCCTCCCGGTTTTTACGGCCCATCCGCC
>NZ_JACVUR010000110.1:0-330 GCF_016516495.1 Delftia sp. S65
GCGATGGGCCAGGCGGTTGGCCTGGGCGTTGAGTTCGCCATAGCTGAGGCTTTGTGCTCCGCAACCCAGAGCGGGCGCATGGGCCTGCCGGCGCGCATGCTGCTCGATGCGGCAGTGCAGGGGATGGCTGGCGGGGAAATGCCCTGATGCCTGGCCGCTGCCCAGCAACTGCTGCGTTTGCGCGACGCCCAGTACGTCCAGCCGGCCCAGAACGGCCTGCGCATTCTGCTCCAGCGCCCCAACGATGCTTTCGATAGCCGCGTCCATATAGACGCACAGCCGCTGGGCACCAATGGACTCGCTGGCCTGCATCACGATGCCGAAGCCCTC
>NZ_JACVUR010000111.1:0-328 GCF_016516495.1 Delftia sp. S65
GGCCAGTGCGACCTGCACGCCCAATACCTTCCCGTTTGCGGGCAATGGCAGTTCCGTGCTGACGTGTACGGTGAACTTCACTGCGGCAGTGGCGGCCGGTGGCAACACCAGCTTCAACCTGCCGGCTGTTCCGACGGCTGCGGGCTCGAGCACGAACACGGCCTCCTACGATCCGTCCGGCGGCATCAGCCCGGTCAATCCGACGGCCGGTTGCACGACAGACTGCGCTTCCACGCCGGTGACTCCGGTCACGCCTGGCACGCCTGCGCTGACGGTTACCAAGGCCAACCCGGGTAGCCTGGCTGTGGGCACGCCCTTCAACTACGCG
>NZ_JACVUR010000112.1:0-288 GCF_016516495.1 Delftia sp. S65
CTTGCTCAGACAGTGGAGTAACGAGCCACTGCCGGGCATATAGGCCGTCCTTCACAGCTGGATCGACTTCGATGGTTTTTTGGGTTTCCGGGTCGTACTCCGGCAATGGGGTGTCCCGCACCTCGGCGTAGCGAGGCAGGTACTGAGGCATTAAAGTGCGCGGATGGCGCTCATGCAGGACAGTCATGTCCACCGGGTACTCGCCGGTTTGTTTGTCGATGATTCTCATTAGATTGACCTCCCGAGCACAGTGCCGAGCTTGATCCAAGTAACCAAGGCGTTGCCGTC
>NZ_JACVUR010000113.1:0-276 GCF_016516495.1 Delftia sp. S65
TGTGCAACGGCCTTTTCATGTTTGGTGCCCAGGAGAGGACTCGAACCTCCACGGAGTTACCCGCTAGTACCTGAAACTAGTGCGTCTACCAATTCCGCCACCTGGGCATTTCAGAGTAGGCAAATTATATAGCGCGAAATCTCCGACTGAAGCCGATTTCCCAAGTTTTTGAGAAATTTCTGCGGGATGGTGCGGGGGCTTGCGACGGTGCCGGTGAGGCAAAGAAAAAAGGCCGTTGCGTGTGCAACGGCCTTTTCATGTTTGGTGCCCAGGAGA
>NZ_JACVUR010000114.1:0-272 GCF_016516495.1 Delftia sp. S65
GATAGGTTTCCATGGCCTCCCACATGCGCACCACGCGGCCTTCGGGCTCGACGCGCGCCAGCGAGCCCTTGTGCTGCACGCCGTCGATGACGGCCATCTCGTTGACCAGCTGCGGGTTGGCGAAGGTGGCGCGCATGGCGGTGAGGTGGTCGCCGCGGTGGGTGGCGTAGGAGTTGAAGTCCTCCTCGGGCAGGCCCATGCGCGCCAGGTATTCGCCCGCCGCGCTGTCGGCCAGGATGGCGTTGGAGGGCGACAGGTGGTCGGTGGTGATG
>NZ_JACVUR010000115.1:0-262 GCF_016516495.1 Delftia sp. S65
CACTGGGCCGTCGTCGTCTTTGCCAGGCTGCTTGCCCGGCGTGCTCGGCTTAGTCGTGCCAAGCGTCGCCAGCAGCTTGTCGAAGTACCCACGCACCGTGTCGCTGAGCGCGGCCGTGCCGTTGACGAGTTCGTCAGCGGTATTGGCCAGGGCATCCAGCTGCTCGATCTGGGTCTGCACCGCCTTCAGTTGCCGCTCTTCAAACGACAGCTGTATGCCGGCAATCTCGCCCATCTCGGCCAGTTGGCCCGCCAGCACCTTG
>NZ_JACVUR010000116.1:0-262 GCF_016516495.1 Delftia sp. S65
CATCGCGGGCTTTGCGACGAATCCTAAATATGGCGATGAAGATTCGTACGGCTATTTCAAGCTCATCGATAAGATCACGGGAGAGGTTCTCACCAGCTACACGAAACGTGATGGAGGACTTGGTACCGACCCCGAGAAAGCATGGACCCAGTTTGTCGCCGACATGGGCGGTGCCCTAGTTGGTGAGCTGAAAAAAGCCGACCTACCGGCCTGGATGCGCGATGTCTTTGATGAGCTGGGCGACGACATCACGCTGGACAGC
>NZ_JACVUR010000117.1:0-262 GCF_016516495.1 Delftia sp. S65
TTACCCGCTAGTACCTGAAACTAGTGCGTCTACCAATTCCGCCACCTGGGCTTACTGAAGCTGAAATTCTACTGCATTTTTTTTGCAGAAGTATCCCGATCTTCGATTTTTTTCTTGAGACTGTCATCTACCAAGTCATGAAGCCAGGGAACTGCCTTCTGCTGAAGATAGTTCCTTAGTTCACCGCAACCTCTGCAGGTTGTCGTTAAACTTGGTGCCCAGGAGAGGACTCGAACCTCCACGGAGTTACCCGCTAGTACCT
>NZ_JACVUR010000118.1:0-254 GCF_016516495.1 Delftia sp. S65
GCTACGGCTACGACAGCGCAGGGCGCCTGAGAGCGGCCACCGACAGCCAGGACCCCCAGACCACGACCCGCTGGCAGATCGACCCTGCGGGCAACCGCCTGCCAGCACCCAGCGCTCCGGGCCAGACGAACACCCAGGACAACTGGGCTGCCCAGGTCCACGCGCACTGGCGGCACACCGACTTCAACCTCATGGGTCTGGGTCACCTTGCAGGCCAGCGGCAAGGCCCCGTGCAGCGCTGGGAAGACAACCGC
>NZ_JACVUR010000119.1:0-250 GCF_016516495.1 Delftia sp. S65
GGTAAGGATGAAGAATTTGCTTGGTTTGCCGGGGCTTGCGGCCGTGTCTATATGCACTGCTGCCAGCTTTGTCGCCTGCAGGCCTGCTCCGTACAAATGTGTTATCGGGCCATGGCGATAGTTCTTTAGCGCTTTCTTGCATCGATACCACTTCGTGCAGGAATCGCCACGCACGGCGAATAACAGTGCGATCTGAAATAAAAAAGGCAGCCGTGCATGAGCAGGGCTGCCATCAAAAAGCAAACTCATC
>NZ_JACVUR010000011.1:0-159304 GCF_016516495.1 Delftia sp. S65
TGTGCTCACACGCACAAGGAGCGCAACGCCGAGTGGCGGGCTGGCAGGCAGCTTCCCTTCGGGTTACCCGGCTGTGGGGCCGTCTGCGGCGTTGCACGCGCTTGCAAGGCACGGGCCTTGCTGCGCACGTGCGCCTTGCATACGACCCCACAGCCGGGCAACGCGATCCCCACATTAGTGTGAACAGGCCCTTAGTCCCCGCCTCCCATGATCCAAAGGTTGCGCCCGCCGGCCGCAGCCTGCATCTGCGCATGCACGGCACGCACATCACCGTTGACAAACCGGATATCGGCACCCGGGATACCAGGCAGCGTGCGGCTGGAAAACACCCAGGCTGGCTGCGTATAGGGCCACGCCGCCCCGGTCTCCTGCGCCACCGTCTCCGCGTGGCGCAGCATCCATTCGTAGGTGGCGGACCCCATGGCCAGCGCGCCCACGCCGGCAATGAACTCCGGGTAGCCCGTGGCCTGCATGTCGCCCAGCGGGAACAGCCAGTCCAGGGAGTCGTCCTCGGTGGCCAGGAATCCGTCGAGTGAGGTGGCGGCGAAGTATTGGGTCTTCATGGGGGAGATGGTAGCCAGGCAGGCGCGGCACGGCCATCCGCCCGGGGGTTGTGCGGGCCGCGCCTGGACCTCATCGTCAAATTTCTTTTGAAGCCGCCTTCAGTCCTGCGGGTCTTTTTCAATTGAAACGCCCAGGTCAACATCGCTCCATGCCCAGACGACTTGCGAACCGGACTTCCACCACCGTCCCAACACCTCTACAGCTCCGCCAAAGAACCGCATGACCACCGCCTCCACGCCCCTGTTTAGCCCCCTGCAGCTCGGCCCGCTCAGCCTGCCCAACCGCATGGTGATGGCCCCCATGACGCGCAGCCGCACCAGCCAGCCAGGCGACGTGCCCAATGCATTGATGGCCACCTACTACGCACAACGCGCCAGCGCCGGCCTGATCGTCTCGGAAGCCACCCAGATCTCCCGCCAGGGCCAAGGCTACAGCTTCACCCCCGGCATCTATTCAGAGGAGCAGGTGGACGGTTGGCGCCGCGTCACGGACGCGGTGCACGCCGCCGGCGGGCGCATGGTGCTGCAGTTGTGGCACGTTGGCCGCATGTCGCATGCCAGCTTTCACGCCGATGGCCTGCCGGTCGCGCCTTCGGCGCTGTCGCCCGAAGCGCAGGTCTGGGTGGTCGGCGACGACGGTGTCGGCCGCATGGTCGACTGCCCCGTACCGCGCGCACTGAGCGCACAGGACATCCAGGAGGTGATCGGCGACTTCCGCAGGGGCGCGGCCAATGCGATGCGTGCCGGTTTCGATGGCGTGGAAATCCACGGCGGCAACGGCTACCTGATCGATCAGTTCCTGCGCACCACCTCCAACCACCGCACCGACGCCTACGGCGGCGGCATCGCCCAGCGCACGCGCTTCGCCGAAGAGGTCGCGGCCGCCGTGGCGGGCGAGGTCGGGGCCGAGCGCACCGGCATTCGCCTGGCGCCCTTCATCACGCAGCGCAACATGAACTGCCCGCAGATCATTGAGACCATCCTGCATCTGGCCAGCAGGCTCGACGAGACCGGCCTGGCCTACATCCACCTGTCGGAAGCCGACTGGGACGATGCGCCCGAGATTCCGCAGGACTTCCGCCACGCGCTGCGCCGCGCCTACCAGGGCAAGGTGATCGTTGCGGGCAAGTACGACGCGGAGCGCGCCCAAGCCATCCTGCACGAGGGCCTGGCAGACCTCGTTGCCTTCGGCCGCCCCTTCATCGCCAACCCGGACCTGCCGGCGCGCTACGCCGCCCAGGCGCCGCTGGCCGCATTCGATCCGAAGGCCCTGTTTGGCGGCGACGCGCGCGGCTACTCGGACTACGCAGCCCTCGCCACTGCCTAAAACCCTCCTTGCTCGCCCTCCTTGCTCGCCCTCCCTGCTCTCCCTCCTTGCTATCCCCTCTTCCTCAACCTTTGAAAGCACGACCATGAAAGCCGTTGGATACCAGAAACCCCAGGCCATCAGCCAACCCGAATCGCTGATCGACATCACCCTGCCTGATCCCGTGGCCACCGGCCGCGACCTGCTGGTCGAAGTCAGGGCCGTGTCCGTCAATCCGGTGGACACCAAGGTGCGCGCCAGCGGCGCGCCCGCCGAGGGGCAAACGCACAAGGTGCTGGGCTGGGATGCCAGCGGCATCGTCAAGGCCGTGGGCCCCGAAGTCACGCTGTTCAAGCCGGGCGACCGCGTCTGGTACGCCGGCTCCATTGCGCGCCCTGGCACGAACAGCGAACTGCACCTGGTGGACGAGCGCATCGTGGGCCACGCGCCCAGGTCGCTGGACTTCGCACAGGCTGCGGCCCTGCCCCTGACCGCCATCACCGCGTGGGAGATGCTGTTCGACCGCCTGGGCATCGCGCCGGGCAAGCACCCCAGCCACAAGACGCTGCTCATCATCGGCGCCTCCGGCGGCGTGGGCTCCATCCTCACGCAGCTGGCCACGCGGCTGACCAGCCTTACCGTCATCGGCACCGCATCGCGGCCCGAGACGCAGGCCTGGGTCAAGGAGCTCGGCGCCCACCACGTGATCGATCACAGCCAGCCGATTGCCGACGAACTCAAGCGCATCGGCTTTCCCACGGTGGACCACATCGTGAGCCTCACGCAGACCGACCTGCACTTCGCACAGATCGTCGAGGCGATCGCGCCCCAGGGAAAATTCGGCCTGATCGACGATCCCGCGTCGCTGGACATCACCAAGCTCAAGCGCAAGTCGGTGTCGGTGCACTGGGAATTGATGTTCACCCGCGCCCTGTTCGGCACCGACGACATGATCGGCCAGCACCGCCTGCTCAACGAGGTTGCCGCACTGGTCGATGCCGGCCTGATCCGCACCACGCTGGCCGAGCGCTTCGGCAGCATCAACGCAGACAACCTCAAGCGCGCCCATGCCCTGATCGAGTCGGGCAAGGCGCGCGGCAAGGTGGTGCTGGAGAACTGGGGCTGAGCCATGAAGACACAGACCATTTTCAACCTGGCCATCCTTGAAGCGAAGGCCGGCCAGCACGACCAGCTGCGCGACGCCCTGCGCGCGCTGGTGCCCTTCACCCGGCAGGAGGCCGGATGCCTGGACTACACGCTGTTCGAACTGGCGGACACCCCCGGCACCTTCTACATGCGGGAGTCATTCAGGGACCAGGCAGCGCTGGATGCGCACTTCAGCATGCCGTACTTCAAGGCGTTCGAGAAACGCTTCGACGAACTGCTGGCACGCCCCCTGCAACTGGTGGGCTTGAAGGAAGTGCCCTGACGGGCGGTACGGATCCGGCCGACGACTAGCGCGCGGCTGCAGAGCGCCGCCCCCACGCTGGCGGCAGCGTGGGAGTTGCCGCCGACAGCTCGTCCCATACGTACTGGGCGGCAAAGCCGTGGTGACGGCTGCGTGAGCGCACCAGGCAGGCTTGCCGGCCCAGATTTCTTTCGGCCAACGGGACTGCGTCCTGCACGTCCAGGCTCATTGCCGCAGCACCGTTGAGCAGCGCAACCATGCCGTTTTCACGGGCGGCATGCACCAGATCCTCCAGCGTATCGGACTCCAGATGCACGCCCGGCTTCAGCCCCTGCGCCGCAAAGGCGTTGTCGAGCTGGCGCCGCATTGCGTATTCGCTTGGCAGCAAGGCCAGGGGGTGGTTCGCGACCTCGCTGAGCTCCAGCAGGCGTCGCCGCCGGCGGGGCTTCAATCCCACGGCCACCACCGGCTCGTCGAAGCAGGCCAGGATCTCCAGATCGGCATGCGGCTCCGGGTCGAAGCTGACGGCGAGATCGAAATCGCCGCGCAACACGCCCTCCACCAAGGCCTGTGCGGTGCGCCTGCGCAGTGCGATCGCCAGCTGCGGCCACTGCGCCTGGGCACTGCGCACGACGGGCAGTACCCAGCATCCCGCGTAGGACTGCACCAGGCCGATGCGCACCAGGCCCGCCACGGTGCTCGCACGCGCCTGCACGTCGCGCAGGGCCGCCTGCAGCTCCCTGAGGCAGGCCGACACCCGGCGGTCGAGCTCATGTCCGGAGGCCGTGGCAACGGCGCGCCCGCTCGCACGGTCGAACAGATGCACGTCCAGGGTCGATTCCAGCAAGGCGATCTGCTCCGACAGCGCCGCCTGCGAGATCGAGGCATCGCGCGATGCCGCACTGAAGCTGTGCGCTCGCATCGCCGACACGAAGTAGCGCAACTGGCGCAATGAGACGAGATCGAGAGGGTCGCGGCTGCGTGCGGACATGGCCATCGGATTATCCGATAGGCGCGGCCAGAAAATGCGAATTGCGAAGAAACAAGGGCCTGCCGACACTACGGCCACGAGACAACTCTGGTCACGAGAGCACCGATGAAACGACGCAACTTCCTTCAGTACGCCAGCACGGCGACGGCCATTTCAGCCTTGGGCGCAAGCCCCTCGGCGCGCGCACAGGCATTCCCTTCCAAGCCCATCCGCATCATCTGCCCCTATCCGGCAGGTGCGACCACCGATGCCGTCTCCCGCCTGATGGCGAACGCCTTGCAGACGGACAGCGGCAGCACGGTGATCGTGGACAACCGCAGCGGTGCGGGCGGCAACATCGGCACGGAGGCGGCAGCACGCGCCGAGGCCGACGGCTACACGCTGCTGCTGGGCGCACTCGGCCCCATGGCCGCGAACCCGGCGCTGTACTCCAGGCTCAACTTCGATCCGGCCAAGGACTTCACACCGCTGGCATGGGCCGCCTCGGTACCCTTGATCTGGGCCGTGCATCCCTCCTTCCCGGCGGCCACGGCCAAGGAGGCGCTCGAATGGCTGCGCAAGAACCCGGGCAAGTTCTCCTACGCATCCGCCGGCAACGGCACGCCGCAGCACCTGGCGGGAGAACTCGTCAAGCGCCAGACCGGCACCTCGATCCTGCACATTCCCTACCGGGGCTCCGCGCCTGCACTCAACGACGTGCTGGGCGGCACGGTGCAGATGGTGTTCGAAGCCACGCCGGCCATCCTGCAGCATGTGCAAAGCGGGCGCCTGAAGGCGCTGGCGGTGACGTCCGCCAGGCGCATTCCCGCGCTGCCCGGCGTGCCCACGCTCAAGGAATCAGGCGTGGACGCCGAGATCAGCGGCTGGTACGGCTTCCTCGCGCCCGCCGCGACCCCGGCCGACCGCAAGGCCTGGCTGATCAAGCACATGGGCGCGGCGCTGGCGGCCAAGGCCACGCAGGACAGGCTGGCCGAACTCGGCTCGGTGCCCATCGACAACTCGCCCCAGGCATTCGCACGCCTGCTGGACAGCGAGCGGGCACGCTGGCAGACGCTGATCCGCGAAGTCGGCATCAAGCTCGACTGAAGGCGCCGCCCCATGCCGCACATCGCCATCGAGGTATCGCCATCGTTGCTCCCGTCGATCCAGTGGGAGCCGGTCCTGCACGCCATGCACCTTGCGCTGGCCGAGCACGGATGGGCACGGCTCGCGGACCTGAAGTCGCGCGTGGCCCCCATCGCCGTCGGACTGTGCGGCGAGGACCCCCACGCGCAGCAGCTCATCGCCACCCTGACGCTGACCAACCCGCGCCCGCCACAGATGTGCTCGGCCATGGCCGAGGTCGTGTTCGAGCATCTCTCGCGCGCGATCGGTGCGCCCCTGGAGTCAGCGGCGTGGGTGCAGTGCTGCGTGTTCCTGCAGGAGCACCCGAAGTCGCACTACCTCAAGCGGCAATGGAACGCGCCGCCGCCCGCTCCCCCAATTCCATGACAACGGGAAAAGCGCCATGTGTTGCAGCTGGCGGTTGGCCGCTGGCCGCTGATCGCGCGCTGCCGGCTCAGGCCGCCAGGCCTGCGGCCAGTTGCCGCACGGCCCGGGCACTGGCGCCCTTGCCGGTGATGGCCACCGCCGGAGGGTGGGCCAGCATGCGCTCGAAGACCTTGCGCACTTCCTCGGCACCGATGCCATCGATCATCGCCAGCGTTTCGGCCACGGACGTCACGCTGCCATGGGCAAAGAGGTCCTCGACAGCCCGCTCCATGGTGGCGTAGGTCCGCTCGCCGGCGCGCACCCGCGAAACTGCCAGCTGGTTCTTGGCCCGTTCCAGATGCACGGGGTCGATGCCGGCAGCCTGGGCGCGCAGCAGGCCGCCTGTCGCGGCCACCAGCGCTTCGAGCTTGTCCGGCGTCGTGACGGCATGCACGATGAAATTGGCCCAGACGTCACCGCCCTCCATCGCCGCATAGGCCGTATAGGCCAGTCCGAGCCGTTCACGCACGGTATCGACCAGGGGCGACGACATCCCCTCGCCCAGCAGATGGGCCGCCAGCGAGGCCACGAGACGCACACGCTGCGGATGCTCGCCCTGCAACTGCTCGAACACCAGGGGATAGGCCAGGTTCACGAACATCTGGGACACCTGCGTGAAGCGTTGCGCCAGGGCCTGCCCCACATACTTTGCGGGCTGAGGGGGCAACGCCACAGCCGGATCGGCCGACGCAGGCATGCCGGCGAACAGCTGCGCCGCCTGCTCCAGCCAGGCCGGCACATCGAAGTTTCCGGCAGCGACGACGACGGTCTTTTTTCCCACGTAATGGGTTTGCACATGGCGCACCAGATCCTGCCGCGTGAAGCCTTCGATATTGGCCACCGTGCCGATCACCGGCATGCCCATCGGGTCGTCGCCCCAGATGGCGCGGTCCAGCAGATCGCCGGCGCTGTCCTCCGGGTCCTCTTCGTACTCGATGGCCTCCTGCCGGATCACCTGCAGCTCCCTTTGCAGTTCATGCTCGGGAAACACGCTGTTCAGCACGATGTCCGCAATCATTCCCAGCAAGGCCTGCGCATGCCAGCCCAGGCCGGTCATGAAATAGCCGGTGATGTCCTTCCCGGTGAAGGCGTTGACCTCCGCGCCCAGCCGCTCCGCATCCAGGTTGATCTCCTGCACGGAACGCGTATGCGTGCCCTTGAACGCCATGTGTTCCAGCACATGGCTGATGCCGTTGCTGGTGGAGGTCTCGTCGCGGGAGCCCACGCGCAGGAACACACCCACGCTGACGCTCTGCAAATGCGGCATGGGCAGCGCCAGCAGCCGCACTCCATTCGCAAGAGTGCGCAGGGCCATGGCAGGCCGCTCCAGTTCGGTTGCCGCCAGGGGCTTTTCTTGAATCATGGGCTATTGTCGTCGCGCTCCAGAGGATGCGCAGGGCAGGCCTGTTTCATGCCCCTGTACTCAAAGCTGCGGGAGGCTCGGGCCCGGCCGCCCTGCTCATTCGATGACGGGCCAAAGCTCCCTCTCCTTAGGGCACGTTGCGCTCTCAGTGTCGCGCTGTTGATTTCGGCCATGCAGGAGAGGTCATTAGTCCCGTCCCTGCGATGGATGCGTCGCGGAACAGGCATCGTGCACCCGCCTGCATCAAAGGCGAGGCTGACGCCATGGCTTGCTCTCGCGACTGCTGGTAGCTGCCGAACAGAAAATGGAAGCAGAGGGCCGATGTTCAGGTGACCCGGCCGATCGGTTCGACACTCACTCCTCGATTGCGCCACCGATCGAGCGCAGATACTGGCGGAATGTCATGTTCTCGTCAGCTTTTCTTGCGGCGAGGAAATCATCGAAGCGAGCCTGTTTTCTGAAACTCGTGCCGAGTTGCATGCGCGCCGCCTGACTGCGCTCGGTGTCCCGAATCACAGTCGCCAGTTCCGCCACCTTTTGGGCCTGGCTCAGGGGCATGAAAATCACCCCATCATCGTCACCAAGCACGAAGTCGTCGGAGGTGAGCACATGTTCGCCACACTTGGCAGAAATGAGCGCGTCGGCCTCCTGTGAGTCCAAACGCTGCGGCCCCGCGGGCAAGGTGCCCAAGCTGAAAATGGGCAGTCTGATGGTGCGCAACTCCGATGAGTCGCGGTGCAAGCCCCAAATGACGATGCCCCGCAGGCCAGCCAGGGCCGTCTCCAGAGTGACGAGGTCACCAACGCAGGCCTCGTCCAGACGCCCACCATTGTCGACCACCAAGACATCACCAGGCGTGGCCCGGTCGATCGCTTCGAGAAAGACGTCGACGCTGCCATAGTGCCGCGCAGGACGTACCCGGCCCACGATGTGGGAGTCATTCCACAAGGGACGAACTCCGGCAGGTGCACAACGAACCGCGATACCCAAACGCATGCATGCGTCCGCTACGTGCGGCGTCGTGAGGTCGAGGTAGGTACGTTGAAGTTTCACGGAGTCCATGTCATTTCTCCTGGGACAAAGGGGTGTCGCGCAGATCGCGCAGCAAATGGTTGTTGCGGTTCGTCATCGCAATCGAGTAGCGCCAGCCTCGCCCGATGCGGGTGGGATGCAACCTGGCGAGGGGCTCGATGGGTGCGTCGTAGATCGTCAATGCCGCGTCGCCCTGCCAGACCGGGCTGGCCTGCACGTTCTCGGCCTGGAGCCGTACGAGTTCGTAGACAGCCGGTCTATCGTGCTGGCCCTCGAACATCGATGGGAAGTGCCGCAGCGCGACGATGGGCCGGCTGCCGAACGTCACAGCGGAACTGTCGGCAAGGGCTGACAACTTCACGTGACCTTCGGCGAGGCGCCGGTCCTTGACGGCCACTGTGCCGGCAAAGGTGGCGCCGGCCTCCAGTTTGGGCGATGCAATCGAGGGCATACCCATGGACCGTGTGATCCATACCGAGCCGATCTTCTTCGGATAGCCGAGCGCCCAGCCGCGCGCCAGCGACGTGTCCTGATCGACCACGATGTAGGGGCAATACTGCATGAGCTTGCCCTCGTACTGGACGCTCGCCAACACGATGCATTCGCGGTATTGCGCCCGGATCGGGTCGAGCAGCTCGCCGCCGGTGTCAGTGCAGGCCTGCCAATCGACGAAGGAGACCGTCACCAGGCCCGCCTCGTCTGGATGCAAGCTCAAGCCAGGCGGCAGTAGTGCCTCGATGGCGACCGGGTCGACCCAGGTCTCGATCGTGATGAAGTCGGCCGCATAGTGCCACGGTGGACTGGGGGCGATGCTTGCCTGCCCGTCATGGGAGAAAGGCCCCATGAAGCCTTGCGAAGCCGCGAATCGTGTCATATAGGTCTCCTGCTTTCGGCTTGAAAAAGGCGGGATGGAACTCCCGCAGGATTTGTGGCTTATGACAGCCGCTCCAACCAGCCGTGAGGATCTGGAGCGCGTCCGAATTGAAGGTCTGTCAGGGCAGCTTTCAGACGCTGTGTGACGAGGCCCGGAACGCGGTCAGACACGTTCGAAGATGGCGGCGATGCCCTGCCCTCCGCCGATGCACAGCGTCACCAGCGCATAGCGTCCACCAATGCGGTGCAACTCAGCGATCGCCTTCGTCGTGATGATTGCGCCTGTCGCGCCGACGGGGTGGCCCAGAGAGATGCCGGAGCCATTCGGATTCACCTTGTCCGGATCGAGGCCAAGCTCCTGAATCACCGCGCAGGCCTGTGCCGCAAACGCCTCGTTCGACTCGATCACATCCAGGTCCTGGACTTTCAGGCCCGTGCGCGCCAGCACCTTGCGCGTAGCCGGGATGGGGCCGATACCCATATAGGCAGGCTCCACACCCGCATGGGCATAGCCCACCAAGCGGGCCAGCGGCTTGAGGCCCAGCGCATTCACACGTCCGCCCTCCGCCAGCACCACGGCTGCCCCGCCATCGTTGATACCCGACGCGTTGCCGGCAGTAACCAGGCCGTCCTTCTTGAAGGCCGGCTTCATCGCGGAAAGGGATTCGAGCGTGGTGTCGCCCCGCACGTGCTCATCGGTATCGAACAGCACGACGCCCTTGCGTGTCTTCACTTCCACTGGAACGATCTGTTCCTTGAAGCGGCCCGTCGCGATGGCCGTTGCCGCGCGTTGCTGGCTGAGAACCGCCAGTCCATCCTGCTGCTTGCGCGAGATCTTGAATCGCTCCGCCACGTTTTCCGCAGTAATGCCCATGTGGATCTTGTCCCAGGGGTCATGCAGGATGCCGAGCATGTAGTCGACCAGCGTCGCATCACCCATGCGGGCACCATAGCGTGCCGAAGTGTCGATGTATGGCCCTCGGCTCATCGACTCCGAGCCCCCTCCGATGGCGATCTCGCAGTCGCCCTGCGCAATAGCCTGCGCCGCCGAGACAATGGCCTGGAGCCCAGAGCCGCACAGCCGATTGACGTTGAATGCCGGGGTCTCTATCGGAACACCCGCATCGATGGCGGCGACGCGACTGAGGTACGCATCCTTCGGATCGGTGGGGATCACATTCCCGATGACGACATGCCCAATGGCGTCAGGTGCAACGCCGCTGCGCTCCAATGCGGCCTTCACCGCAGTGGTTGCCAGTTGGGTGTTTGGCACGTCCTTCAGCGCACCGCCAAAGGTGCCGATGGCTGTACGAGCGGTGGCGACAACAAAGATTTCGCGAGCATTCATGAAAGGCCTGGAAGAAGCTGAGGAAGCGGTGGGCTTGCGCCGATGCATGGACACGGCATGGCAGTCGATGACAGGTACTTTAGGAACTTCATCCGCTAGTGGACAGTGGCTAAATTGACTATTTCCATGCGTATTCCGTCACCCTAAAACCACCAGCAGTGAGCGCCGACCTCCGACTTTGGAGTCCAGAAAGAACAAGAGCGCCTTGAACTCTTCCAAGGCGCTCGGATCGAGAAGCATCTCAATCGCGAATCATGCGGATGCCGCGTCTTTGAGACGAAGCTCTTCCTTCATCATCTCCCGCATCACGAAC
This sequence comes from Delftia sp. S65, assembly GCF_016516495.1. Lineage (NCBI taxonomy): Bacteria > Pseudomonadati > Pseudomonadota > Betaproteobacteria > Burkholderiales > Comamonadaceae > Delftia > Delftia sp. S65. Next base: position 10,728 of record NZ_JACVUR010000011.1, read on the forward strand.
TTCTGAATCTTTCCGGTGACTGTCATCGGAAAGCTCTCGACGAAGCGTATGTATCGAGGAATCTTGTAGTGCGCGATCTGCCCTTTGCAGAACGCCCGCAACCCATCTTCAGAGAGCGTGGCACCGTCGCGAAGAATCGCCCATGCGCACAGTTCCTCGCCGTATTTCTGGTCCGGCACTCCAATCACCTGCACGTCCTGGATAGCAGGATGGCGATAGAGGAACTCTTCGACCTCCCGCGGATAGACGTTCTCGCCGCCTCGAATCACCAGATCCTTGATGCGGCCCGCGATGTTGACGTAGCCGTCCTCATCAAGCGTGGCGAGATCCCCTGAGTGCATCCAGCCTTCTGCATCGATGGCCTCGGAGGTCTTCGCGGCGTCCTCCCAATATCCACGCATCACGGAATAGCCGCGCGTGCAAAGCTCGCCCACGGCCCCCACAGGAAGAATCTCCCCGGACTCCGGAGATATGACTTTCAATTCCAGGTGGGGCAGCACTTTCCCGATGGTGGAAACACGTTTCTCCAAGGGGGTGTCCGTGGTGCTTTGGCAGCTTGCCGGACTGGTTTCAGTCATGCCGTAGGCAATCGTCACCTCGCCCATATGCATCTCGTTTACGACGCGCTTCATCACTTCAATGGGACAGGGCGAGCCAGCCATCACCCCTGTGCGCAGCGTCGAGAGGTCAAACTCCTTGAAGCGCGGGTGGTCGAGCTCGGCAATGAACATGGTTGGCACACCATGAAGCGCCGTGCACCGCTCGTCTTGCACGGCCCGCAGCACCGACACGACCTCGAACGCATCGTTCGGGTACACGATGGTCGTGCCATGCGTCAGAGCAGCAAGATTGCCGACCACCATTCCGAAGCAGTGGTACAGCGGCACCGGAATGCACAGACGGTCATCCGGGGACAGCCGCATGGCTTCGCCAATGAAGAACCCGTTGTTCAGTACGTTTCGATGGGTCAGGGTCGCGCCCTTGGGAGAACCCGTGGTGCCACTCGTGAACTGAATGTTGATGGCATCGGTGTTCCGCAGTCGCGCACCGAGGGAGTGGACAGCTTGATCGGCCGGATCGCCCGTCGCGAGCAGATCCGAGAAGCGCATGAAACCAGGAACCGTGTCGTTTCCGATCTGGATGACGGTTTTCAGTGACGGCAGTTTGGCGGACTCAAGGCGTCCGGGCACCGCACCGCTCACCTCCGGTGCAATGCTTCTGATCATCTCCAGATAGTCGGTCGTCTTGAAGCTCGGCATCACGATCAACGCCTTGCATTCGACCTTGGCCAGCGCGTACTCCAGCTCCGCCACCCGATACGCCGGATTGATGTTGACGAGAATGACCCCGGCTTTGGCCGTCGCGAACTGGGTGACGAGCCATTCGACACTGTTGTGCGACCAGATCCCGATCCTGTCGCCGGGTTTGAGCCCCGCCCGAAGCAAAGCGCTCGCCATCCGATCGACTTCGCGCTGCAGCTTGAGGTACGTGTAGCGGATGCCTTGGTGACAAGAGACCACCGCCTCTTTGTCCGGGAACCTCTCGATCATCGCGTCGAAGAAAGCGCCGATCGTCTCCTCGATCAGTGGTGTGTCGGTCGCTCCGCGCGAATAGCTCATCTCTAACTTGGTCATCGATTCAGCCTCCAAAAGTTCATTCCCCCAAGCTCCACGCGCTTGGGAGCCGTGCGTAGCGCCACCGTGACCCGCCGCAATGAATAGATGCCTTCGTGTGATTGCGCCTGACCGCCCTTTGCAATAGCGCGGCAATGCCTTGGTGAAGTCTTGACTCGCTCGCTCGATGTCCGAGCTCATCAACGGTTCATGAAGCACGTGCGGGGACTGCGACGCCCTCCACGTCTACAAGTTTTTGAATTTCGATGTGATACATACGGTCCACTCCACCGACAGGTGAAACGCTGACAAAGGTCTTGGCGCAGATATACGTTCTGAAATCCATGGCAAAGCGACCTCCTCCCTCAGTGAAGGGGCGGAGGCAAAACGATCTGCCAGATGAGATGCGCGTTGAAGATGCGACGCGCTGCGCGTCGCACTATTTGCGCTTGTGCATGATCTCGAGCCGACGGCGATCCTGGGCCTGTCGGTTGCCAGGATCGCTCATACCGTTCGGCAGCAAGGCATCGAGAGCAACAGTACGCTCGTCGATCTGCTTGTTCGTCGCATCCTGCAGCGCCTTTTTGGACATCGCGTAGGCGACGTTGCAGTCGGGAGTGATGCAGCGTGCATAGCTTATGGCCGTGGACAGCAGTTGGTCCGGCTCCACCACTTCATGAAAGAACCCCAGGCGCTCGGCCTCTTCCAGACCGTACAACTCGCCACGCAAGGTGGTCAGCGCCCCCACCTTGTCGCCCAGGGCGTACTTGATGATCTCCACGTAGGCGGCAGGCATGGGAATGCCGATAGGCACTTCGTTGAGACCGAATTTCGCGGTCTTGCGGGCCGCAACGCGGAAATCACAATCGAGGGCAGTGATCAAGCCACCTGCGATGGCATGGCCGTTGATGGCCGCCACCGTGGGCCGCGGGTATCGGAAGATGCGCAGATTGGTTTCGCGGTAGGCCTTGTACCAATCGCGGATCTTGTCGTGGCTGCCGCTTCCGAAGATCTCGAAGCTGTACTGGAAGTCGATACCAGCCGAGAAAGCATCGCCCTGCCCCGTCAGGACGACCGGCAGCTCACTGAACTCTCGCTCGAGGCGATCGAATGCTGCGTGCAGGTCGGCGAAGAACTGATCGTTCTGGACGTTGACCTTGTTGGTGTTCATGCGCACGACGGCGCATTCATCAATGACTTCGATATCCCATGCCATGTGAGTCTCCTTCAGTTGTTAAACGAAATAGCGGCCGGCGGAATCAAGCTTGCAGGTTGAACGCACGACGCGCATTCCCAGCAAGGAATCGGGGGAGTACATCGTCTCCGAGTTCAAGCGCCTGAATGTCCTTCAGGCATTGCGCCGGGGTCAGCATCGGATAGTTGGTGCCGAAAAGCACCTTGTGCTTTCCGGGGCCGCGCATGTAAGCCACCAGTTCCTGAGGAAACCGGGAAGCCTTGTAGGCCGAGGTGTCGACGTACACGTTCGGGTGCTTCATCATGAGCGAGATCATCTCGCTCACCCAGGGGAATCCGATGTGCCCACCGACGATGCGCAGTTCAGGGAACTCGTGCGCAACGTTGTCCAAATAGGGGATCGGCCGCCCAGGCTCAGAAGGCCGCATTGGCCCGGCATGGCCCACCTGCAGACAGAAGGTGACACCGAGTTCGACGCATTCGGCATAGAGGGGGTAGTACCTGCGATCATCAGGAGGAATCCCCCACAGCCAGGGCAGGACACGCAGCCCTTTAAAACCGAACTGCTTGACGCATCGGCGCAGCTCCCTCACCGCGTCCATCGGCCTGTTGATGTCGACGGACGCAATTCCGGCCACATATCCGGGATTCGCCTTGACCGCTGCGGCCACTTCGTCGTTCGTGATCATTGGCCCGGCCGGCCCCCACCACGCGCTTGCAATAGTCCTCGTGACACCCTGCTCGCGGAATGTCTTGAGCGCCTCGTCGTGCGAGATGTCAGGGTTGTCCTGCGCCAGCGTCCGCCAAGCCGTGGGCCAACGGCGCAGCGAATCGAACATGGGGTCGAGCAAGTACGCCTTGTTCGGAAGCTGCATCCAGGCGTCAATGATTTCGGTCATCTCACTACTCCTGGGTCACGTGGATGAAGCCTGCGCCACCTTGGGCCGGAACTGGTCGTCGAAATCATTCAGGCTGGGCATCGACAATACCGGCCGGCTGTCGATGTTCTCCACGGCGTGGAAAAGCTTCATGAGCATGCCAGTACGCTCCGTGTTGTCCACATACGGTACGTGGTACGCGAAGAACGGCTCATGGACGGAGTAGCCCACATACCCCAACGTGCCCTGCAGCAGATGCTTGAGCATGTCCTTCAGGTCGCCATGGATCGAGCCGGGGCCGAACATGTAGTCCCGCCCGCCCAGCGACGCCACGACCATCGCGCGCTTGCCGCGCATGCCGCCTTGGTCGTAGACCCGCATTCCACCGTAAAAGACACCGGACAGAAACACCCGGTCGATCCAACCCTTGAGTTGGGCCGGTACTGAGTACCAGAAGATGGGGAACACCAGCACGAGCAGATCGGCATTGCGCACGGCCTCGACCTCGGCGGCAATCTGTGGATCGATGGTCTGGTTTTGCCAGGCGTGACGCTGCTCCAGTGGATAGACCAGATAGTCCTCGCGTGACCGGGTTCCGAAATCATCTGCACTGGCCACAGCGTTGAAGCCGATTGCCTGCAGATCGGTCATGCTCGTCTGCCAACCATCTTTTTCCAGGGCCTCCTTGGTCATGTCGCGCATGGCTGCGACGAACGAGTTCGGTTCAGGGTGCGCGTAAACGATGTGTGCGCGTTTCATTGCGTGCTCTCCATTGCCTTTCGACGGCGACCGACGGCCGCGTTGATTTCGATCACCTCTTCGTCAATGCGCTGGTGATACTCGCTGCTGGGATGCAGCCAGTCCTTGATGCGACGAACAATCGTTGGATCCTTCGCGGCGAGAAACTTTGCACGCTCCCAGGCCCGTGCACCAACCTCTGCCGCCGGCGGGGCTTCTGCAACAAGTCCCCACTCGCATGCCTCGGCGCCCGTGAACTTCTCGCCACCGAGGAGCAGGCGCCTGGCACGCGGCAGGCCGACAGCCCGCTGCAGCAAAAGCGTGCTGGCCGCCTCCGGGACAATGCCCAGGTCGACGAAGGGAAGCCGTAAAACCGTGTCGGCACTCGTTACCACCCAATCGGCATGCAGCAGCCAGGTCACACCGATCCCCGTGGCGGAGCCTTGCACCGCGATCACGACAGGTTTTCTCACATCGGCGATGGCGTGCAGGAAGGTAGGTACGGCATCCTGCGGCTTCTGAGGCCACTCCTCGAAAGCCTTCAAGTCATGCCCGGCGCAGAACACGTCGCCCGCCCCGGTCACCAGGATGCTGCGCACGTCGTCTCTTTCGTCGGCGGCCTTCAGGGCCTCGGCGATCGTCGCGAACATGGGCATGGTGAGCGCGTTTCGCTTTTCAGGCCGGGCGATACAGAGATGCCATACCCCGTCTTGCACACTGCACTGGATGGATTCAGTGTTTTGCGTCCTCACGATGAGGCTCCTTGCAAGCGGTGCTCATGGGTCATCGGCGGTGCGCCCTTGCCGGTAATCTCGCCCAGCAAGGCACGCTGGCGTTCACGCGCCTCCCCGATGGCTTTCAATTTCACGTGCCCAAACCCACGGATCTGCTCAGGAATACGTGCCAGCTCCAGACACTTCTTCGGATGGGTTGCGATGAAAGGCAGCGTGGCCTGGATACCTTTCTTGTATTCGTCGATAAGCGCGCGCTCTGTCCTGCGCTCGTGCGTGTAGCCGAACGGATCGAACAGCGTGCCCCGCAAGAACTTCAGCTTCGCAAGGACCGTGAAGGCCGACGCCATCCAGCCGCCGTACAGTTGCTTGCGCGGCAAACCGTCCGAGCCGCGACGGGCGAACAGTGGCGGCGCCAGGGAGAACCCAACTTTGTATTCGCCATCGAACTGGCTTTCGATCAGCTTGCGCAGCTCCGCAGACGAATGCAGACGCGCCACCTCATACTCGTCCTTGTAGGCCATCAGCTTGAAGAGGTTCTTGGCGACGGCCTGTTCGTAGCCGTCGGGCATTGCAGCACCGGACGAACCTAACTTGCGCAGAAAGCCTTCGTACTGCTGGGCATAGCTGCTGCCCTGGTAGGCCACAAGCCGGTCGCGGCGGTCTTGCACCAGCTGAGGCACATTTTCTTTGCCGCCTCTGGGGAGCCATTGCACGACCGCAGCGGGCTTCGCCACCAGCCGCTGTGGCGACACCACATACTGCCGCCCGATCTTGAACGCGCGCAGGTTGGCCTCCACCGCCTGTCCATTGAGCTCGATCGCGCGGCGCAGCGCATCGTGCGACAGCGGCACCTGCCCCGCCTGCCAGGCCGCGCCCAGCAAGATCATGTTGGCATAGACGCTATCTCCGCAGTAGCGCACCGCGATGTCATGGGCCGGGATCTTGGCCAGGTTCTTCTCTGCGCACGCCTGTTCGATGGTGGCCCACAGCGCCTCGTTTGGCATGCTGAAGTCACGGTTGCGCTGAAAGTCGGAAGTGGGCGATACATTGGTGTTCACCATGGCGCGGCAATTTGGCTTCAGCCGGCTGACGGAGTCCGGATGAGCGCTCACCACCAGATCGCCCCCAATAAGTGCATCGGCGGTGGCGTCCGGTATGCGGGGTGCATGGATGTCCTCGGCTGATGTCGCGATGCGTACATGACTCCACACCGCACCGCCCTTCTGCGCAAGGCCGGCCATGTCCATCACCGAGCAATGCAGGCCCTGCAAATGCGCGGCCATGCCCAGGATGTTGCCGATCGTCAGCACACCCGTGCCACCAATGCCATTGACAAGCACGGCGTAGCTGCTGTGCAGCGCTGGCAGTTGGGGATGGGATGGCTCGGGCCAGGCGGCGGGATCGCCTTCGGCGCCGGCAGCGGAAGCCACCGGTTTCTTGCGCAATGCCCCGCCCTCCACGGCCACGAAGCTCGGGCAAAAGCCATCGGCGCAGGAATAGTCCTTGTTGCATGAGGACTGGTTGATCTGGCGTTTTCGGCCCAGCGGTGTCTCCAGCGGCTCGATGGAAACACAGTTGCTCTTGACGGTGCAATCCCCGCAGCCTTCGCACACTTCCGGATTGATGACGTAGCGGACCGGAGGATCCGGGTATTTGTTGCGCTTGCGTCGGCGGCGCTTTTCAGCGGCGCAGGTTTGGTCGTAGACCAGGGCGGTCACGAAGGGCAGTTCGCGCAACTCGCGCTGGACGGCGTCCAGATCGCGCCGATGATGGAAGGTCGTGCCAGGCGCAAACGCTGTTTCGTGCCCCTTGTATTTCTCGACATCGTCGCTGACGACCACGATGCGTGACACGCCTTCGGCATGCAGCAGTTGCGTCAGCATCGGTGCCGTGAGCGGTCCGTCGTGCGGCTGCCCGCCCGTGAGCGCCGTAGCGTCGTTGAACAGGACCTTGAACGTCATCGGCGTCTTGGCCGCCACGGCCTGACGGATGGAGAGCGAACCCGAATGGAAGAACGTGCCATCGCCCATGTTGGCGAACATGTGCGGCCGCTTGGAGAAACGGCTTTGTCCCACCCAGGGAGCCCCCTCGCCGCCCATGTGCGTATAGCTCTCGGTGCGGCGATCCATCCAGTTGGCCATGTAGTGGCAGCCGATTCCGGCCGTGGCGCGCGAACCCTCCGGAACCTTGGTGGAGCTGTTGTGCGGACAGCCGGAACAGAAGTACGGCGTGCGCATGAGGGGCGCCAGGAGCTTGCCCTTTTCTGGCGTCGAGGGGAGCGCTTGGCAGGCGTCCATGCCTGCGGCATGCAGCCGCGCCTGCAGCGCCGCCGCGATGTCCGCGGGCCCGAGTTCGGCATCTCCGCGCAAAAGGCGCTGTTCATATGGAATCTCGAATTCCGCGCATTGGGGGCCGCCACTGGACTTGCCCACGACCTGGGGCGCTTTCTCGCCGCTTGCGGCAAGCGGGTAGAGGATGTCCTTGACCTGCTGCTCGATCAGGGCCCTCTTCTCCTCCACCACGAAGATCTCGTCGAGGCCCTGCGCAAACTCGCGGATGATCTGCGGCTCCAGCGGCCAAACCATGCCCAGCTTCAACAGGGCTATACCCCTCGCGTCCATATCCTGCTCACCGATACCGAGCAGCCCCAGCGCTTCGCGCACGTCGTTGTAGGGCTTGCCGCCCGCAATGATGCCGATGCGGGAACCTGCGCCCTTGGCCACGATGCGGTTCAACGCGTTCGCACGACAGTAGGACAGCGCCAGAGGCAGCTTGGTGCGCACGATCCGCGGCTCCTGCGTCGCCCACACGTCGGGCCAGCGGATGTGGACGTCTTCCGTCGCCTTGAAATCCTCGGGTGGCCGGCATTCGACCCGGAACGGATCAACGTCTGCGATCGATGTGGTCTCGACGATATCGCCCACGCACTTGAGCCCCACCCACAGGCCCGACGCGCGGCTCATTGCCCAGCCATGAATCCCGTAGTCGAGGTATTCCTGCACGTTGCTCGGGTACAGGATGGGGATGAACGACGCGACCAGCAACTGTTCGCTCTGGTGCGCGAACGAGGACGACTTGGCCGTATGGTCGTCGGCCGCCAGCACGAGGGCTCCGCCATGCGCAGAAGTTCCAGCCGCGTTGGCATGCTTGAGGGCGTCCGCGCTTCTGTCGACACCAGGCCCCTTGCCGTACCACATGGCGAACACGCCATCGACCGTGGCCTCCTCCGGGTGCTGCATCAACTGCTGGGTTCCCCAGCAGGCGGTTGCGGCCAGGTCTTCGTTGAGGCCCGGGATGAACTCGATCTGCCGTTCCTTGAGGAGTTTCTGAATACCCCAGAGGGTCTGATCAAGACCCGACAATGGCGACCCGCGATAACCGCTGACAAATCCGCCGGTGTTCAATCCTGCCGCGCGGTCGCGTGCACTCTGGTTGAGCAGCAACCGGACCAGCGCCTGCGAACCGCTGATGTAGGCAGGGCCACGGTCCAGCTGGTAGCGGTCCTCGAGCTTCGCGGGACGCAGCAGTGCGCCCGGTGCCGGCGCGACCTCAGACATGCCGCACCTCCCCATGTTGGGCGCAGTTGAAGAGAACGGCACTGGGATGTGCCTCGCACGAGGGAGTTGCACGCGGTGACAGACTCATGGGGACTTCCTTGTATTTGTTGCTCGGTCGGATACCGACCCTCCAATTAACTGTCACGTCGCCCCATTCGTACATTGGCGAAAGTGACTTTATCCATGCCAAATTCGCCACACACCTCGGGCTGCGCACGCTGGAGTCACTCAAAATGACAGCCCAAACACGAAATAGGCGATGCCGGCCACGGCTGTCATCGCGATGAGTGGGACAGCCACCAACGCGTACCCGCGATAAAAGTCGTGCACTTGACCCGCGGGGACGACAACGAAACCCGGGCAGCTCCCCAGCACGGAAACTTGGTCGCCGTCTTCACAGGCGGGATGGGGCTGTCTGTCAGCGACCTGGCGAGAGTTCGCGTTCATCTGGCTCTGCGAGGCTTGAGCGCAGGTAGGAACGTTGCCGCGCAATGACACAGGGGGTATGCCGCTCATCTCCGTGCTCCTTCTTGCTGTCGCTGGGCTAGAGGCCAGCAAGACTCATTAGGCAGACTGCGCGTCTTGGTGTAAATTGTCGAAACTGACATGTTCTATGCCGTTTTCGACCAATGCCACGTGCTGCCATCCTCACCTTCGACGGTTGCTATGCCTCCAGCGTGGCCGGGTTTGCCGACATCCTTCAAATCGCGAACTCCCATCTGAAACTCGAAGGCGCGCCAGCGTCCGCGCTGTTCGACTGGAGATTCGTGTCGCCATCGGGCGAGACCGCGATTGCCAGCAATGGCCTGGCCTTACCAACCCACAAGGTGGGACCACGAGAACGCTATGACCTGGTCTTCGTTCCTAGCTTCCACTACGGCGGACATCGCCAGTTTGATCAGTTCCTCAGTCGGCATGCCGATGCATGCACCTGGATGACGGCGCAATGGCAGTCAGGAGCATGGGTGGCAGCGAACTGCACGGGCACATTCATCCTGGCCCAGACCGGTTTGTTGGATGAACGCACCGCAACAACCACATGGTGGCTAGAGCGGCAGTTCAGGGAGAAATTTCCCCGCGTCGACCTGCAACTGCGACCGGTGCTCACCGAAATGGATCGACTGATCTGTGCAGGTGCATCGGCGTCGTATCTGCTTCAGACCATACGGGTCATCGAGCGCTTTGCGGGGCCTGTCATCGCGTCACAGTGTGCGAAGGCGATGCTGATCGATGTGAGCCAAACCAGCCAGATTCCCTACCTTCCGTTGTTGGCGCAAAAGAGTCACTCCGATGCGCTGGTGCATCGCGCCCAGCGGTGGCTTCAGAGCAAGATGACCCAGGATTTGAAGATCACGGAACTTGCCGATGCGCTCGCGGTCAGCGACAGAACCCTCATCAGGCGCTTTCGCAGTGTGCTGGACCAAACACCGTTGGCCTATCTTCAAGATCTCCGGCTGGAAGCTGCGCGTGCGCTGCTTGAGACCAGTTCGCACAGTGTCGAAGAAGTGGCAAGCCAGGTCGGGTACAGCGACACCAGTTCCTTTTCCAGACTCTTCCGTCAACGCATCGGGATGAGCCCGGGCGCCTACCGCGGCCGCTTCCAGGTGGATGTGTCAGTCTAATAAGAGAAGATGCGGAGACACGATGGAACAGAGAACCGTCCAGACATCCGCATACCAGCCGGCGCCGTCGTCCGCTCTGACCGAATTCCTCAGCCAGTGGCCATGGTTTTGCATGCTGCCCGAGGAGCTGCGGGCCATGACATTGCAGACCTCCATCGAGAAAAAGGTCGAGGCCGATGAATTCATCGCGCGGTCCGGCCAGCCCAGCGCATACTGGTACGGCGTGATGCGCGGCCACCTGCAGATGTACATCGCCGGGCCCGAAGGAGACGAGACGACGCTGTACTACCTCCGGGAAGGAGAATGGTGCGGCGACGGGTCCTTGTTGAAAAAGGAGTTGATGCAGTACGACCTGCGCTCGTTGACCTCCGCACAACTCTGCCTTGTTCCTGCGAACACGTTCAACGTTCTGCGCAGTTCGTCTCATGAGTTCAGCAACTTTCTTTGCGATGTCATGAACGCCCGCATGGGCGAGTTCGTAGGGATGCTCGTGGCATCGCGCCTACTGGGGCCCGAGATGCGGGTTGCGAAGGCACTCCTGATGCTCGCCAAGAACGGACGCGAAGACGCGCTCAGGCTGTCGATCAATCAACACAAGCTGGCATTGATTTGCGGACTCTCGCGCCAGCGGGTGAATATGGCTCTTGCCTCGTTCAAGCAGGGTGGAATTGTCCGTACCGAAGGCACCAAAGGCTATTTGATCGTCCACACACAACGCCTGCGCAACTACATCGGGATTTGACAGCGCATCCACTCGTCGACAACGTACGGCTGCAGACCGAGACCGAGCCCTGCACCACTCAGCCGAGAAAGGCTCCCACCTGTTTCCGATCGGGCATGGCTCGTGCGAGATTTCGCAGGCACGTACGCAAGCCTTCTTCAATGGCTGGATGCCAGAAGGGATGTCCGAGCATCTCGTGCACTGTGTCACCACGCTGGATGGACCAGGCCATCACGCCCTCAGGATCGCAGACTCAAGCAGATCCATGCGGTCTCCGCCCCAGAACATCTCACCCCTGTAGATGAAAGTCGGAGCGCCAAACACGCCTAGCCTCTCGGCATGTTCGAGCGTCCCTGCCAGCGCTGCCTCAGCTTCTCTTTGCAGGAACCCGTTCCACTCCGAAGATGACAGCCCCGCGTTGACCAGAGCCGCCTCCACCTCCGCGGGCGACTCCAGGTCGAACTCGCGCCGCCAGAACGCTGCGAGCAGCGGGTCACAGAATTCCCAGAGCCGATTCCTTGCCTTGGCAAAAAGGATGGCCTGGCTCGCGAGCGTCGGATTCCAGAGCTTCGTCGTGGACCGCACCGTCAACCCCTGCAGCTTTGCGAGCCTTCGGCAATCCATGTACAGGTACTTCAGCTTCGCGACATCACGGCTCGATCGCTGCTCGACTTCCCCGCCGTACGCGGACTGGAAATCCGTCACGTAAGGCCACCAATCGAAGGTGACGCCACTGCGCTGAGAGAGTGCGCGGGCCGGGCCGAGCGCGAGGTAAGAATAGGGGCTTCGCAGATCGAAGAACGCTTCCACCCGATCAATGTCGATCGACATGGTCAACGGTTCTTCTGGAAAAGATTGAGCTTTGCTTCGTCGGACTTCGTCACGTCCACCCATTCGTTTCTCAGGAGATCCAGGCCGCGGCCGACGCCAGGACGGCTGCGCACCCGGCCATACCAATCCTGCACACGAGGGAATTCGTCCAGGGGGACACCGGTCATCTTGTGAATCCGGATCCAGGCGAAGCTGGCCATGTCGGCAATCGAGTACTCACCGCAGATGAACTCGCGACCATCAAGACGGTCATCCAGAATTTTCAAGAGACGTCTTGTTTCCGTCTGGTAGCGTGTGATGGCATAAGGCACCTTTTCGGACGCATAGCGAAAGAAGTGTTGGGCTTGGCCCATCATCGGGCCGATCCCGCCGACCTGCCAGAACAGCCACTGAAGTACTTCGCTGCGCTGGCGCGGCTCCGTGGGGAGAAAGCGTTTCTCCTTCTCCGCCAGGTAGACCATGATGGCTCCGGTCTCGAAGACCGTGAACGGCCCGCCGCCGTCGGCCGGCGCATGGTCCACGATCGCCGGGATTTTCCCGTTCGGATTGATCGCGCGATAGGCGTCTGTGTGCTGGTCGCCTGCAGTGATGTTGATCGGAATGACCCGATAGGGAATCTCCAGTTCCTCGACGAGGATCTGCACTTTGTGCCCGTTCGGTGCCGCCCAGCTGTATAGATCGATCATCCTGCCTCCTTACGTGAAAAGCTCATCCACTCAAAGTTTGTGGATACCCAGCCCAGTTCCATCGCAGGTTAGCAGTGGTGACTGAAGCGTGATGTCTTTGCAACGACAGATCGGCTCCGGGGTGCCGGACGTATTCAGTCCACAAGGTTGATGTAGACCGGCAAGCTGAATTCGCCTTGCCAACTAGTCCTGCTGATGAAGTGACCTATTCATCTCTGCCTTTCAAGACGGACCTATGCCTTTTCCAAGTGATCTACCAGCCCTTGCTCTACCAGGAAGCCAGCGCGTTTGTGCAGGGCTTCCTTGACCTCGCTGCCAAAGCCGAGGTCGCCCAATCCCCTGCCCCCACCGATCAACTGCTGGTCCAGCAAGATCACGCCGATCGCGGGGGCCTGCCGCTCGATGGGTAGATGCGATTTCAGTTCAACAGCCACGCCGCTCAGGCGCTGCGCGTCGTAGCGGCGCCCCTGCTCGGGCAGGTCGCCGGGTACCTTCCATAGCCCTTCGGCCACGCGGCCCATGATCGTGCGGCCATCATCACCGGGCTCGAACACCGCCGGCTCGCGCGACTCGCCGTGCATCGCCGTGCATCGCCCGCTGCATCGTGCGGATGATGTCGCCGCGCTCGCCCAAGGCCCGCAAGGTCTTCTCGTCGTCGGAATGGATGGCCCAGGTGCCAGGCCGCATCTCGTAGGCCAAGCCCAGGCGCTGCAAGTGCTGCAGGCGGCCGAATTGCGCAGCGCGGTGTCGGTATGCATCGAGGTCTTTCCTCCTGTTCATGACGGCTTTTACCGTCAGGGGCCAGGAGACCTGCTGATGCCTGGAAAGCCGCATGAAACAAGCTTTCCAGAGGCGTGATTTACCGTCAAAGACCGATTTGGTCTCGATAGTCAACAAGGAGGTCTTAGTCCGGCCTCCGGTTTCTACCGTCACCTCTACCGTCAATCCGTTTCGCTACCCCGCGATAGTCACGGATAGCTGTCGTGACGTATTTCCTTTTAAATCAATACGTTACTTCGGATTTTCGATAGGTAGCGATAGTCCCCGAAGGACCTGATTTCACTCCCACTCAATCGTCGCCGGCGGCTTGGTCGAAACGTCGTAGGTCACGCGGTTGATGCCGCGCACTTCGTTGATGATCCGGCCAGACACCTTCTTGAGCAGGCCGTACGGCAGCTCGGCCCAGTCGGCGGTCATGAAGTCGCTGGTCTGCACGGCGCGCAGGGCCACGACGTAGTCGTAGGTGCGACCGTCGCCCATGACGCCCACGCTCTTGACGGGCAGGAAGACGGTGAAGGCCTGGCTGGTAAGGTCGTACCAGTTCTTGCCGGTGGCTTCGTCGGTCCAGTTGCGCAGTTCCTCGATGAAGATGGCGTCGGCGCGGCGCAGCAGGTCGGCGTATTCCTTCTTGACTTCACCCAGGATGCGAACGCCCAGGCCCGGGCCCGGGAAGGGGTGACGGTAGACCATTTCACGCGGCAGGCCCAGGGCCACGCCGAGTTCGCGCACTTCGTCCTTGAACAGGTCACGCAGGGGCTCGAGCAGCTTCAGGCCCAGTTGTTCGGGCAGGCCGCCGACGTTGTGGTGGCTCTTGATGGTGACGGCCTTCTTGCTCTTGGCTCCGCCCGACTCGATGACGTCGGGGTAGATGGTGCCCTGGGCCAGGAAGGTGGCGCCCTTGTGGCCACCGTCGCCCGCCTTGAGCTTGGCGGCCTCGGCCTTGAACACGTCCACGAACAGGCCGCCGATGATCTTGCGCTTGGCCTCAGGTTCGCTGACGCCGGCCAGCTTGCCCAGGAACAGGTCGCTTGCGTCCACGCGGATGACCTTGGCGTGCAGCTTGCCCTCGAACATTTCCATGACCATGTCGCCTTCATTGAGGCGCAGCAGGCCGTGGTCCACGAAGACGCAGGTCAGCTGGTCGCCGATGGCGCGGTGGATCAGGGCCGCGGCCACGGACGAATCCACGCCGCCCGACAGGCCGAGGATGACTTCCTCGTCACCCACCTGCTCGCGGATTTTGGCGACGGCTTCCTCGATGTAGTCGCCCATGATCCAGTCGGCATTCGCCGCACAGATCTCGCGCACGAAGCGGTTGAGCAGGGCCGCGCCCTGCACGGTGTGCGTGACTTCGGGGTGGAACTGGACAGCGTAGAAGCGGCGCGCCTCGTCGGCCATGCCGGCGATAGGGCAGGACGGCGTGGAGGCCATGACCTTGAAGCCCGGGGGCAGCTCGGTGACCTTGTCGCCGTGGCTCATCCAGACCTTGAGCATGCCGTGGCCTTCGGCCGTGGCGAAGTCCTCGATGCCCTTGAGCAGTTCGGTGTGGCCATGGGCGCGCACTTCGGCGTAGCCGAATTCGCGGGTGTGCGAGCCTTCGACCTTGCCGCCCAGTTGGGTGGCCATGGTCTGCATGCCGTAGCAGATGCCCAGCACGGGAATGCCCAGCTCGAACACGGCGTCGGGGGCGCGGTCGTCCACTTCGTAGACGCTGGCGTGGCTGCCCGACAGGATCACGCCCTTGAGGCGGCCGTCGGCGGCGAATTCGCGCACCCAGTCGCTGCTGACGTCGCAGGGGTGGACTTCGCAGTAGACATGGGCTTCGCGCACGCGGCGGGCGATCAGCTGGGTGACTTGGGAGCCGAAGTCAAGAATGAGGATCTTGTCGTGTTGCATGGTCATCTCAGGCAAAGGTGATGGGAGGGGATCAGAAATCTTCAGGGGCCAGCAGCGCCAGCCCGCGCTTGCGGGCGGCGGCGGCCTGGGCCGCGTCAAAGGTGGCCAGCGGCAGGCGCAGCGACTGCGCCAGCCACAGGTAGGCCGCGTCATAGACCGGCAGGCGGGTGTCCAGCGCCACGTCGAGCACGGCCTTGTGCTGGGCGGGCGCCAGTTCGTGCAGCTCCACGCGGTGGCGGATGGCCTCGAGCACGCCCCACAGGCCTTCGACCGAGCTGTGCGGAATGCGGCCGCCGTGCACGCCCGAGGCGATCAGGTTGCCGCATTCCCACTGCCAGAGGTTGGGCGCCTGCGGGTCCACTTCATGGCGGCGGATGCGGGTATACAGGCGCTGGGTGTGCACGCTGGCGGCATCGGGCAGCAGCCAGGCGGCGGTGACGGAGGCATCAAGCACGAAGGAGGTCATGCCTGGCTCCGGCCTGCGTGGCGCAGTCGGGTGGTGGAGTCCGGCGCCTGTGCCGACTGTGCCGACTGTGCCGGCCGCACCGTGGCCTGCAGCGCCTGCATCTGCTCCAGCTCGCGGGCGATCTGCTCGTCGGTGATCACGGGGCGGCGGCGCACCGGCAGCATGCGCACCACTTCCTTGCCGTGGCGGGTGATGCGCACTTCCTCGCCCTGCTCGACAAGTTCGATCAGGGCGGAGAAACGGGTCTTGGCTTCGTAGATGCCGACAGATTGCATGGCGGGGCTGAAAACAAAAACAGGCTGGTGTCCGGCCTGGCCCGAATTCTATCATTCTGGCCAGAATTTCCAAAAATTCAGACCAGAACAATGCGGATATTCGAGAGCTTTGCCTCGGGGGGCTGTCGGTGAACGCCACTCAGCGCTGTTCGCGCACGAAGCCGACAAACCGCGCCAGCGCGGGCGACATGGCTCCGGCAGGCCAGGCCAGGCTGGTCTCGCAGACCGGCAGAGCAACGGGTTTGCTGCCTAGTCGGGCGCTGGCGAAAACCGCCTCGCGGTAGACCACGCCAGGCCTGCAGAACTGCATCACGCTGGCGGGCACCCAGGCCAGGCCGATGCCGCCCCAGACCAGGTTCACGATGGTCTGCATCTGTATCGCCTGCTGCGCGATGCGCGGCACATGTCCGTGCCGTCGGTACAGATCCGTCACCGCGTCATGGAGCGAGGGCATGATGCGGCGCGGAAAGATCACCAGCGGCTGCTCCAGCACTTCGTCGAGCATCAGCCGGTCCGCGTCGGCAAGCGCATGCTGCTGAGGCAGGGCCAGCACCATGGCTTCCCGCCCTACAGCCAGGCGCTCCAGGCCGGCCGGCGCATGCCCCGGGGCATGCAGCATCAGCCCGGCATCGATCTGCCCGCGCTCGAAGGCTTCCATCTGCGCATCGCTGGTGGCCTCGACCAGCTCCAACGCCACACCGGGCGTGCCTGCAACGAAGTCCCGCACCCACAGCGGCAGCCGGGTGAAGCCGATGGTGGAGACAAAGGCCAGCCGCACGCGCCCCACTTCTCCCGCTGCCGCAGCCCGCGCAATCCCGGGCAGCGCTGCCGCCCGCGCCAGAAGCTCACGCGCCTGCGGCACAAGCGCCTCGCCAGCGGGCGTCAGCGCGACGTGGC
Source organism: Delftia sp. S65 (assembly GCF_016516495.1). NCBI lineage: Bacteria > Pseudomonadati > Pseudomonadota > Betaproteobacteria > Burkholderiales > Comamonadaceae > Delftia > Delftia sp. S65. The sequence goes on from NZ_JACVUR010000011.1 coordinate 27,616, forward strand.
GGCTTGAGCGCTCGAACAGCGCCACGTCCAGGCTGCGCTCCAGCTGGGCGATGGCCTGGGTGAGCGGCGGCTGCGTCATGTGCAGGCGCGACGCGGCGCGGCCGAAGTGCAGCTCGTCCGCCACGGCCAGGAATTGCCGCCAGACGCGCAGATCAATGGGGGGCTCATTCATATGTGCAGCATATCAATCATGCCGATGAATAGGATTGGATCAGATGAATCAGTCGGCCCATACTCATCCAGCCCCACAACGAGAGACATGCCATGACCCCGCCGAACCAGATCAACCGCCGAAGCTCCCACATCACCGAAGGCAAGGCGCGCGCAGCCAACCGCTCCATGTTCTACGGCATGGGCTACAAGGAAGAGGATTTCAAGAAGCCCATGGTCGGCGTGGCCAACGGCCACAGCACGATCACGCCGTGCAACTCCGGCCTGCAAAGGCTGGCGGACGCGGCCATCGCAGGCATCGAGGAAGCCGGCGGCAATGCGCAGGTGTTCGGCACGCCGACCATCTCGGACGGCATGTCCATGGGCACGGAAGGCATGAAGTACTCGCTGGTCAGCCGCGAGGTGATCGCCGACTGCATAGAGACCTGCGTGGGCGGCCAGTGGATGGACGGCGTGCTGGTGGTCGGCGGCTGCGACAAGAACATGCCGGGCGGCATGATGGGCATGCTGCGCGCCAATGTGCCGGCCATCTATGTCTACGGCGGCACCATCCTGCCCGGCAGGTGGAAAGGCCGGGACCTGAACATCGTCAGCGTGTTCGAGGCCGTCGGCGAAAACGCCGCGGGCAAGATCAGCGACCAGGAGCTCAAGGACATCGAGCAGCACGCCATTCCCGGCACGGGCTCGTGTGGCGGCATGTACACCGCCAACACCATGTCCAGCGCGTTCGAGGCGCTGGGCATGAGCCTGCCCTACTCCTCCACCATGGCCAATCCCCATGATGAAAAGGAGAACTCGGCCAAGGAATCCGCCAGGGTGCTGATCGAGGCCATCAAGATGGACCTCAAGCCGCGCGATATCGTGACCCGCAAGTCCATCGAGAACGCGGTCTCGGTGATCATGGCGACCGGGGGCTCCACCAATGCCGTGCTGCACTTTCTTGCGATCGCCCATGCGGCCGGCGTGCCCTGGTCTATCGACGACTTCGAGCGCATCCGCCAGCGGGTGCCGGTGCTGTGCGATCTCAAGCCCAGCGGCAGATACCTGGCGGTGGACCTGCACCAGGCGGGCGGCATCCCGCAGGTCATGAAGATCCTGCTGAATGCGGGCCTGCTGCACGGCGACTGCATCACCATCTCGGGCCAGACCATCGCCGAGACCCTGGCCGGCGTGCCTGACGAACCGCCTAACCCGCAGGTCATCCGCCCCCTCTCGGACGCGCTTTATCCGCAGGGCCACCTGGCCATCCTCAAGGGCAACCTGAGCCCGGAAGGTGCGGTGGCCAAGATCACGGGCCTGAAGAACCCGGTCATCACCGGCCCGGCACGCGTGTTCGACGATGAGCAATCGGCGCTTGCGGCCATCCTCGACGGCAGGATCCAGGCCGGCGACGTGATGGTGCTGCGCTACCTGGGCCCCAAGGGCGGCCCCGGCATGCCGGAAATGCTGGCACCCACGGGCGCCCTGATCGGCGCCGGCCTGGGCGAGAGCGTGGGCCTGATCACCGATGGCCGTTTCTCCGGCGGCACCTGGGGCATGGTGGTCGGCCACGTGGCGCCGGAAGCGGCTGTGGGCGGCACTATCGCGCTGGTGCACGAGGGCGACTCGATCACCATCGACGCGCACGCATTGCAGCTGCAGCTGAACGTGCCCGAAGACGTGCTCGCCCAGCGCCGCGCGGCATGGAAGGCCCCCGCGCCCCGCTACACGCGGGGCGTGCAGGCCAAGTTCGCGTTCAACGCATCGAGCGCCAGCTCGGGCGCGGTGCTGGACAACTTCGCCATCTGAGCTTCGTCATCTAGGCGCACAAAAAAAGAGGTCCGGGCAGTGGCTGCCCGGACCTCTTTTCCATCTCGCGCCAAGGCGCTGGATCGGGATCAGTCGGCGCGGTAGTTCGGCGCTTCCTTGGTGATCTGCACGTCATGCACGTGCGATTCACGGATGCCTGCGGCGGTGATCTCCACGAACTCGGCCGTGTTGTTCATCTCTTCGATGGTGGCGCAGCCGCAGTAGCCCATGGCAGCGCGCACGCCGCCGGCCATCTGGTAGACGATGGAGACCATGGAGCCCTTGTAGGGCACGCGGCCTTCGATGCCTTCGGGCACGAGCTTGTCGGCGTTGGGATTGCCGGTGCTCGATTCCTGGAAGTAGCGGTCGGCCGAGCCCTGCTGCATGGCGCCGATGGAGCCCATGCCGCGATAGCTCTTGTACGAACGGCCCTGGTACAGGATGACTTCGCCCGGAGCCTCTTCGGTGCCGGCGAACATGCCGCCCATCATGATGGTCGAGGCGCCAGCGGCCAGGGCCTTGGCGATGTCGCCCGAGAAGCGGATGCCGCCGTCGGCGATCAGCGGCACGCCCGTGCCCTGCAGGGCCTGGGCCACGCTGTCGATGGCCATGATCTGGGGCACGCCCACACCGGCGACGATGCGCGTGGTGCAGATGGAGCCAGGGCCGATGCCGACCTTGACGGCGTCGGCGCCTGCCTCGGCCAGTGCCAGCGCAGCGGCGCCGGTGGCGATGTTGCCGCCGATGACATCGACCTGCGGGTAGTTCTGCTTGACCCAGCGCACGCGGTCGATCACGCCCTTGCTGTGGCCGTGGGCCGTGTCCACCACCAGTGCATCGACGCCGGCCTTGACCAGCAGCTCCACGCGCTGCTCGGTGCCCTCGCCCACGCCCACGGCGGCGGCCACGCGCAGGCGGCCTGCGCTGTCACGCGCTGCGTTGGGGAAGGTGGTCTGCTTGGTGATGTCCTTGACGGTGATCAGGCCCTTGAGTTCAAAGGCGTCGTTCACGACCAGGATGCGCTCGAGCTTGTGCTTGTTGAGCAGGGCCTTGGCTTCCACGGGCGTGGTGCCGTCCTTCTCGTTGACGGTGATCAGGCGCTCGCGCGGCGTCATGATCTGGCTGACCTTGACGTCGTAGCGGGTCTCGAAGCGCAGGTCGCGGCTGGTGACGATGCCCACCACCTTGCCGCCGTCGCACACGGGAAAGCCGGAGATGCCGAGGTTCTCGGACAGCTGCAGCACCTGCAGCACGGTGTGCTCGGGGGTGATGACCACGGGGTCGTGCACCACGCCGGATTCGTGGCGCTTGACCTTGGACACTTCGGCAGCCTGTTGCTCTGCCGTCATGTTCTTGTGGATCACGCCGATACCGCCCTCTTGCGCGATGGCAATGGCCAGACGCGCTTCGGTCACGGTGTCCATGGCGGCGGACACAAGGGGGATGTTCAGGGAGATGTTGCGCGAAAAGCGCGTCTTGAGCGAGGTGTCCTTGGGCAGGACCTGGGAGAAAGCGGGGACCAGGAGGACGTCGTCGAAGGTCAGGGCTTTACCGAGAAGGCGCATGTGAGAGCTCCAAAAGAAGGATTGTACCCGTGCGCCGGATCACAATGTATGCTGTAGGCCATTGTTCCCCGCTATCGCTGCCCGCCATCATTTCCTGCTATTGCTACCTGCAACCGGCCCGATCACCCCAATCACCATGCATGCCACCAAGCTTGTTTTGCTAGCCGCGCTTGCCGCCTGTTCGCTGTCCGCAGCCGCCCAGTGGCAATGGGTCGACGCCACAGGCCGCAAGGTCTTCAGCGACCGCGCGCCACCCCCTGACATTCCGGCCAAGAACATCCTGCGCCAGCCTGGCGGCAGCGCGCCCGCTCCAGCAGCGGCGGCGCCATCCGCTGCACCGGCGGCTACAGATGCGGCCACGCAGCCCGCTGCAGATGCAACGGCACAGGCAGCGCCTGCCGCCGCCGCCAAGGACGCCAAGCCCGCAGGCACCGACAAGGCCCTGGAAGAGCAAAAGCGCAAGGCCGAGGCCCAGGAGGCCGCCAAGGCCAAGGCAGAAAAGGACCGCATTGCCAAGGATCGCCAGGAAAACTGTGCGCGGGCGAAACAGGCCAAGACGGCACTGTCATCGGGCGGCCTGCTGGCACACACCAATGCACAGGGCGAACGCGGCTTCATGGACGAAGCCACGCGCAACAGCGAACTCAAGCGCGCCGACGCCACCATCGCCTCGGACTGCGGCCCGGTGCGCTGAGCGCCTCCCTCCTTCAGTAACCGGCCTTGGCCCCGGGCCTTTGGTGCTGGAACAGGCCCGTGGCGCGGGCTCCCTGGCGCGCAAAGCGCTCGCGGCGCGCCACCTTGGGGTCCACGGTCAAGGGCCGGTACAGCTCCACGCGATCACCATCGCGCAAGCCTTGCGTCAAAGGTGCGCTGCGGCCCCAAAGGCCAGCGGGCCCCTCCTGTGCAAAGCCCAGCGCCTGCCAGCCACCAGCGGCATCGACCGCGTCGGCAATCGAGGCACCGGCCGGCAATTGCAAGGTCAGTTCAACGACTTCACCGGCACGCGGGCTGCATGCCAGCGTGATGCACAGAAACGGCCGGGGTTCAGCCATAGACCTGCTCGGCGCGCTTGACGAAGGCATCGACCATGGAGCCCGCGATGCGGTCGAACACCGGGCCGACCACGGCGGCCAGCGCCATGTTGTCAAAGCCATAGTCCAGTTGCAGTTCCACGCGGCAGGCGCGCTGCGAGCCGTCGCCCACGGGGCGGAACATCCAGTTGCCCTCCAGCCGCGAGAACGGCCCCTTGATCAGGCGGATGCTGACCTGGCGCCCGCCATCGTCGAGCACGCTGTGCGTGTTGCGCGTGACGAAGGACTTGCGCATGCCGCCGAATGCAATGCCCACCTCGGCCGTCATGCCCTGCTCGTCCTGCTCCAGCACCCTGGCCTGGTCGCACCAGGGGAGGAAGTCGGCATAGTGGGCCACGTCCGTCACCAGGGCAAACATTTCTTGGGGGCTGTACCAGATCAGGACGGACTTGTTGACTTTTTTCATGAATGGGGCGGGCTGCACGGCATGCAAAACACCGGCTGCGCGGTCATGGCGCATACGGCTGTCACAATGACGGCAAGGCGAAACTAAAATCCCGCACGGAGGCGAGACGGCAATCCAGTATTGTATGGAGAGCTTTCATCTCCAGGTTTTCGCCGCATCTATTACTCCATGGCCAAGAAACCTGAAACACAGTCGCGCATCGCCGACAACAAAAAAGCCGCGTTCAACTACTTCTTCGAAGAACGCTTCGAGGCCGGCATCGTGCTGCACGGCTGGGAAGTGAAGGCGCTGCGCAGCGGCAAGGTGCAGCTGACCGACGGCTACGTCATCGTCAAGGACGGCGAGCTGTTCCTGCTCGGCTGCCAGATCAACCCGCTCAAGACCGCCTCCACCCACGTCAATCCCGACGCGGCGCGCATCAAGAAGCTGCTGCTCAAGAAGGACGACATCCTGCGCCTGATCGGCAAGGTCGAGCAAAAGGGCTTCACGCTGGTGCCCATCAACCTTCACTGGAAGAACGGCTTCGTCAAGTGCGACATCGCCCTTGCCAAGGGCAAGGCCGAGCACGACAAGCGCGACGTGATCAAGGACCGCGAAGGCAAGCGCGAGGTCGAGCGCGCCATGAAGAGCTTCAACCGTTGACGGGCATCCGCAGCTTTTTTTGCACTGCTGCGGAATAAACCGGCACGGCCCAGTGTTCATTGCAGTGTCCGGCTGCAATTTCGCGCGCCGGCAAGCACCGGAGACAGCGATGAAGAAGCTCGGCATGAAACTTGGTACCTGTGCCTTCACGGCAGCCCTGACATTGACCCTGGCAGGCTGCTATTCCGCGCCTGCGGCCAACGCCTCTGGCCAGACCCCGCCCAGCGCGGTCAGCGTGCAAAACGGCATGCTGGTCGGCGCCAACGGCATGACGCTCTACACCTTCGACAAGGACACGGCCGGCAGCGGCAAGTCCGTCTGCAACGGCCCCTGCGCGACCAACTGGCCGCCGCTGATGGGCAAGCAGGCGCCGTCCGGCGGCAACTACAGCGTGATACAGCGCGACGATGGCAGCAGCCAGATCGCCTACAAGGGCAAGCCGCTGTACTACTGGGTGAAGGACGGCAAGGCCGGTGACACCACGGGCGACGGCGTCATGGGCGTCTGGCATACCGCACGCCCCTGATTCCAGCCGCATCCGCCTTCGGACCTGCCCATGGACCGCAGCCAGATCCTGGAGCACCTGCCCGGCCTGCGCCGCTATGCGCGGCTGCTGGCAGGCGATGCCTGGGCCGCCGACGACCTGGTGCAGGACACACTGGAGCGTGCCTGCCGCAAATGGCTGCTGTGGCGCCCCGACGGCGATCTGCGCGCCTGGCTGTTCACGCTGATGCACAACCTCTACCTGAACCAGCGGCGCTCTGCCGCGCGCGGGCAGTGGCTGGACATAGACAGCCTGTCCGAGACCCTGGCCGCGCCCGAGGACAGCAGCGACGCGGCCCTGGACCTGGAGCGCTGCCTGCAGCGCCTGCCCGCCGAGCAGCGGGCCGTGCTGCTGCTGGTCAGCGTGGAGGACATGAGCTACGCCGACACGGCGCGCGTGCTGCAGCTGCCCTTGGGCACCGTGATGTCGCGCCTGTCGCGCGCACGGTCCCGGCTGCGCGAATTGATGGAGGCCCCATCGGCCACCTCGGCCAACTCGGCCTCCTCTGCAGCGCCTGCACAGTCAGCACCGACCGCCAAGGCCGCAACACCCCAAGCCGCAGCCCCCGCGCTGCGCCGGCTCAAATGACGAGGCCGCCATGACCGCATCCGCCCCCACCCCTCTTTCATCTTCCTCGCCCTTGCCCCCGCCCATTTCCGACGAGCAGTTGCACGCCCTGGTCGATGGCCGCCTGCCCGCGCAGCAGGCGCAGGCGCTGCGCGACCAGCTGGACGAAGACAGTGCCGCGCGCGTGGAGCAATGGCAACGCCAGCGCCAGTTGCTGCGCGCCCTGCATGCCGCCCGGGATGAACCCGGCATGCCCGACGAAATGCGCGCCGCCGCCGAACAGTTGCAGGGCCTGCACCAGCGCCAGCAGCAGTGGTGGCGCTGGGGTGGCATGGCCGCGGGCTGGATGCTGGCCTTCGGCCTGGGCTGGCTGGTGCATGGGCAGCAGGCGGTGCCCGCCGCCGCGCCATCCACGGCGGCCACGCTGGCTGCCGCCACCCCGGCCCGCTTCGCCCACCAGGCGGCCGTCGCCCACGCGGTCTACCAGCCCGAGCAACGCCACCCGGTCGAGGTGGAGGCCGCGCAGCAGGCCCATCTGCTGCAGTGGCTGTCCAAGCGCCTGGGCCGGCCGCTGAAGCTGCCGGCACTCACGGACCTGGGCTATGAACTGGTGGGCGGCCGATTGCTGCCCGGCGACAGCGGCGCACGCGCCCAGTTCATGTACCAGGACGCGGCGGGCGAGCGCATCACCCTCTACCTGGGCGCGCTGCAGGACCCGGCCACGCACGGCGAGACCGCCTTTCACTTCAGCAGCGACGGCCCCGTGCCCAGCTTCTACTGGGTGGACCAGGGCTTTGGCTATGCGCTCAGCGGCGCCCTGCCGCGCAACCGGCTGCTGCAGCTGGCCACGGCCGTGCACCAGCAGCTTTGAAGCCTGGGGCCACGGCTACCAAGGCAGCGGCGCCGCCTCGCCGTTGCCATGCTCGCCGTAGTACAGCGAGGGCAGGAAGCGCGACAGGTAGGTGAACTCCGTGTAGCAATGGCGCAGCAGGCCCAGGCCCAGCGCGTCGGGCAGCTCGGCCGCCGGGTCGGCGCAGGACTGGCCCAGCAAAAAGCGGCTGCGCAGCACGCAGCCAAAAGGCGTGTCACGCGCCAGGTGCACCATCTGCCCGTCCATGGGGTCCCCGCTGGCGTCCAGCTGCACATGCTCGCCGAAGCCGATACGCGCATACACGGCGGCCGATGCGCGTTTTTCGGCAAAGGCCAGCTCCAGCTGCGCAGGGTCGAACAGCTCGCGCGGATCGTGGAACTTGAGCCTGGCCGCCACGGGCGGAATATCGGCCAGGGACTCCACGGCCTCGATGGACGCGCCGATGTAGCTCTCGCCCTTCTTCCATTGCGCATCCCAGCCACGATGCGCGATGTGGTCGTGCGGATGCCACCACTTGATGTGCTGCGTGGTCTCGAAGAACTTGAACCACCAGTCCAGCATGCGGCCGCTGCAGCCATGCAGGTCGGTGCGGCAGGCCACCACCAGGCAGCCGCTGGGCAGGCGCTGGATTCCCGTCTCCAGCCGCAGCGGCGTGATGTGCAGCAGCTCGTCGATGCGGGAAATGTCGGGCTCGAAGGCATGGGGGTTCATGGGTGTTTTCCGTTCCTGGGTTGATGAGGAAAAGCCATCTTATATTAAAGAAACGAACAACGTTTCCAAACAATCGGATAATCCCTGCCGGGTAACAAAATGCTGCACAACCAGGCACGACCCTGCACAACACCGAACGGAACGACAAGAAATCCAATGGAATCCGAAATCACTCCTGCGGCCCCCAGGCCGCGCGGGCGGCCGGCCCGGCCCGAGCACGAGGCCAACGACGCCGCCCTGGCCGCCGCCACCTGGCTCTTGCTCAACGAAGGCTATGCCGCCACCACCATGGAAGCCGTGGCCAGGCGCGCGGGGCTGGCCAAGAAGACGCTCTACCGCTTTGCAGCCAACCGCGAGGACCTGGTGGCCCTGGTGGTGCGCGGCTGGACCGACGGTTTCCGCCCCGCCCTGTCGGCCGATGCGCAGTCGGCCTCAGAGGTGGCGCCAGCGCTGGCCGAGATCCTGCGCGTGATTGCCGCGCGCGTGCTGTCGGCCGAGGCGGTGGGAATGTTCCGCCTGCTCACCACCGACTTTCCCGCCAAGCCCGAGTTGCTGGAGGTCTACCAGCGCAACGGCATAGAGCGCGGCCGCGGCATGCTGGTGGACTGGCTGCGGCGCCAGTGCGGCAAGGGGTTGCTGCGGGCCGAGCAGCCCGAAGTCGTCTGCGACATGCTGCTGTCCATGGCCATTGCCGAGCCCCTGCGGCAGATGGCCCTGGGCCTGACGCCGCCCGTGCCCGAATGGGATCCGGGCCCGCGCATTGACGACGCGGTACGGCTGCTGGCAGGCCATTCCTGCCGCATGGAGCCTGCGGATCGTTGAATGCAAAAAGGCCACCCGGCATGGCGCCGGATGGCCTTTTGGAAGCTTGAACGCTGAACGCTCTGCGCCGCGATCAGTCCAGCGCCGCCAGCGGATGCGAATGCGCAGGCCAGGGGCTGTCGAAGAAGGCGCGCCACTGCGCTTCCTGCACATCCTCGATGCGCGCAGGGTTCCAGCGCGGTTGGTGGTCCTTGTCCACGGCCAGTGCGCGTATGCCTTCGATGGTCTCGCTCTGGCCGGGGCGCAGGTAGAAGCAGTGGCGCACCATGTCGCGCTCCATGCGCAGGTCCTGGGCCAGCGTCATGCCGCGCGCGCGGCGGATCTGTTCCAGCACCACGTGCAGCATCAGCGGCGAGCGCTTGCGCAGCGTGGCAGCCGTGTGCCGGGCCCACTCGCCATCTGCCGCTTCCAGCGCCTGCACCATGGCAGCCACCGTGGGCAGGGCGAACACGCGGTCGATCTCGGCGCGGGGCTGGGCCGCTGGCTTGGCCGGGGCCGTGAACTTCGACTTCACCAGGGCCTCAACGGCCGCTGCATCGGCAAAGCTGCCGGCGGCCAGAGCGTCCCACAGCGCAGGCTGCTGGTCCGAGGGCAGGTAGCCATCGGCCAGGCCGAAGTCCAGCGCATCGGCCGCGCCGATCACATCGCCCGTCAGCGCCAGCCACTCACCCGCGTGACCCGGGCAGCGCGAGAGGAAGTAGCCGCCACCCACATCGGGGAACAGGCCGATGGCCGTCTCGGGCATGGCCATCTTGATGCGTTCGGTGACGATGCGCAGCGTGCCGCCCTGGCTGATGCCCATGCCGCCGCCCATGACGATGCCGTCCATGAAGGCGATGTAGGGCTTGCCAAAGGTGTGGATCAGGTGGTTGAGCGCGTACTCCTCGGTGAAGAAGTCCTCCAGCTGCGGATTGCCCGTGCTGCCCGCGCCATGCAGGAAGCGGATGTCCCCGCCCGCGCAGAAGGCGCCGAAGACCCCTTCCTTGCCCATGCCTCGGATGGCCACGGCCAGCACCTGCTCATCCTTTTGCCAGGCCAGCAGGGTGGCCAGCAGATCGCGCACCATGCCCAGCGACAGCGCATTCAGCGCCTTGGCCCGGTTCAAGGTGATCATGCCCATGCGGCCCCGCACTTCGCTGAGGACTTCGCCGGCAGCTCCCGTCATATCTTGCTCCTTGTTGCTATGCATGCCCTGCCCCGGCAGCCCGGGGCAATGAGCCGCAACCATAGCTGAAAAACCGCGCCCACCCCTGACAAACAGGTGCCAATTTGCGCAACTGCGCGACAGGCGGCGCAACGCCCCGCACTCAGTCCAGAGAGACGCCCGTACTCTTGACCACGCCGGCCCAGCGCTTGATCTCGCTGCGGATGTAGGCGCCGTATTCCTCGGGCGTGGAGCCCAGGCCTTCGGCGCCCTGTAGCTGCAGCTTCTCGACCACGCCCGGGGCCTTGAGCGCGCGCATCAGCTCCTGGTTGAGCCGCTGGATGATGGCGGCCGGCGTCTTCGCGGGCACCATCACGCCCTGCCAGGCGCCGGCCTCGAAGCCGGACATGCCGCTTTCGGCCAGCGTGGGTGCATCGGGGAAGTTGGGCAGGCGCTTGGAGGAACTGACGGCCAGCAGCTTGAGCCGCCCTTCCTTGATGAAGGGGGCGACCGAGTTGATGGTGTCGGTCATGAAGTCGATCTGCCCGGCGACCAGATCCACGTCGGCCGGCGCGCTGCCCTTGTAGGGCACGTGGCTGGCCTCGATCTGGTAGTGCTGCACGACCTGGAAGGCCGCCAGGTGGGTGACGTTGCCGTTGCCGGCCGAGCCATAGGACAGCTGGCCGGTCTTGTCCCTGGCATGGCGCACGAACTCCTGCACGTTCTTCACCGGCAGCTTGGGGTTGACCACCAGGCCCAGCGGCACCACGGCCGTCAGCGCCACGGGCATCAGGTCCTTGCCCACGTCGTAGCTCATCTTCTTGTACAGCGACGGGCTCAGCGCAATGGACGAGGTGTTGTAGAGCACGGTATAGCCATCGGGCGCGGCCTTGGCCACCAGGGCATTGCCGATGTTGCCATTGGCTCCGGGCCGGTTGTCCACGATCACGGTCTGGCCCAGTTGCTGGCCGACCTGCTGGGCCAGCACGCGCGCCACCAGGTCGGTGGGCCCGCCCGGCGGGAAGGGCACGACCATCGTGATGGGCTTGCTGGGCCAGGGCTGCTGCGCCAGCGCGGCGCCGGGCAGTGCCGCCCCCACTGCCACCGCCGCTGCCGCCGCAATAGGGGCCGCCAGGGTGACCAGCGCCATGCGGCGCCTTCTATTGCGGGCCGCCTTGTCGATCTGCTTGTCCATGCTTTTGTCTCCTGATGCCGTTATGGGAATGCTTGTGGCCGCCTAGCTGCGCCCGGCCAGCAGGCGCACGGCCGTGTATTCCATGACCTTCTGGTGGCCCTGGTTGAAGACCTCGATGCGCGAGGTGACGACGGCGCGGTTGCCCTTGGAGGTGGGCTTGATGGCGGTGACTTCGACCAGCGCCTCGATGGTGTCGCCCACCAGCACGGGGCCAAGGATCTTCTGGTGCAGCTCCAGCATGGCCAGGCCCGTGCCCTGGATCATGCTTTGCAGGATGAAGCCTTCGATCAGCGCATAGGTCATGGCGCCCGGCACGGGGCGGCCGGCAATGGCGCCGCCGTCGTAGCCCTCCTCGATGAAGATGGCCTCCAGCATGCCCGTGGCATTGATGAAGGCGACGAGGTCCGATTCGGTCACGGTGCGGCGGAAGGTGCGCAACTGCTGGCCGATCTGCAGGTCCTGCCAGAAAAAGCCCTGGCCCATGCGGGGCACGGCGTTCCAGGCGGCGCCAGGGTGGGACTGCGGGGTGTTCACTGTCATCTCATGTCTCCTGTTGCGTGATCTGCAGGCCGGCGATGCGCTCGGCGCTCCAGCCCGCCTGGGCCAGCAGCGCCGCCGTGTGCTCGCCCAGGCGCGGTGGCATGCCTATGGGGGCCTGCCGGCCATCCATGCGCACGGAGGAGCGAGGCAGGTGCACGGTGCCCATGGCGGGGTCCTGCAGCGGCACGAAGAACTCCGTGGCCTGCAGGTGTGGATCGGCGGGCAGATCGTCCATGCGCGCCACGGGGGCGGCGGGAATCTCCAGGCGCTGGCAGGTATCGAGCCAGTGCTGGGTGCCGTGCAGCGCCACATGCTCGCCAGCGGTCTCCAGCAGCTCGGCAATGTGGGCCGTGCGGCTGGCCTGGCTGGCAAAGCGCGCATCCAGGGCCAGCTGCGGCTGGCCCACGGCGGCGAAGAAGCGCTGCCAGTGCGCATCGGTGTACGGCATCATGCAGACGTGGCCGTCCAGCGTTCGGTAGGGCTTGCGCCAGGGCGCCATCACGCGCGGGTAGCCTGCGCCGCTGAGCGCGGGGCTGAAGTGCATGCCGTAGAAATGCTCGACCAGATTGAAGCCCACCATGGTCTCGTACATGGGCACTTCCACAAAGCAGCCATGGCCGCTGCGCTCGCGCTGGAACAGCGCCGCCAGCACGGCATGCGCGGCCACCAGGGCGCAGGTCTTGTCGGCCGCAATGGTGGGCAGGTAGCGCGCCTCGCCCGTCTGGCGCTCCATCAGGTCGGCCAGGCCGCTCATGCCCTGGATGACGTCGTCATAGGCGGGCATGCCTGCATAGGGGCCGTCCTCGCCAAAGCCATGCAGGCCTGCATAGACCAGGCGCGGATAGCGCTCGCGCAGCGTTGCGGGGTCCAGGCCCAGCGGGGCCAGCTTTTGCGGGCGCATGCTGTGCATGAACACATCGGCCGTGGCCAGCAGCGCATGCAGGGCCTGGCGCGACTCTTCCCGCTTGAGGTCCAGCACCACGCTCTTCTTGCTGCGGTTGGTGCCCATGAACATGGCTGCCATGCCGGGCTCCACGGCCGGGCCGGTATGGCGCGTGGAGTCGCCGGCCGGCGGCTCGATCTTGATGACTTCGGCGCCATAGTCGGCCAGCACCTGGCTGGCCAGCGGCCCGAACACCACGCTGGACAGATCCAGCACCCGAATCCCTGTCAACGCAGCCTGCACTGTGGTCTCCATGTTGCTTCAGGGAGCCAGTATTTGATATCTTCAAAGCTGCGTCTAAGACTTAATTCAGCATCTCTGATACACGGTAGATATCAATGGACCTGCGCCAACTGCGTCACTTCGTCACCCTGGCCCGCACGCTCAACTACCGGCAGGCGGCCGAGCAGCTGCACATGTCGCAGCCGCCGCTGTCCCAATCCATACGCCGGCTGGAAGACAGCCTGGGCGTGCAGTTGTTCCAGCGCGACCGCCGGGGCACGGCGCTGACCGAGGCAGGCCAGGCGGCCCTGGAAAGTGCCGAGCTGGCCCTGCACCATGCGCGCCAGATGCAGGAGGTCTCGCGCGCCACGGCCGGCGGCGAGCGCGGGCGCCTGCACATAGGCTTCATAGGCTCGGCCACGTTCTCGTTGATTCCGCGGCTGGTGCAGGCCTTTCGCAGCGAATATCCGCTGATCGACCTGGTGCTGACCGAATCGACCACGCGCGAGATCTGCGCGCAGGTGGCCAGCGGCGATTTCGATGCCGGCCTGCTGCGCTACCCGGTGACGCAGGCCACCGAGCTGTCCATCACGCCCGTGGAAAAGGACGAGCTGGTGGCCGTGCTGCCCGAAGGCAACCCGCTGCTGCAGCGGCCCGCCTTGCGGCTGCGGGACCTGGCGGACCAGCCCTTCATCAACTACCGCCCCAGCGAGGTGCCCGGCCTGCACGCGCTGGTGGTGCTGGCCTGCCAGAACGCGGGCTTCATGCCGCAGGTCAAGCAGCATGCCGTGCAGGCGCAGACCCTGGTCAGCCTGGTGGGTGCGGGACTGGGCGTGGCGCTGGTGCCAGCCGTGGTGGCCAAGGGCAGCACGCCGGGGGTGGTGTTTCGCGCGCTGGCAGATACCGAGAACCTGCCCTCCATCGGCCTGGCCCTGGCGCTCAATCCGCAGCAAAGCGCAGCGGCCGGGCAGCGCCTGCGCGAGTTGCTGCTGCAGCTGCAGTAGCAAGCAACAGCAGCAGCAGTTCCTTTGCCGTTGCGCCGGCACACCTGAGAGCGGCGCGCCAAAAAGACAAAGGCCGCAGATGCGGCCTTTGACAGTCAGGGCGGTGAAGCCAGGTGGCTTGCGTGCGCCCTGGTCGCAACAGCGCTTATGCGCCGCGCGAAGCGCGCTTGCGCTCGTTCTCGGACAGGTGGCGCTTGCGAACGCGGATGCTCTTGGGGGTGATTTCCACCAGCTCGTCGTCCTCGATGAATTCCACCGCGTATTCCAGCGACAGGTCGATCGGGGGCGTGATCTTGATGGCATCTTCCTTGCCGGACACGCGGAAGTTGGTCAGCTGCTTGGTACGCGTGGCATTGACCACCAGGTCGTTGTCACGGCTGTGGATGCCGATGATCATGCCTTCGTACACGGGATCGTTGGCCTTGACGAACATGCGGCCACGGTCGTCCAGCTTGCCCAGGGCGTAGGTGAAGATTTCGCCTTCGTCCATGGAGATCAGCACACCGTTCTTGCGGCCGCCGATTTCGCCCTTGTGCGGCTCGTAGCTGTCGAAGATGTTGGAGATCAGGCCGGAACCACGGGTCAGGTTCAGGAATTCGTTGGTGAAGCCGATCAGGCCACGCGCAGGAATGCGGTACTCCAGGCGCACGCGGCCGCGGCCATCGGGTTCCATGTTGACCAGCTCGCCCTTGCGCTCGCCCAGGGCCTGCATCACGCCACCCTGGTGGCCTTCTTCGATGTCGGCCGTCACCAGCTCGATAGGCTCGTGGCGCACGCCGTCCACGTCGCGGTAGACCACGCGGGGCTTGGACACGGCCAGCTCGTAGCCTTCACGGCGCATTTCTTCCAGCAGGATGGTCAGGTGCAGTTCGCCGCGGCCCGACACTTCGAAGATGCCGTCTTCGTCGGTTTCCTTGACGCGCAGGGCCACGTTGGAACGCAGTTCCTTTTGCAGGCGGTCCCAGATCTGGCGGCTGGTCACGAACTTGCCTTCACGACCTGCCAGAGGCGAGGTATTGACGCAGAAGTTCATGGTCAGCGTGGGCTCGTCGATCTTGAGCATCGGCAGCGGCTGGGGGTTCAGCGGGTCGGTCAGCGTGACGCCCATGCCCAGGTCGGCAATGCCGTTGACCAGCACGATGTCGCTGGGACCGGCTTCGGTCACCTGCACGCGGTCAATGCCCTGGAACTTCAGAACCTGGTTGATGCGGCCCTTGTAGCTCTTGCCGTCAGGACCTTCCATGACCAGCACGTCGGTCGAAGGCTTGAGCGTGCCGGAGGTGATGCGGCCCACGCCGATACGGCCCACGAAGGTGGAGTAGTCCAGCGCCGAGATCTGCATTTGCAGCGGAGCGGCAGGATCGCCCTTGACGGCGGGAACGTGCTTCAGGATGGTGTCGAACAGGGCCGACATGTCGGGGCCCCACTGTTCGCCGGGAGCGCCTTCTTCCAGCGAGGTCCAGCCGTTGATGCCCGAGGCGTACACCACGGGGAAGTCCAGCTGCTCGTCGGTGGCACCCAGCTTGTCGAACAGGTCGAAGGCGGCGTTGACCACGTAGTCGGGACGCGCACCGGGCTTGTCCACCTTGTTGACCACGAGGATGGGCTTCAGGCCCAGGGCCAGTGCCTTCTTGGTCACGAAGCGCGTCTGGGGCATGGGGCCTTCCTGCGCGTCGATCAGCAGCACCACGCCGTCCACCATGGACAGGGCACGCTCCACTTCACCGCCGAAGTCCGCGTGGCCGGGTGTGTCGAGGATGTTGATGTGCGTCTCGTTCCAGCTCACGGCGCAGTTCTTGGCCAGGATGGTGATGCCACGCTCGCGTTCGATGGCGTTGTTGTCCATCACCGTGTCCACGACTTTCTCGTGTTCGGCGAAGGTTCCGGATTGGCGCAGCAGCTGGTCCACCATGGTGGTTTTGCCGTGGTCCACGTGGGCGATGATCGCGATATTGCGGATTTGTTTGCTCATAGTGTTTTCCCATTGCCGCTGCGTCATGGGCGCGGCGTGTCTTCCAAAATCTGTTGAATTTCCAGTGAACTGAGCAGGCGCCCGGGGATGAGTTCCCCACGCACCACGCGCCCCACTCCCAGCAGAGCCTGTGGGTTCTCGCCATACACAGCCACCGCCTCGGCATCGGCCCAAGCGCCCCTGCGGGGCAGGCCCGTGAGAAAACGGGCCGCATCTTGCTCGCCCAGCGTGACAGCCGTGTGGCTGGCCAGCAGGGCGTCGACAGGCTGCAACTGCTGCAGACGCTCGCCCTCGCCCATGGCGGCCAGCGCCTCCAGCGAGATACAGCGCTCGACACCCAGCCCCCCGGTGTCGATACGGCGCAGCGCGCGCAGGTGCGCGCCGCAGCCCAGGGCCTCGCCCACGTCCTCGGCCAGCGTGCGGATGTAGGTGCCCTTGCTGCAGGTCACCAGCATCCGGATCGCAGGCAGGCCTTCGCTGTCTTGCGTCAGCGAAAGCTCCAGTGCGTGGATTGTCACTTCGCGCGCCGGGCGCTCGACTTCGATGCCGGCACGCGCATATTCATAGAGAGCCTTGCCGTCCTTCTTGAGGGCGCTGTACATGGGTGGCACCTGGCGGATCGCACCCGTGAACTGCGCCTGCACGGCGGCCAATCGCTCGGCCGTGAGGGCGGCGAGGTCAACGGCGCGCTCGCGCAGCACCTCGCCCTCGGCATCGGCCGTGGTCGTGGTCTGGCCCAGGCGCGCAATCGCCTCGTAGGTCTTGGCAGCTTCAAGCTGCAACTGGCTGAACTTGGTCGCCGCACCGAAGCACAGCGGCAGCACGCCGGTGGCCAACGGGTCCAGCGTGCCGGTGTGTCCGGCCTTTTCGGCGCGCAGCAACCACTTGACCTTTTGCAAGGCGTCGTTGCTGGACAGCTCCAGCGGTTTGTCGAGTAGCAACACCCCATGCACAGGGCGCCGCTGCACCCTTGTGCGTGGCGCGTTCATGGGGCTACTCTTCCTTTCCGCGCGAAGAAACGGCCTTGGCGATCAAGGCGTTCATGTCGGCCGCACGCTCGGAGGTGCGGTCGTAGATGAAGTGCAGCGTGGGCACTGTGTGGATGTGCAGGCGCTTGAACAGGCCGTTGCGCAGGAAGCCTGCGGCCTGGTTCAACGCTTCCTGCGTCGCCTGTGGATCGCCCACGAGCAGGCTGAAGTAGACCTTGGCGTGGGCATAGTCCGGAGTCACCTCCACGCTTTGCAGCGTGACCATGCCCACGCGCGGGTCCTTCAACTCGCGCGCGATCAGCTCTGCCAGATCACGCTGGATCTGGTCAGAGACTTTGAAGCTGCGATTCGGCGCAGCGGACTTGCGTGTTGCCATGGCGAATTACAGCGAGCGCGCGATTTCCTTGATCTCGAACACTTCGAGCACGTCGCCTTCGCGAATGTCGTTGTAGTTCTTGAGCTTGATACCGCACTCGAAGCCTTCCTTGACTTCCTTGACGTCGTCCTTCAGGCGCTTGAGCGATTCGATCTCGCCCGTGTAGATGACCACGTTCTCGCGCAGCAGGCGGAAATGCGCATTGCGCGTGACCTGGCCTTGCGTGATGTACGAGCCGGCCACGGTGCCGATCTTCGAAGCCACGAACACGGTGCGGATCTCGGCCATGCCGATGATCTCTTCCTTGCGCTCGGGAGCCAGCATGCCGGACATGGCCGCCTTCACCTCTTCGACTGCGTCGTAGATGATGTTGTAGTAGCGCAGGTCCACATCGTTGCTCTCGGCCGTCTTGCGCGCCTGGGCATCGGCCCGGACGTTGAAGCCGATGATGATGGCCTTGGAGGCCAGCGCCAGGTTCACGTCGGACTCGCTGATGCCGCCCACGCCCGAGTAGACCAGCTGAACGCGGATCTCGTCGGTCGAGAGCTTGAGCAGCGATGTGCCCAGCGCTTCCTGCGAGCCCTGCATGTCGGCCTTGATGATGATAGGCAGGGTCTGGACCTCGCCTGCACCCATTTCGGCAAACATGTTCTCGAGCTTGGCAGCCTGCTGGCGGGCCAGCTTGGTGTGGCGGAACTTGCCGGCACGGTAGGTCGCGATTTCGCGGGCACGACGCTCGTCCTGCAGCACCATGAAGTCGTCGCCGGCCTGGGGCACGTCGGACAGACCCTGGATTTCCACCGGGATGGAGGGGCCGGCAGACTTGGTCTGCTTGCCGTCTTCGTCCAGCATGGCGCGCACGCGGCCGTAGGTCTGGCCTGCCAGCACCACGTCGCCCACCTTCAGCGTACCGGACTGCACCAGCACCGTGGCCACAGGGCCGCGGCCCTTGTCCAGCTGGGCTTCGATGACCAGGCCCTTGGCAGCGGCTTCCACGGGAGCGGTCAGCTCCAGCACTTCGGCCTGCAGCAGAACCTGCTCCAGCAGCTCGTCGATGCCCTGGCCGGTCTTGGAGGACACGGCGATGAACGGGGACTCGCCGCCGTACTCTTCAGGCACCACCTGCTCGGCCACCAGGCCTTGCTTGACGCGGTCGAGGTTGGCATCGGGCTTGTCGGCCTTGGTGATGGCAACCACGATGGGCACACCAGCCGCCTTCGCGTGCTTGATGGCTTCCTTGGTCTGGGGCATCACGCCGTCGTCGGCCGCGCACACCAGGATGACGATGTCGGTGGCCTGGGCACCACGGGCACGCATGGCCGTGAAGGCCTCGTGGCCCGGGGTATCCAGGAAGGTGACGATGCCGCGGGGCGTCGTCACATGGTAGGCACCGATGTGCTGGGTAATGCCACCGGCTTCGCCCGACGCCACCTTGGTGCGGCGGATGTAGTCCAGCAGCGAGGTCTTGCCGTGGTCCACGTGGCCCATGACGGTGACCACGGGAGCACGCGACTCCTGGGCAGCTTCCTGCTGGGACACTTCCTCGGCCGTGAAGGCTTCGGGATCGTCCAGCGCGGCGACCTTGGCCGTGTGGCCCATTTCCTCGACCACGATCATGGCCGTGTCCTGGTCCAGAGGCTGGTTGATGGTGACCATCTGGCCCATCTTCATCAGCACCTTGATCAGCTCGGACGCCTTGACCGACATCTTGTGCGCCAGCTCGGCCACGGTGATGGTCTCGGGCACGTGCACTTCGATGGCGCGGAATTCCGCTGCCGCGCTCTGGTGCTGACCGTCATGACGGTCATTGCCACGACGGCCGCCACGCGGGCCGCCGCGCCAGTTGGAACGGCCACCCACGCCACCGGAGCTGTCGCCCCGGGTCTTGATTTCCTTCTTCTTGCCATCGCCAGCCCAGCTCGACGAGAGCTTGGCGGACTTGACTTCCTTGCCGGCACCGGCAGGCGCACCCGCACGCGCACCGGCTCCACCGGTGGTCGTGCCAGCGGGCTTGTGCAGCGTGGTCTTCTTGGCATCGCCGGCAGCGGGCGCTGCAGGCTTGGCCACGGGCTTGGGCTCTTCAGGCTTCTTGGCCACGAGCACCTTCTTGGGCGCAGCCATCATGGCGCGAATGGCTTCGGCCTCGGCCAGCGCCTTGCGGCGGCGGTCTTCCAGATCCTTGGCGCGTTCTGCTTCCTCGGCCGCGCGGGCCTTGGACTCTTCCTCGGCCTTGACGCGAGCCGCAACCTGGGCTTCGGCGCGCGCAGCCTGGCCTGCAGCCTGCTCACGCGAAGCTTCCTGCTTCGCGCGGTTGGCCTCGAGGATCTTTGCGGCTTCTGCAGCCGCATAGGCGCTTGCGCGCTCTTCGGCTTCTCGTTCGCGTTGTTGAACTAGTTCGCGCTCTTCGCGCTCACGGCGTTGCTGTGCCAATTCTTCCTCCTCGCGGCCGATCATTTCGGCCTGGCGACGTGCTTCCCCTTCGCGGCGCACCAGATCCTGGGACTCGCGCTCCGATGCCGCGCGCTGCTCCTGGGCAGCGGCAACGACAGCGGGATCGGAGGCGCCCTCGGCGACCTCGTCACGCTTGACGAAGGTACGCTTCTTGCGCACTTCCACCTGGATGGTGCGGGCGCGGCCCGACGAATCGGCCTGCTTGATCTCGCTTGTGGACCGTTTGGTCAGCGTGATCTTCTTGGCGCCACTTCCGTGGCTGGCCTGCAGATGGCTGAGCAGTTGCTGCTTGTCGCCGTCGGTCAACGCATCCGATGCGTTGTCCTTGGCGACGCCTGCAGCCTTGAGCTGCTGCAGCAACGTGTCAGGGGTCTTGTTGAGCTCTCTTGCAAACTCGGCAACCGTATTACTGGACATATATGCTCTGAACCTCCCTGACCTTACTCTTGCCCTTCGGTGAACCAGTGTTCACGCGCCTTCATGATCAAAGCCTTCGCTTCTTCCTCGGTCTGCCCGGTCAGCTCGGTCAACTCGTCGATGGCCAGATCGGCCAGATCGTCTCGGGTGTGCACATCGGCCTCGGCCAGCTTGTCCACGATCTCCGGAGTCATTCCCTCGAGCGTCAGCAGATCCTGCGACACTTTGCCCACGTTTTCCTCGTGCGCGATTTCCTGCGTCAGCAGTGCATCTTTCGCCCGGGTGCGCAACTCGTTCACCGTCTCTTCGTCGAACGCCTCGATTTCGAGCATTTCCTGCAGCGGCACATAGGCCACTTCTTCCAGGGTCTCGAAACCTTCCTCGATGAGGATGTTGGCGATTTCCTCGTCCACATCGAGCTTTTCCATGAACAGCTGGCGCGCAACAGCGGACTCGTCCGCCTGCTTTTGCGCAGACTCAGCCGCGTCCATGATGTTGATCTTCCAGCCGGTGAGCTCGGAAGCCAGGCGAACATTCTGACCGCCACGGCCGATGGCGATGGCGAGGTTTTCCTCGTCAACCACCACGTCCATGGCATGCTTTTCCTCGTCCACAACGATGGACGACACATTGGCCGGAGCCAGCGCGCCGATCACGAACTGTGCAGGGTCTTCGGACCACAGCACGATGTCCACGCGCTCGCCAGCCAGTTCATTGGTGACGGCGTTGACACGGGTGCCTCGCACGCCGACGCAGGTGCCGATGGGATCGACACGCTTGTCATGGCTGAGCACGGCGATCTTGGCGCGGCTGCCGGAATCGCGAGCGCAGCTCTTGATCTCCAGCAGGCCCTGCTCGATCTCGGGCACTTCGTTGCGGAACAGCTCGACCATGAACTCGGGCGCCGAGCGCGACAGGATGATGGGCGCGCCGCGCAGCGTGGCGTCCACTTCCATGATCATGGCCCGCACGCGATCGCCGTTGCGCAGGTTTTCCTTGGGGATCATCTCGTTGCGGCGCAGGCGTCCTTCGACACGGCCGGCCTCGACGATGATGTCGCCCTTGTCCATGCGCTTGACGGTGCCCGTGAAGATCCGGTCGCCGCGCGACAGGAACTCGTTGAGCAGCATTTCGCGCTCGGCGTCACGGATCTTCTGCAGGATGACCTGCTTGGCCGCCATGGCGCCGATGCGGCCGATGGGAACCGACTCGATCTCTTCCTCGATGTACTCGCCTTCGGAGATACCGGGGACGCGGTCCTGTGCGTCCATCAGCATTTCTTCGGCATCGGGGTTTTGCAGGCCCGCATCATCGGGCACCACCAGCCAGCGGCGGAAGGTGTCGTAGTTACCGCTATCGCGATCGATGGCCACGCGGATGTCCACCTCACCTTGGTACAGCTTCTTGGTGGCCTGGGCCAGGGCCGATTCCACTGCACCGAACACCAGATCGCGCTCCACGTTCTTTTCGCGCGAAATGGCTTCTACCAACATCAACAATTCGCGATTCATGCGACGACTCTCCTATTTCAATCACACAGGAAGGGGATGGCAGTGCCCTTCCTGCCCCAATGATTCGACGTACCCTGCCTGCTCCGATCAGACCGGCTTGGCAGAACGCCCCTTGAAATCCACGATGGGAGCCAGACGCGCCTCGCGCAGCTCCTCCAGAGTGAAGCCCAGCGCCTGCAGGGGCGCGGGAACACGCTTTTTGCTGACCTTCTGGCCAGGCTTGACGGGTGGCTCGTCGCTCCAGACGATCTGCCAGCCACCATCTTCGGCACGCTCCAGCGTGCCGCGGAATTTCTTGCGATTGGCGCTGACCTGCCCTTCAGCGGCGGCGCCGATGGGCTCCTTGAGGGTCAGGTCGATGACTTCACCGACAAAGCGGGTGAAGTCCTGCTCGTGCCGCAGGGGGCGGTCGATACCAGGGGAGGAGACCTCAAGGCGCGTGTAATCTGCGCCATCAACCTCAAGCGCGAACTGCAGCTGGCGCGTGATCTTCTCGCAGTCCTCGACTGTCACGAACTGCTCCGGCACCACCGGCCCGCCCTCCACCGGGGGCTGCCAAGGCAAATCAATTGTGACGCGCAACAGCCCGCCCGCCGAGCGTTCTATTTCCACCAGGTCATAGCCCAGACCTGTCACGGTTTGTTCAACGATTTGCTGTAGTGCCACGTGTATTTAAATTCAGTCCTGCAAACACAAAAGACCCGGAACGCCCCTGAAACATTGGCAGCAGCCATGTCCCAACAGCGCCGAGCCCCATGGCAATCCCGAAGGTCGCCCGAAGATCGCCCAAAAAAAAGGGCGGTTGGTACCCGCCCGTTTGGTCGTGAATATGCCATTGTATCCGCAAACGACCTTCAGGCCAAGCCCGCCCCGCACAAAAGCGGGGACAGGACGGGGCGCCTCATGCCGGCCCACCCGCCCTTGCCCGAGGCTCAGACGCCAACGCGCTCCAGCGCCTGCGCCGCCTGGAGCCGCCGCAAGAGGGCCTGCGCCTCGGCGGGGTCGGCAGGGGCCGCGCCCGGGTCCTGGGCCAGTGACTGCAGCATGCGCGCCACAACCCCCGCCTGGGGCAGCACCGGCCCCAGAAAACGTGCGCGCTCGCCATCGGCCACCAGCAGCGAGGGGAAGGTTTCGATGTCCAGGTCTCCGGCCACGTCCTCGCGGTCCTCGACATCAAGCCAGACAAAGCGCATCTGCGGAAACTGGCTTGCCAGTTCCGCAAACGTGCTTCGGTATTGGTTGCAAACGCCGCACCATTGCGCGCACAGGCAAACCACCCACCAGGGGCGGGTGGCGTCGCTGTCGTCCGGCAGCTTGCCGGCCATTGAATCCATGAAAGCCTCTCAGAAACCACGCCCTTCCCGGGCGCGATAAACCTCCATGTTACCGATTTCCGCCGCCTTGTTGCCCCAGGCGTTGCGCACATAGCTGGCCACGGCGGCCACCTGTGCGTCGGACAGCACATGACCGAAAGGCGGCATGCCGTGCGGCTGCGGCTGCTGCCGGGTGGAGGGTGGGTAGCCCCCCTCCAGCAACACCAGCAACAGGTTGCGCGGCTCGGCCAGGGTCACGGAGGCATTGTCCGCAAGCGCGGGAAACGCGCCCGGCGTTCCCTGGCCCTCGGCACCGTGGCAAACCGCGCATTGCCGCTCGTAGATGGCCCGCCCCAAGGCCATTTGCCCGGATGGCACGGGCGCGGCAGCAGGCCTGCTCCTGGGCGGGCCTGCTGCCGCGCCCTGCTCCTGCAGGTAGGAAGCGAGGGCCTGCAGATCCTGCGGCTGCCAGTGCTGGGTGCTGCGCGCCACGACTTCGGCCATGGGGCCCAGCGCCGATCCCGAAGGACCCGAACCCGTCTGCAGCAACTGCACCCAGGCGGACTCCTGGCCTGCGCGCACGCCGGCTTCGCCTGGGTCCAGCAGCGACGGCGCATACCAGGCCTGCCCTGCCACAAAGCCACCGGACATGGCCTGGGCCGAGGCGCCCATGCCGTTGCGCGGTGCATGGCAGGCCGCGCAGTGCCCCAGGCCCTGGGCAAGATAGGCACCGCGATTCCAGGCAGCCGCCTTCTGCGGCCGGTCCTGCCAATCCTGCGGGGTGAAGAACAGCGCGCGCCACACAGCCAGCGAGCCCTGCCAGCCATAGGGAAAGTCCAGCGCATGCCGGGGCACCTGCGCGCGCACGGCAGGCAGGCTTTGCAGATAGGCAAACAATGCGTCCGAGTCGGCGCGCGTCACATGGGTGTAGCTGTCATATGGAAAGGCCGGATACAGCAGGCGCCCTTCCCGTGACCGCCCGTTATGCATTGCACGCCAGAAGTCCTGGGCCGTCCACAGCCCCAGGCCACTTTCCTTGTCAGGCGTGAGATTGCTGGTGTACAGCGTGCCGAACGAGGTGGGCAGGCCCCGCCCGCCCGCATACTCGGCGCCGCCAGCCGCCGTATGGCAGCCTGCGCAACTGCCCACGCGGGCCAGGTAGGCACCGCGCTCTATCAAGGCAGTTGGCGTTTCGCGCGCGCCTGACCAGCCGCCATGGCCATAGGCGTGCACGCCCTGCTCGCCCCGCAGGTTGAGCCAGACCAGGAGCGCGCCCAGCAGGGCGATGATCAGCAACGCCAGCCCTGCCACCCTCGCCAGCCGCCGCCTGCGTGTGTTCCCGCTTGCCGCGTTTTCTGTCAGGGTGTTCATGGCTTGCCCTCCTGGCCAGCAATGGCGGCCACGGCGCCGCAGCGCAGCGGCATGGGCAGGGCCAGGGCTTCATGTCCGCCCGGCGCCGCCAGTGCAGGGCGCGATGACAGCCAGGCCGTGACGGCCACGACCTCCTGCGCCGTCAGCGCCTTGGCCACCTGGTCCATGCAGTCGGGCGCTGCCGCCTTGCGCTGGCCGGAGCGCCAGGCACCGATCTGGCTGTTCAGATAGTCGCGCGACAGGCCCAGCAGGCCCGGAATATCGTCACCCGCACCCATGAGCCGCTCACCATGGCATGCAGCGCAGGCGGGCAGGCCGCGCTGCGCGTCGCCCCGCAAGACCAGTTGCTCGCCACGGGCGAGTTCAGCGGGCGGCAGTTGTACCGGCACAGGCGGGGCATAGGGAAGCTCCAGGCCTGCGAAGTGCGTGGCGATCTGGCGCAGATAGTCGTCCGACATGAATTCGATCAGCCGGTTCATGGCGGGATAGCTGCGGCGCCCTTGCTGGAAGTTCTTGAGCTGGCGGTACAGATAGCCTGCGGGCTTGCCCGCAATGCGCGGAAAGTAGCCGCTGGGCGTGGCCCGGCCCTCGGGACCATGGCAGGCCGTGCAGGCCAGCACCCTGGAGGCCATGGAGCCCACATCGGGCAGCGGGGCGCTGACCACGGCGGGCGGCAGGTCTGCCATGGGCACGCCCGGTGCTGGCTGCATGGTCTGCGCGGTCTGCGCCATCACCCCGCAGGCTCCACACGCGCCGGCCACCAGCCATGCGCCCAGCAGGGCCCTCCATCCCCTGGAGCCTGGATGCCCCCGCCCAGCCCGCCCCCGACTGCCATGTGCCATGTCCGACGCCTCCTGTTCCGTCCTGCCGACGCGCGAATGTAATGAACCCGTCACAAGATGCCAGTCAAGCAGGAAAAGGCCCATCGGTTGAGACCCTGCCATGACCGGGCTATGCTGCTTTCGGGTTTGTCCAGAACATCGCCCGCAAGGGCCGGAGGACGGAAATTCATGGATTACAAGGACTACTACCGCATCCTGGCCGTGGACAGGCAGGCCAGTGCCGATGACATCAAGAAGGCCTACCGCAAGCTGGCGCGCAAGTACCACCCCGATGTCAGCAAGGAGGCTGACGCCTCCGAGCGCATGGCCGAAGTCAACGAAGCCAATGCCGTGCTGTCGGACCCCGAAAAGCGCGCAGCCTATGACGCCCTGGCCGATGCGCCGCGCCGCAGCGGGCCCGGCGCCGGCGGCTTCCAGCCACCGCCCGGCTGGGAAGGGCAGGACTTTCACTTTCGCAGCAGCGACGGCGCCATGCCGGAGGGCGACGCGGACTTCAGCGAGTTCTTCTCACAGATGTTCGGCCAGGGCGCGCGTGCCCGCCATGCGGGCGGAGGCGGCCAGCATCGCTCCCCGCCTGACCTGCGCGGGCAGGACCAGCACGCCAGCATCGAGCTGGACCTGCTGGACAGCTACCAGGGCGCGCAGCGCAGCCTGCACCTGCGCACCACGGTGCTGGATGAGGACGGACACCCCGTGGCGCGCGACAAGGAATTGCAGGTCAGCATTCCCAAGGGCGTGCGCGAAGGCCAGATGATCCGCCTGGCCGGCCAGGGGGGCCCGGGCCTGGGCAACGGCCCGGCAGGCGATCTGCTGCTGGAAGTGCACCTGCGCCACGACCCGCGCTGGTGGGCCGAGGGCAAGGATGTCTACCAGCCCGTGTCCCTGGCCCCCTGGGAAGCCGCACTGGGCGGCCCGGTCCGCGTGGCCACCATTGCCGGTGAATTCGAGGTCAGCGTGCCCGCAGGCAGCCGCGCTGGCCGCAAGCTGCGCATCAAGGGCAAGGGCTTGCCCGCCGCCACGCCGGGCGACCTGTACCTGGTACTGGGCATCGCCCTGCCCGAGCCCCAGACCGACGCCCAGCGCCAGGCCTATGCGGCACTGGCCCAGGCCTTTCCCTCGTTCGATGCCCGCCAGCACGCAGCGGGCCAAGGAGCCACGCGATGAGCACGCCGCTGTACCCCTTCTACGAGCCCGCAGAACTGCTGGGCGAAGGCGCTCTGGACCTGCAGGATCTGGCCCGCCACTGCCAGCGCAACACCGCCTGGGTGGTGGAGCGTGTGCAGACCGGCGTGCTGTACTGCGAAAACGAGCCGTCCGGCGAAGCGGCCGCGCCACAGGCGCAGTGGCGCTTCAGCAGCCAGACCCTGGTGCGCGCGCGCCGCATAGCCCATCTGGAGCACAGCTTCGATGCCGACCCTCAGCTGGCCGCGCTGACGGCGGACCTGATCGAGGAAGTGCAGATGCTGCGCCGCAAGCTTCAGGCACTGCAGCATTGAGAACGCCGCCTCAAAAGCAAAAGCCCTCGTAAGAGGGCTTTTGCTTTCAGAACGTGGCCGCAGCAGGCATGCATGCGGCCCGCCGTGCTCAGCGGTGACGCTTGCCGGGGTTCTTCTTGGTATGGGTGTGGGCGCCACGGGCGCGGCTCACGCGCTGGCCACGGCCGGGCGTCGGCAGGGTGACGCCGTTGGGCAGGGGGGGCTGGGGAGTGAACTTGCGGTCGGCTTCGGTAACGATCTTGTTGCCCATGGCATTTCCTTCTTCAAAAAAATGAGAACGCGCAATTAGGCCATAGACCTGCATGACCGCGCACAAAAAAACACATGGCCTGCTCTGGCATAGGGAAAGTTCCAGCGTTGCGCGGCCCGCACAGCACCGGCGCAGGCAGCGCCGACCTACACTGCGGCCCGGTTTTCTGTCCTAAAGTAGGAGCACGCTGCCAAGCGCGCAAGACCCTGGCATGCAAGTCTGCCTGAACACGGAGTTCCGCACCATGTCACCCCGCCACCCCAATACAGAGTCAACCACCCCATCCACTTCCCGCCCCGCCTGGGTGCTGCCCACGGCCGGCCTCGCGGGGCTTGCCGTAGGCGCCGCCGCAGCAGCGTTGCTGTGGAAGGGCCTGCGCAACCCGCCCATCCCCCCTACCGTGGAGCCGGTGCGCGGCTGGGACATCCAGCGCTACATGGGCCGCTGGTATGAAGTGGCCCGCATCGACCACAGTTTCGAAAAAGGCCTGGAGCGCACCCAGGCCGAGTACACACAGCTTCCCGACGGCACGGTGCATGTGCTGAACCGGGGCTACGACGCCCGCCACCGGCGCTGGAAATCCTCCGAGGGCAAGGCCCGCACGGTGCACGGCCCGGACGTTGCGGCGCTCAAAGTCTCTTTCTTCGGCCCGTTCTACGGCGGCTACAACGTGGTGGCTCTTGATGCCGAGTACCGCTGGGCCATGGTGGTGGGATCGGACCTGCGCTATTTCTGGATTCTTTCGCGCACGCCCGAACTGGCCGACGGCGTGGCGGCACGCCTGCTGGCACAGGCCCGGCTGCTGGGCGTGCCCGTGGACAAGGTCCAGTGGATCCTGCAGGACGGAGTCAATCCCACGGGCAGCTGGTAGCGCGGACCGGCAACTGCCTCAGAACCCCTCGGGCATGCCGTCGCCCGAGAAGCCGGCGGCCTCCACCAGCCGCTGCGTGTACGCCTGGCGCGGCGCGCCCAGCACCTGGGCGACGGGGCCGGATTCGACGATGGCGCCATCCTTCATGACCACCACGTCATGGGCCATGGCGCGGATCACGTCCACGTCATGCGTGATCAGCAGATAGGCCAGGCCCCGCTCGCGCTGCAGCCGCTGCAGCAGGCCCAGCACCTGCTGCTGAATGGTCACATCCAGCGCGCTGGTGGGCTCGTCGAGCACCAGCACCTCGGGCTCCAGCACCAGCGCACGTGCAATGGCGATGCGCTGGCGCTGGCCTCCCGAGAATTCGTGGGGATAGCGGTCCAGCAGGCCGGGAAACTGTTCCTGCGTCAGGCCCACGGCCGACAGCATCTCCACGATGCGGTCGCGTTGCTGCGGCGCCGTCAGCGACGGCGCATGCACGCGCAGGCCTTCGCCAACGATCTGCTCCAGCGTCAGCCGGGGCGACAGCGATGAATACGGGTCCTGGAACACCACCTGCACCTTGCGCCGCAGCGCACGGTTGGCGGGCGAGTTGCGCGTGGCTGGCTGCTGCCAGGCATGGCTGGCAATGCGCAGCCGGCCCTCATGGGGCAGCAGCCCCAGCACGGCCTGGGCCAGCGTGGATTTGCCCGATCCCGATTCACCGACCACACCCACGGTGCGCCCGGGCAACAGCGCCAGGTCTGCGGACTGCACGGCGACGAAGCGCCCCTGGCCGAACCATCCGCGCATGCCTGCCAGCGGCACCGGATAGCTGACCTTGAGGCCCTGGGCCTGCACCAGCGGCTCGCCAGCCGTGGCCTCGGCGCCTGCCTCCACCTCGATCAGGTCGCGGCGCGGCACGCTGGCCAGCAGCTTGCGCGTATAGGCATGGCGCGGAGCCGCCATGACCGCCGACACCCCGCCCTGCTCCACCAGTTGCCCGCGCTCCATCACCGCCACGCGGTCGGCAAAGCGCCGCACCAGGTGCAGGTCGTGCGTGATCATCAGCACGGCCATGCCGGTCTGGCGCTGCAGGTCATCGAGCAACTGCAGGATCTGGCCGCGCAGCGTGACATCGAGTGCCGTCGTCGGCTCGTCGGCCAGGAGCAGGCGCGGGCTGCTGGCCAGCGCCATGGCGATCATGGCGCGCTGGCGCTGCCCGCCACTGAGCTGGTGGGGAAAGGCGCGGGCGCGGCGCACAGGCTCGGCAATGCCGGTGGTCGCCAGCAATTCGGTGGCCTGGACCAGGGATTGCGCTCGC
Source organism: Delftia sp. S65 (assembly GCF_016516495.1). Lineage (NCBI taxonomy): Bacteria > Pseudomonadati > Pseudomonadota > Betaproteobacteria > Burkholderiales > Comamonadaceae > Delftia > Delftia sp. S65. Next base: position 57,007 of record NZ_JACVUR010000011.1, read on the forward strand.
GTCAGCCCCTGCTTGAGGCGAAGCACCTCGCCCACCTGCTCGCCCACGGTCATCAGCGGGTTGAGCGCCGTCATGGGCTCCTGGAAAATCATGGCCACGTCGCCGCCGCGCACGGCGCGCATCTCGCGCTCGGGCAGGCGCAGCAGGTCGCGGCCGTCGAACAGGGCCTGGCCGCCCAGCTGAGCGTCTCCAGCCAGCCGCAGCAGCGACAGCGCGGTGATGGTCTTGCCGGAGCCGGACTCGCCCACCAGCGCCAGCTTCTCGCCTGCCGCCAGGTCGAAGCTCACGCCGTGCACCACATCCTTGCTGCCGAAGCGCACGCGCAGGTTGCGCACGGACAGCAAGGTCCGGCCACGGCCCGGGGGCGAAGGCAGCTCCATTGCCGGCTGCTCTGCGTTCATGCGGCGTCCTTTGCATCGACACCGGGGGCGGCATCGCTGGCAGCGGCCTTGCGCGGGTCCAGCGCATCGCGCAGCGCATCGCCCATGAAGGTCAGCAGCAGCAGCGTCACCACCAGCACGGCAAAGGTGGACAGCGAGATCCACCAGGCATCGATGCTGTTCTTGCCCTGGTTCAGCAGCTCACCCAGGCTGGGGGTGTCAGGCGGCACGCCCAGCCCCAGGAAGTCCAGCGAGGTCAGGGCCAGGATGGCCGCACTCATGCGAAACGGCAAAAAGGTCACCACGGGCGTCATGCTGTTGGGCAGCAGATGGCGCCAGATCAGCGCGCCATTGCCCACGCCCAGCGCCCGCGCCGACTTCACATAGTCCAGCTGGCGGTTGCGCAGGAACTCGGCACGCACGTAGTCCGACAGGCCCATCCAGCCGAACAGCGACAGCAGCACCAGCAGCAGCGATACGCTGGGCGCCAGCACCGCGCTGAAGATGATCAGCAGATACAGCTCGGGCATGGAGCCCCAGATCTCGATGAAGCGCTGGAATGCCAGATCCGTCCTGCCGCCGAAAAAACCCTGGACGGCCCCCGTCACCACGCCCAGCACCACACCCGACGCCGTCAGCGCCAGCGCAAACAGCACGCTGACGCGAAACCCGTAGATCAGCTGGGCCAGCAGATCGCGCCCCCGGTCATCGGTACCCAGCAGGTTGTCGCGCGAGGGCGGCGCCGGATTGGGCGAGGTCGCGAAGTAGTTCAGCGCCTGCGGCCCATAGGGATTGAGCGTATACAGCGCCCAGTTGTCGCCCTGGCTCAGGCGGTCGCGGATGAAGGGGTCCAGGTAGTCGGTGGCCGTCTCGAAGTCGCCGCCGAAAGTCTTCTCGGAATAATCGTTCCACAGCGGCCAGTAGGTCTGGCCCTCATAGCGCACCACCAGGGGCCGGTCGTTGCTGATCAGCTCGGCGCCCAGGCTCAGCACCACCATCACGCAAAAAGCGACCAGGCTCCAATATCCCAGCCGATTGCGCCTGAACCGCATCCAGGCCCGCCGCGCCGGCGAAACCGCCGCCGCCGCCAGCGGTGCAGGCGCCCCAGCCCCTGGCAGCCCCGTTCCAGAAACCACAACGGATTGCATTTCAGTGTCCATGTCGCTCCAGGAAACGAAGCCCGGCGCCACGCGCCGCCCGTCCGCCCCCCGCGATACAGGGCGCCGTGCATACCGGGCAAGCCGCGAAGCGGCTCGGAAGGTACCTAGTCAAACCGTACACGCGGATCCACCCACACATAACAAAGGTCACTGACCAGCTTGGTCACCAGGCCGATCAGCGTGAACAGATACAGCGTGCCCAGCACCACGGGATAGTCGCGCCGAATCACGCTGTCATAGCTGAGCAGGCCCAGGCCGTCCAGCGAGAACAGTGTCTCTATCAGCAGCGAGCCCGTGAAGAAGGCCCCGATGAAGGCGGCCGGAAATCCGGTGACGATGGGGATCAGCGCATTGCGCAGCACGTGGCGGTAGAGCACCTGCCGCTCGGACAGGCCCTTGGCACGCGCAGTCAGCACGTACTGCTTGCGGATCTCTTCCAGGAAGGCATTCTTGGTCAGCATGGCCGTGATGGCGAAGCTGCCCGCCACCATGGCCGTCACCGGCAGCGCGATATGCCAGAGATAGTCCACGATGCGCGCGCCCCAGGACAGCTCGTCCCAGTTGGAGGAAGTCAGCCCGCGCAGCGGAAACCACTGCAACTGGCCGCCAAAGATCACCAACAGCGCCACGCCCAGCACGAAACCCGGAATCGCATAGCCGACCAGGATCAGCAGCGTGGTGGCGAAGTCGAACCGCGAGCCGGCCCGCACGGCCTTGGCAATGCCCAGCGGCACGGCAACGAGGTAGCTGATGAAAAAGGTCCACAGTCCCAGGCTGGCCGAGACCGGCAGCTTCTCCTTGATCAGCTGCCAGACATCCTTGTTCTGAAAGAAACTGCGCCCCAGGTCGAACCGCGCGAACTGCCCGAGCATCTGGAAAAAGCGCTCATGGGCCGGCTTGTCGAAGCCGTAGAGGGCCTTGATCTGCTCTATGCGCTGGGGGTCCACCCCCTGGTTGCCACGGTAGGCCAGGCCACCGCCTTCGCCGCCACGGCCCACGCTGGCCTTGGCCTCGGCCAGATACTGCTCGACCGGGCCACCGGGCACGAACTGCACGACCACGAAGGTCAGCAGCAGTACGCCCAGCAGGGTCGGCACCATCAGCAGCAAGCGTTTGAATATGTAGGCCCACATAAGAAGTCTTGCATTATGTCCATTGCGGGGAGGGGCCCCAGCCGGGGGACGCCCTCATCATGCAACGGATCGCAACGACACAGCCGCAACGCCGGCTCATGGAGGCGGCGCGGTCAGCACCGGCATGCGGGCCCACCAGGTGTCCATGGCCCAGCTCTCGCCCTTCGCATAGGCCGGAACCACGGCCGGCCGCACCAGGCGCCACGAGTCGTAGACCATGCGGTGCGTGCCCGCGCTCCACTGCGGAATCAGGTAGTGGCCGTGCGTGATGATGCGTTCGAGTGCGTGGCAGGCAGGCAACAGTTGCGCCTCTGTCTTGGCCTCGGTCATGCGGCGGATCATGGCGTCGACCGCCGGGTTCTTCACACCGGGGAAATTGCCGGAACCCTCGGTTGCCGCCGCCTGGCTGCCGAACAGGTCGGCGAACTCCTGGCCCGGATTGTTCGTGCCCTGGTAGGCGATGGAGATGATGTCGTAGTCGAACTTCTCCACGCGCTGCTGGTACAGCGCAAAGTCCGCCGAGCGAAAGCGCAGCCGTATGCCCAGCTTTTCCAGATTGCGTATCCAGGGCGAGACCTGGCGAATGCCCGACTCGCTGCTGTCCAGGTAATCCAGCTCCATGGCCTGGCCCCGCGCGTTGCGCAGCACGCCATCCTGAATGGTCCAGCCGGCATCGGCCAGCAGTTGCCGCGCCTGGCGCAGATTTCCGCGCAACGAGCTGTCGCCATCGGTGCGCGGCGGCTCGGCCATGGGGCCGAAGGCCTCCGGCGGAATGCTCTTGCGCAAGGGCTCCATCAGCGCCAGCTCCTCTGGCGAGGGCTCGCCATGGGTCTCGCAGGCCGTGTTGCCGAACAGCCCGCGCACGCGCTGGTAGGAACCGTAGAACATCTGCCGGTTCATCCACTCGTAGTCCATGGCCAGGCCCAGGGCGCGGCGCACCCGGACGTCCTGCAGCACAGGCCGGCGCACGTTGAGCACATAGCTCTGGAATCCCGATGGCAGCTTGTTGCTGAACTCGCCCTTGACCAGCTCGCCCCGGTCGAAACGCTTGCCGTACAGGCGACGCGCCCAGTCGCCGGCGCTGTAAAAGCGCATGAGGTCGAACTCCCCGGCCTTCAGCGCCTCCAGCCTCGCCGTGTTGTCGCGGTAGATCTTGACGGAGATGCGATCGAAATTGGCCGTGCCAACGCGCACAGGCAGATCGCGGCCCCAGTAGTCCGGGTCACGCACATAGGTGATGTCCTTGCCGAATCGCACGGGACCTATCTTGTAGGGCCCGCTGCCGATGGGCGTGTCCATCACCACCTGGTCGAAGGGCTTGGCCTTGCCGTTTTCCACGCCCCAGTCGCGGCTGAATACTGGAATGGCCCCCACGGTCAGCGGCAATTCCCGGTTCGGCTGCTTGAAGCGAAAGCGCACGGTGCGCTCGTCCAGCACATCGACGCCCGCCACATCGAAGAACAGCGTTCTGTAGCCGGGCAGTGCATGCGGGCCCACCAGCGTGTCATAGCTAAACTTGACATCGGCGGCCAGCACGGGCTTTCCGTTGTGAAAGCGTGCCTGGGGCCGCAACCGGAATGTGGCGGACAGGCCGTCGGCCGCAGCCTGCACGTCTTCGGCCAGCAATCCGTAGCCGGTGGCGGTCTCGTCCAGCGAGGGCCACAGCAAGGTGTCGAACATCAGCTCCGCCAGATAGGCGGGCGACGACCCCTTGATGGTGAACGGGTTGTATTTGTCAAAGGTGGAGATGCGCAGATTGCTCACCAGGCGCAGCTCGCCGCCCTTAGGGGCCTTGGCGTTGACATAGTCGAAATGGCTGAAGCCCTCGGCATAGCGGGGCTCGCCCCACAGGGCATAGGCATGCGAGCCCCAGGCCGGCACACACGCCGAGGCCAGCAGCAGCGAAGAAATCATCCAATGGCGCATGCGACAATTCTGCACCACGCAGCCAGCCCTTCCGCTGGCAAACGCTGACGCGGGCCCCGGCCGTCGCCGCCAGCTGGTGCGCACTTCCACTCACTTTCTCTGGAGAACAACAATGGGCTTTCTCGCCGGTAAAAAACTGCTGATCACGGGCGTTCTGTCCAACCGCTCCATCGCCTACGGCATCGCCAAGGCCTGCCATGCACAGGGCGCGGAGCTGGCCTTCAGCTATGTGGGCGAGCGCTTCAAGGACCGCATCACCGAGTTCGCCGCCGAATTCGACTCCAAGCTGATCTTTGACTGCGACGTGGCAGACGATGCCCAGATCGACAAGCTGTTCGCCGACCTGGGCGCGACCTGGGGCAAGTTCGACGGCTTCGTGCACAGCATCGGCTTTGCACCGCGCGAGGCCATCGCCGGCAACTTCCTGGACGGCCTGTCGCGCGAAGGCTTCAAGATCGCGCACGACATCAGCGCCTACAGCTTCCCCGCGATGGCCAAGGCGGCCCTGCCCTACCTCAACGACAAGTCCTCGCTGCTGACGCTGTCGTACCTGGGCGCCCTGCGCTCCATCCCCAACTACAACACCATGGGCCTGGCCAAGGCGTCGCTGGAAGCCTCGGTGCGCTACCTGGCCGAGGCCGTGGGCCGCACGGCAGACGGCCGCGCCATCCGCGCCAACGGCATCTCGGCCGGTCCCATCAAGACCCTGGCCGCCTCGGGCATCAAGGACTTCGGCAAGCTGCTGGGCCGCGTGGCCGATGCATCGCCGCTGCGCCGCAACGTGACCATCGAGGACGTGGGCAATGTGGCCGCCTTCCTGCTGTCGGACCTCGCCTCGGGCGTGACGGCCGAGATCACCTACGTGGACGGCGGCTTCAGCCAGACCGCCGGCCTGTCGGCTGACCAGGTCTAAGTCACCGCCAGACTGCGACCCGCCCCGCAGGCATTGCCGCCTGCGGGGCTTTTTTTCGCCTGGAATCCAGGCATCCGCATCCTGCCGATGCGCGAAAGAAAATACACATCGGATTGCATACGGTCATTTTTGTTTTGAATGAGAATGATTCTCATGAATAATACAATTCTCAGATCAATATCAAAGAACCTCTGAAAACCTCGGAGCCAGCAGATATGCAAGCAACCTCTGACCTCAGTCTGCCCTCTCCCGTCCCGACACCCTCCGAAGCATCCTTGAATCAATGGGAACAGCTGGCGCGCCGCGCCCATGGGCATTTCCATGCAGGCCAGATCGAAAGCGCGCTCGCCATGCAGATGAAGGCCCTGCACGTGGCGCAGCGCCTCATCGCCGGCCCGCTGCTGGCGGAACACGCCGATCACTGCATGGCCGCCTGGGTGGTCTCCCACCACAACCTGGCCGAGTTGCTGGCATTGCGCCAGCAGCCCGCACTGGCCATCGAATACCTGTGCGAGGCGCACCAGGGCCTGCTGGCCCTGGGTGATGCGCGCCACCATGCGGCCGCCGTGTGCAGCGCCGCCTGGCGCCATATGCGCGAAACCCATTCAGCCCTGCTGCAGTGGCAGCGCCAGCACGGCAGCCAGCCCCGCATCGATGCGGCGCTTCAGGCCTCGGCCCGCGTCTTCGACTGCACGTCTGCGGCCCTGCCGCCCCGGCTGGCGCATTGATTGCAGCCGCACAGACATCGCAACGCACCGATTTTTTCCCCGTAGTCCCTGAAAGAAACCACATGAGCAACTACACCCTGCCTCCCCTGAACTACGCCTACGACGCGCTGGAGCCCCATATCGATGCGCAGACCATGGAGATCCACTACACCAAGCACCATCAGGCCTATGTGAACAACCTGAATGCCGCGCTCAAGGACACGCCGCATGGCAGCCAGCCCGTGGAGCAGCTGATCGCCGACCTGTCCCTGCTGCCCGAAGGCGTTCGCGGTGCCGTGCGCAACAACGGCGGCGGGCACGCCAACCACAGCCTGTTCTGGACCGTGATGGCCCCGGTGGACCAGGGCGGCGGCGGTGCTCCCTCGGGCGAACTGGCACAGGCCATTGACCGGGAGCTGGGCGGCTTCGATGCCTTCAAGGCCGCCTTCACCCAGGCCGCGCTCACGCGCTTTGGCAGCGGCTGGGCCTGGCTGGTGGTGGGCAAGGACGGCAAGCTGGCCGTGGAAAGCAGCGGCAACCAGGACAGCCCCCTGATGGCCGGCATCGGCTCCGGCGCCACCCCCATCCTGGGCCTGGACGTGTGGGAACACGCCTACTACCTCAAGTACCAGAACCGCCGCCCTGAATACATCGCGGCGTTCTACAACGTAGTCAACTGGGCCGAAGTGGCCCGCCGCTACGCCGCCGCACGCGGCTGAACGGTCCGCAACGCCAACCTCTGACCTCGACCAGCATGGATCTGCCACAACGCTTCCGCTCCAAGACCAGCGTACGGTCCAACATCCGCCTGTGGATAGGCCTGGCCATCATGATGGCCGGCGCCTGGGCGCTCACCAGCCAGTTCTGGGCCTACGCCCAGAACCATCCGGTGGTCTTCCAGGCCCTGGCCGGAGGCTCGGCCGCCGCGCTGGCGACCGCACTGGGCACCGTGCCCGTGATGCTGTCCCAGCGCCTGTCCGAACGCACGCAGGACACCCTGTTCGGCTTTGGCGCCGGGGTCATGCTGGCCGCCTGCGCCTTCTCGCTGATCCTGCCGGGACTGGAGGCCGTGCGCACCCAGGAACTGTTCGGTGGCGGCAGCTGGGCGGCTGGCGGGGTCATAGGTTCGGCCATCCTGATGGGCGGTGCCGCCCTCATGCTCATGGACAGGCTCCTGCCCCATGAGCACTTCATCAAGGGCCGCGAAGGCCTGGACCCGCAAGGCGCGCGCAAGCTGCAGCGCACCTGGCTGTTCGTCTTCGCCATCACCCTGCACAACCTGCCCGAAGGCCTGGCCATCGGCGTGGGCTATGCGGGCAACGACGGATTGCGCGCCAATGCGCTGGCCACGGGCATTGCCATACAGGATGTGCCCGAAGGCCTGGTGGTGGCCGTGGCCCTGCTGGCCGCAGGCTACAAGCGCAGCTTTGCCGTGTTGCTGGGCATGGCCTCCGGCCTGGTGGAGCCCGTGGGCGCCGTGCTGGGGGCAGCCATCGTGAGCGGCTCGGCAGCCATGCTGCCCTGGGGACTGGGCTTTGCAGCGGGCGCCATGCTGTTCGTGATCAGCCACGAAATCATTCCCGAGTCGCACCGCAAGGGCCATGAAGCCTTTGCCACGGGCGGCCTCATGCTGGGCTTCGTGCTGATGATGGTGCTGGACACGGCCCTGGGCTGAGCCAGCGCACCGCGCACGCCTGGCTCAGGGCAGCAAAAGCCCCAGTTCCCGCGCCGCCGCCAGCACATGGCGGGCGTGGCGCTCTTCATAGCGGTGGGCTGGCATGGTCAGTGTCAGCGCCGCTGCCAATTCCCCATCGCGCTTGAACACGGGGGCCGAAATCCCGGCGATCTCGCGGTGCCTGTCTCCCACCATGGCGCAGTAGCCATCGGCGCGCACACGGGCCAGCTGCGTGCGGCTGCCGCCGCGCGATGCGGCGTACAGCTCGGTGTCGAAAGCCGACAGCACGCGCCCGCCTGCACCCTGGCCCAGCGGCAGCAGATCGCCCGTGCGTGCATGGTCGCGCACGGGATGGGGCGAATCCACGCGGTACAGGCACAGCCGGTCCTGGCCCTGGCGCACGTGGTAGGCCGCACTTTCGCCCGTGGCCTGCACCAGGGTGCGCAGCACGGGCATGACCACGCTGTCCAGCGAGAAATGCCGGGCATAGACGGTGTTCAGCCGCGCCACGGCCGGGCCCACGGCGTAGCGGCCGTCATCCATGCGCAGCACCCAGCCGCCATGCTCCAGCGAGGCCAGCAGCCGCAGCACGGTGCTCTTGTACAGGCGCGTGCGCTCCGACAACTGGGCCAGCGTCAGCCCGTCGTCGCCGTCGCGAAACGCTGCCAGCAGGCTCAAGGCCCTGTCCACGGCCGCCACGCCGCCCGGCGCGGCGTTCTCGTCGGCCACCGATTCCGTCACTGATTTGCGAGGCATAAAAAGGCACCCAAGGGAAAACCCCAGGCACGCAGGCTTGACGATGGCGCGTGCAGCAGGGAATATTTCAATAGAGAGAATATAGTTCTATCTATTAGAACCACACAGAACCCCGATGTCAACAGGTGAATCCGCCACCATCGACACCCACCACCGGATGCAACTGCCCATGTCTTCCCACCGTTTTGACGTACTCATCAGCGAAGTCGGCCCGCGCGATGGCCTGCAGTCCGTGGCCTCCACCATGTCCACGGCGCACAAGCTGGCCTGGATCGCCGCGCTGGCCCATGCAGGCCTGCAGGAGATCGAGGTCGGCTCCTTCGTCTCGCCCAAGCTGCTGCCGCAGATGGCCGACGCGGCCGAGGTGGTCGCCCAGGCCATCACCCTGCCGGGCGTCACCGTGATGGCCCTGGCCCCCAATCTGCGCGGCGCCGAGGCCGCGCTGCGCGCCGGCGCCCACAAGGTCACGCTGCCCGTCTCGGCCAGCCCCGCGCACTCCATGGCCAATGTGCGCAAGACGCCCATGCAGATGGTGGACGAGGTGCGGGCCATTGCCGCGCTGCGCGACGAGATCGCGCCGCAGGCCCTGATCGAGGCGGGCATCTCCACGGCCTTCGGCTGCACGCTGCAGGGGCTGGTGCCCGAGGACGAAGTGATTGCACTGGCCCTGGCCTGCGTGGCGGCGGGCGCCGATGAATCGGGCCTGTCCGACACCACGGGCATGGCCAACCCGGCCCAGGTGCGGCGCCTGTTCACACGGCTGCGCGCCGAGCTGGGCGAACATGCAGGCGCGGCCCACATGCACAATACGCGCGGCCTGGGCCTGGCCAACTGCCTGGCCGCCTACGAGGCCGGCGTGCGCACCTTCGATGCCTCGCTGGCCGGCCTGGGCGGCTGCCCGTATGCGCCCGGCGCCTCGGGCAACGTGGTCACCGAAGACCTGGTCTTCATGTTCGAGGCCATGGGCATCCGCACCGGCGTGGACATCGATCGCCTGATCGCCGCCCGCCAGCCGCTGGCCGCAGGCCTGCCCGGTGAGGAGCTGCACGGCATGACGCCGCTGGCCGGACTGCCCAAGGGCTTTGTGCCCCGCATCTACGCACCGGCCTGAGCCGCAGCGACAAAACACACATTCATTCACCGTTTTTCCATGAGCCAACCCAACTCCCCCGACACGGCCGCAGGCCAGACCGCGCCACTGCCCTACGCAGGCATCCGCGTGGTCGAGTTCACCCACATGGTCATGGGCCCGTCCTGCGGCATGATGCTGGCCGACCTGGGCGCCGAAGTCATCAAGATCGAGCCCGTGGGCCACGGCCGCGACGGCGATGCCACGCGCAAGCTGCTGGGCTCGGGCTCGGGCTTTTTCCCGCTGTTCAACCGCAACAAGAAAAGCCTGACGCTGGACCTGCAGACCGAGGAAGGCAAGCAGGCCGCGCTGCGCCTGATCGCCACGGCCGACGTGGTCTGCGAGAACTTCAAGCCCGGCACCATGCGCAAGCTGGGCCTGGACTACGACAGCCTCAAGGACCGCTTCGAGCGCCTCATCTACGTGAGCCACAAGGGCTTTCTGCCCGGCCCCTACGAGCACCGCACGGCGCTGGACGAAGTGGTGCAGATGATGGGCGGCCTGGCCTACATGACGGGCCGCCCCGGCGACCCGCTGCGCGCGGGCGCCAGCGTCAACGACATCATGGGCGGCATGTTCGGCGCCATGGGCGCGATGGCCGCCCTGGCCCAGCGCGAGAAGACCGGGCGCGGCCAGGAAGTGCAAAGCGCGCTGTTCGAGAACAACATCTTCCTGGTCGCCCAGCACATGATGCAGTTCGCCGTCACCGGCAAGCCGGCCGCGCCCATGCCGGCACGCATCTCGGCCTGGGCCATCTACGACGTGTTCGAAGTCCGGGACGGCGAGCAGATCTTCCTGGCCGTGGTCAGCGATGGCGCCTGGCGCCTGTTCTGCGACGCCTTCGGCCTGGGCGAGCTGCGCGACGATCCGCGCCTTGGCAGCAACAACGACCGCGTGCTGGCGCGCAGCTGGCTGATGCCGCTGCTGCGCGAGAAGATGGCCCCGCACAGCGCCGCCCACATTGCGGAGATCTTCGAGAAGAACGGCCTGCCCTTCGCGCCCATCGCACGCCCGCAGGACCTGCTGGAAGACCCGCACCTGAACGCCACGGGCGCGCTGGCCCCCATCACCCTGCCCGATGGCCGCGAGACCAAGACCGTGCTGCTGCCCTTCACGCTGGACGGCAAGCGCCTGGATGTGCGCCTGTCGCCGCCGCGCCTGGGCGAGCACAGCCTGGAGATCCTCACCGCCCTGGGCTACAGCAGCGAGCAGGCCCTGGCCCTGGCCCGGGGCGACGCCACCGACAGCCACGCCAAGGCTTCCCACTGAAGCCAGGCTGAGCCACTGAAGGCGCCGCCGTCCACCCGGCGCGCGGCGCCCCTGCAACCTTGCACCCCATCCACCCCACACCGGACGACGCTTGCCGCGCGCCCGGCGGGGAGGCCTTTTCCCAAAAATTCCCGGAGACAACACCATGCCCGCCATCCACCGCAACCCGACCGCCCAAAACCGGACACAGGCACAGACCCAGGCCCGCCCTTGTTCCGCCCCGCGCCGCCAGTTGCTGCTGTGCGCCCTGCCCGCATTGGCTGCCGCCCTGCTCCCGCTGGCGGCCCAGGCCCAGACTGACCACTGGCCCTCACGCGCCGTGCGCATGGTCGTTCCCTACACACCGGGCGGCGGCACGGACGCGGTAGCGCGCCAGATCAGCGAGCGCGTGGGCACGCTGAACAAATGGACCGTGGTCGTGGACAACAAGCCCGGCGCGGGCGGCAACATCGGCCTGGATGCAGTGGCCAAGTCCGCGCCGGATGGCTATACCTTCGGCATGGGCCAGACCGCCAACCTCGCCATCAACCCCGCCCTGCTGCCCAGCATGCCCTTCAACCCGCGCACCGACCTGATCCCCGTGGCCCTGGTCGCCGCCCAGCCCACGGTGCTGGTCGTGCCGCAGGACTCGCCATGGAAGTCGGTGCAGGATCTGGTCAAGGCCGCCAAGGCCGACCCGGGCGGCATCCGCCAGGGCCTGGCATCGACGGGCACGGTAGGCCACCTGGCCGGCGAGATGCTGGCCTTCAAGGCCGGCATCCAGGTGCTCAACGTGCCCTACAAGGGCGCAGCGCCGGCCGTGACCGACCTGCTGGGCAAGCAGACGCACTACATGTTCGGCACGCCCCAGGCCGTCTATCCGCTACTCAAGGGCGGCAAGCTGCGCGCCCTGGCCGTGACCTCGGCCAAGCGCCTGCCCATCCTGCCCGAGGTGCCCACCGTGGCCGAGTCGGGCTATGCAGGCTTCGAGGCCGTGGACTGGAAGCTCATCGTCGCGCCCAAGGGCACGCCGGCTGCCATCGTGCAGAAGATGAACACCGCCGTGAACGCGGCCCTGCAGCAGCCCGCCGTGCAGCAGCAACTGCAGGCCGAGGGCAGCACGGCCCTGGGCGGCAGCATCCAGGACGCGGCCCAATACCTGCTCAAGGAACAGACGGACTGGGCCGCGCTGATCCGCGACGCAAAGATACGCCTGGAGTGACCACGGAATAACAACGCCGCAGCGGCGCAATGAAAAAGGCGCGGAGCCCCTTTCGGGACCCGCGCCTTTTATATGGGCCGTCAGCCGGCCCGGCGATCAGATCGTGCGGCCGAAGGGACCATCGTCCCCCACCTGCACCATTTTGCGGCCGCGCGCAGGCTTGGCTGCGGTGCCGACTTCAGGCGCGGCCGGCTGCGCCTTGCGCGCTGCGGGGCGCTTGGCAGGCGCCTTGACCGCGGCGGCCTTGGCAACCTTGGCGGCCGGCTTGGCTGCCGGTTTCGCGGCTGCCTTGGCAACTGTCTTGGCGGCTGCCTTGCCAGCTGTCTTGGCGGCTGTCTTGGCCGCAGGCTTGGCTGCAGTCTTCACGGCCTTCTTCGCAGCAGGCTTGCCCCCTGCCGGCGTCTTGCGGGCCGGCGCGGTCCCGGCCACGCAGTCGGCGTAGTAGCGCACTTCGCCATCTTCGCTTTGCAATTCCACCAGGCCGTGGATGTCGGTCTCGAAGCCTGGGCACTCCTTGGCGAACTCGCGCGCAAACAGCAGGTAGTCCACGATCTTGCGGTTGAACACTTCGCCGGGAATCAGCAGCGGAATGCCGGGCGGGTACGGCGTGACCAGGCCCACGGTGATGCGGCCTTCCAGGTGGTCGATCTCCACGCGCTCGGTCTTGCGCTGCGCGATGTGGGCGTAGGCATCGGTGGGCTTCATGGCGGGCTGCAGGTCCGACAGGTACATCTCGGTCGTCAGGCGGGCGATGTCGTACTTGGCGTACAGCTGGTGCACGTGCTGGCACAGGTCGCGCAGGCCCATGCGCTCGTAGCGGCGGTGCTGCTGGCAGAACTCGGGCAGGATGCGCGCCAGCGGCTGGTTGCGGTCGTAGTCGTCCTTGAACTGCTGCAGCGCCGTCAGCATGGTGTTCCAGCGGCCCTTGGTGATGCCGATGGTGAACATGATGAAGAACGAGTACAGGCCCGTCTTCTCCACCACCACGCCGTGCTCGGCCAGGTACTTGGTCACGATGGAGGCGGGGATGCCCGTGTCCGAGAAATCGCCGTCCAGGTCCAGGCCCGGCGTCACGATGGTGGACTTGATCGGGTCCAGCATGTTGAAGCCGTCGGCCAGCTCGCCGAAGCCGTGCCAGTTGTCGAACTCCTTGCCGTTCTTGGCCTTGGAGCGCTTGGGTGCCGCGTCATGGCCGCGGATGATCCAGTCCTGGGCCGAGCCCACGCCTTCATCGGCCAGCTTCTCGGGACCCCAGACCTCGAACCACCAGTCGTCGTCGCCGAACTCGTCCTCCACCTTGCGCATGGCGCGGCGGAAGTCCAGCGCCTCCAGAATGGACTCCTCCACCAGGGCCGTGCCGCCGGGCGGCTCCATCATCGCGGCGGCCACGTCGCAGCTGGCGATGATGCTGTACTGCGGGCTGGTCGAGGTGTGCATCAGGTACGCCTCGTTGAACAGGTGGTGGTCCAGCTTTTCGGTCTGGCTGTCCTGCACCAGCACATGCGAGGCCTGGCTGATGCCGGCCAGCAGCTTGTGGATGGACTGCGTGGCATACACCACCGAGTGCTTGGGGCGCGCGCGCTTCTTGCCCATGGCGTGGTAGCTGCCATAGAACGGGTGGAAGGCAGCGTGCGGCAGCCAGGCCTCGTCGAAGTGCAGGTTGGCCACATAGCCGTCCAGCATGCTCTTGATGGTCTCGGTGTTGTAGAGCACGCCGTCGTAGGTGGACTGTGTCAGCGTCAGCACGCGCGGCTTGACCGTCTTGGCGTCCACGCCCTTGAGCAGCGGATTGGCCGCGATCTTGGCCTGGATGGACTCCACCGAGAACTCGCTTTGCGGGATCGGGCCGATGATGCCGAAGTGGTTGCGCGTGGGCTTGAGGAACACCGGAATCGCACCCGTCATGATGATGGAGTGCAGGATGGACTTGTGGCAGTTGCGGTCCACCACGACCACGTCGCCGGGCGCCACGGCGTGGTGCCACACGATCTTGTTCGACGTGGACGTGCCGTTGGTCACGAAGTAGCAATGGTCGGCATTGAAGATGCGGGCGGCATTGCGCTCGCTCTCGCCGATGGCGCCGTTGTGGTCCAGCAGCTGACCCAGCTCCTCCACCGCGTTGCACACGTCGGCGCGCAGCATGTTCTCGCCGTAGAACTGGTGGTACATCTGGCCCACGGGGCTTTTCAGGAAGGCCACGCCGCCCGAGTGTCCGGGGCAGTGCCAGCTGTAGGAGCCGTCTTCCGCATAGTCCAGCAGCGCCTTGAAGAACGGCGGCTGCACGCCTTCCAGGTAGCTCTTGGCTTCGCGGATGATGTGCTTGGCCACGAACTCCGGCGTGTCCTCGAACATGTGGATGAAGCCGTGCAGCTCGCGCAGGATGTCGTTGGGCAGGTGGCGGCTGGTCTTGGTCTCGCCGTAGATGTAGATCGGCACATCGGCGTTCTTGCGGCGCACTTCGCCGATGAAGCTGCGCAGGCTGTGGATCACGGGATCGGTTCCGCCATCGCCCAGCGAGAACTCCTCGTCATCGATGGACAGAATGAAGGCACTGGCCCGGCTTTGCTGCTGCGCGAATTGCGACAGGTCGCCGTAGCTGGTCACGCCCAGCACCTCGAAACCTTCCTCCTCGATGGCCTGGGCCAGGGCGCGGATGCCCAGGCCCGAGGTGTTCTCGGAGCGGTAGTCCTCGTCGATGATGACGATGGGAAAGCGAAACTTCATGGGGGCAGCCTCCGTAACCTGAGCGGGCCAAAAAACGAAACAGGCGCGAAGTGTAAGGAATATCCTTATTGCGCCTTTGAAGCGTGCGGATTTTCACCCAGAATGTGCTGCACTAAACACAAGCAACTGTCACAAAGGGAGTCTCACGCATGGAATATTCCACCATCTGGTGGCTAGTCGCCGGCGCCTTGGTCATCGCCGAGCTGCTGACCGGCAGCTTCTATCTGCTGATGCTGGCGCTGGGCGCCATCGTCGGCGCGCTGTGCGCGCATGCGGGCCTGGCGCCCATTGCACAGATCATCATCGCCGCCGCGCTGGGCAGCGCCTTCGTGCTGGCCTGCTATCTGGTGCGCCGCCGCCAGCCCAGCCGCCAGCCGGCATCGAGCAACCGCGATGTCAACCTCGACATAGGCGAGTCCGTCATGGTCGAGCAATGGAATTCCGACGGCACGGCCCAGGTCCGCTACCGTGGCGCCCAATGGACCGTGATCGGCCGCCCGGGCAACCTGCCCTCGGCCGGCATGCACCGCGTGGCCGAGGTCGTCGGCAACCGGCTGCTCGTGGACAAGCTCTGAGCCACCGCTGCACCTCTTGCGCACACCTGGGGATGCAGTCCTCGCGCCCCTTCGCCTCACCCTCTTGTTTCACTGAATGCCCTCCGGGCTTGGAGACACCATGGAAATCGCCATCGTCATCGCCGTCATCGCGGCCATCTTCATCGCACGCTCCGTCAAGGTCGTGCCCCAGCAGCACGCCTGGGTCAAGGAACGCCTTGGCAAGTACGCCGGCACGCTCACGCCGGGCCTGAACTTCCTCGTGCCCTTCGTGGACCGCGTGGCCTACAAGCACAGCCTCAAGGAAATCCCGCTGGATGTGCCCAGCCAGGTCTGCATCACGCGCGACAACACCCAGCTGCAGGTGGACGGCATCCTCTACTTCCAGGTCACCGACCCCATGCGCGCCAGCTACGGCTCGTCCAACTACATCATGGCCGTCACCCAGCTGGCCCAGACCTCGCTGCGCAGCGTGATCGGCAAGCTCGAACTGGACAAGACCTTCGAGGAGCGCGACATGATCAATGCCCAGGTGGTCTCCGCCATCGACGAGGCCGCGCTCAACTGGGGCGTGAAGGTGCTGCGCTATGAAATCAAGGACCTGACGCCGCCCGCCGAAATCCTGCGCTCCATGCAGGCCCAGATCACGGCCGAGCGCGAAAAGCGCGCACTGATCGCCGCCTCCGAAGGCCGCCGCCAGGAACAGATCAACATCGCCACCGGCGAGCGCGAAGCCTTCATCGCACGCTCCGAAGGCGAGAAGCAGGCCGTCATCAACAAGGCCCAGGGCGAGGCCGAATCCATCAAGGCCGTGGCCGACGCCACCGCCCAGGCCATCGAACGCGTGGCCAACGCCATCCGCCAGCCCGGCGGCGAACAGGCCGTGCAGCTCAAGGTGGCCGAAAAGGCCGTCGAGGCCTACAGCCAGGTGGCATCGGACGCCACCACCACCTTGATCGTTCCCAGCAACATGACCGAGGTATCGAGCCTGATCACCTCGGCCATGAAGATGATCCAGACCGGGCAGCGCACCAGCTGAGATCCGCCGGAACCCCATGAAGAACGGGCCATCGCGGCCCGTTTTTCATTGCGCGCCGGTCTGCTGCACCAGTGCCATGGCGAAGCGCCCATGGCCCACGGACCAGTCCGAGTAGTCGTTCTCATGCATGAAGATGAACACATCGGCCGGCGCAACCCCGGCCCCCTCGTGCAGATTGCGCGCAATGGCCGCATACAAGGCCTTCTTCATCGCATCGCTGCGTCCGCGCCGCATGGTGATCTCGACCACCACCACCGCATCCGAACGCGCTACCCCGTTGAAACTGCGGCTGAACGCGAACTGCCCGGGAGCGTACGGGTGCACCATGTTGAACAGCTCGTCCTCGGGCATGCCAATGCCTTGCACCAGCGCCTGGTGGATGCCCTGCACGACGGCATCGCGCTGGGAAGTGGAGGTGGACTGGGGCAGATAGGTGTGGACGAAGGGCATGGTGCTATGTGCTTTGGGATCAAATGGAGAGGAAGAGTCCGGCCAGAATCCACGCAGGATTGCCGGCCGAAGCGGCAAATCTATCCACCGGCCCATTGCCTGAAAAGCGATGATTCGGCCGGTTCTATGTACCTGGAACTCACATAGCCTCCACCCGCCCCGTGACCCGCCCGGTGACCCGACTCATGACCCCACCCATGACCCGCCGCCTGCCCCCGCTGGCCGCCCTGCGCGCCTTTGAAGCTGCCGCACGCCTGGGCCGCATGACGGCGGCGGCAGACGAGCTGTGCGTCTCGCCCGGCGCCGTCAGCCGCCAGGTACGGCAGCTGGAGCAGCATCTGGGCCTGGCGCTGTTCGCGGGCACCAAGGCCCGCCCCACGCTCACCGCAGCGGCGCGCACCCTGCAGCCCGCGCTCACCCAGGCCTTCGAGCAGATCCATGAGGCGGTGCGCAGCCTGGGCGACGCCCACGAAGGCCCGCTGGACGTGGCCTGCTTCAGCACCTTCACCGTCAAATGGCTGATCCCCCGGCTGTTCGACTTCCACGCGCACCACCCCGGCATCGAGGTGCGCCTGCGCACCACGGACACCGGCACCGACGCTGCACGCGAAGGCTGCGACCTGCTCATCACGGCCATCCCCACCGACAGCAGCGGCAACAGCGGCCAGGCCATTTCAGACGACGAGTTGGCCCTGCCGCTTTTCGACGAATACCTGGGCCCCGTGATGTCCCCCGCAATGGCCGGGCCTGTCGCGCGGCCCCAGGACCTGGCCAGCCTCCCCTTGCTGCACACGCGCGGCCGGCGCGATGCCTGGGACCTGTGGGCCGCCTCCATGGACATGGCCCCGCCCGCAGCGGCCGGCCCCGTCTACGAGCACTACTACTTCACGCTGGAAGCGGCGCTGCGCGGCCTGGGTGCAGCCGTTGCTCCCTGGCACCTGGTGATGGACGACGTGCAGGCCGGCCGCCTGCTGGCACCCTTCGGCTTCACGGCCTCCGGCTACCGCTACCTGGCACTGCGCCGCAGCACCGCCGCGCCTGCCCGGCTCGACACCCTGTGCACGTGGCTGCAGGCGCAGGTGCGGGCCATGCCGCAAGTGCAGAACTTCCAGCAGAACACAACGACTCCCCGCAAGATTTGAACTATGCCAACCACGCCAAATTCCGAGGAGTTTGTGACCATCGCCAGGCAGAACCCCATCAACGCCGCACTCCTGCAGCGCCTGCCGGCCCTGGGCCTGAATCAATGCCACCTGACGGCAGGCTGCCTGTTCCAGGCCTGGTGGAATCAACACTCAGGCCGCCCTGCAGGCTGGGGCGTGAAGGACTACGACATCTTCTACTTCGACGACAACGACCTGTCGTGGGAAGCCGAAGACGCCGTAATCCGCAAGGCCGAGCAGTTGCTGGCAGACCTGGGCGCCCGCATCGAAATACGCAACCAGGCGCGCGTGCACCTGTGGTATCCACAGCGCTTCAACGCGCCCTATCCCCAACTGCGTAGCGCCCGCGATGGCATGGACCGTTACCTGATCGCCTGCACCTGCGTTGGCATCGATGTGACCAGCGGGGAGCTGTATGCGCCCGATGGACTGGCAGACCTCGCGGCAGGCCGGCTGCGCATCAACCCCAGGTTCGCACAACCGGCCATGTTCGAGGCCAAAGCGCGAAACTACCAAGAGCGCTGGCCTTGGCTCACCGTGGCGAATTGATGGCACACCATGGAGTTTGTCCAGGACGTGCAAAACCAGTGCTAGAATCGCGGTCTTCGGAGAGGTGGATGAGCGGTTTAAGTCGCACGCCTGGAAAGCGTGTGTGGGCTAATCCCCACCGCGGGTTCGAATCCCGCCCTCTCCGCCAAAATGATCTAAGCCCTTGATTGATTCAATCAAGGGCTTTTTTCTTTGCGCAGCGTGACCACACGGCAGGCATCAGACGAACCCGCTCCTGATCGCAGCCGGTTCGATTCAGGCCTGCCGCCCGGCCTACTTGAGCCGTGGCTGCACGATGATCTTCACCGCCGATTCGTTGTTGTGAATCAGCGTGTCAAAGCCCTGCGCCACCAGGTCATCGAGCTGGATGCGCTGGGTGATGAAGGGCTCGAGGTTGATCTTGCCCTCCTCGACCAGCTTGATGGTTTCCTGGTGGTCGTTGCAGTAGGCAATGGTGCCGCGCACGTCCAGCTCCTTCATGACCACGCTGTGCACGTTGATGGTGGCCGGATGGCTCCAGATGGACACGATCACCACCACGCCCGTGGCCTTCGTCACGGCCACCAGCGTGTCCAGCACCTTGTTCACGCTGGAGCATTCGAACGACACATCCACGCCCTTGCCGCCGGTGAGCTTCATCACCTCGGCCACCACGTCCACTTCGGAGGGGTCCAGGATGTGATCGGCCACGCCCGATTCACGCGCCTTCTGCTTGCGCTTGGCGCTCAGTTCGGTGATGACCACCGTCAGGCCCTTGGCCTTCAGGATGGCGGACAGCAGCAGGCCGATGGGGCCTGCACCGCCGACCAGCGCCACATCACCCGCCTTCGCGCCGCTGCGGGTGTAGGCATGGTGGCCCACGGACAGCGGCTCGATCAGCGCGGCCTGGTCCAGTGGAATGGCATTGGAGATCGGGTGCACCCAGCGGCGCTTGACCGCAATCCGCTCGGACAGCCCGCCGCCGCGCCCGCCCAGGCCGATGAAATTCATGTCCTTGGACAGGTGGTAGTGGTCGCCCGGCCCCGTGGGCACGTCGTCGGCCACGATGTAGGGCTCCACCACGACGTGCTGACCGACCTTGATATCGTCGACGCCCGCGCCCACGGCGTACACCACGCCGGAGAACTCGTGCCCCATGGTGATGGGTGCGGACTCGCCCGAGATGGGGTGCGGATGGCCGCAGGGCGGAATGAAGATCGGCCCTTCCATGAACTCATGCAAATCCGTGCCGCAGATGCCGCACCAGGCCACCTCGATGCCCACGGTGCCGGGCTCCACCACGGGTTCGGGGATGTCTTCGATGCGGATGTCGCCCCGGTCGTAGAAACGTGCTGCTTTCATGATTGAACTTTCTGTTTTGCAAGGCTGGGTTGGCGGGCGGCACAGCCGCCCCATGGCGATTATTCGGCCTTACCGCAGGTGATGAACTTGCTGCAGGTCATAGACACGCACTGGCAGGCCTTCCTGCCGCGCCTTGAGCTGCAGCGCCAGGTACAGCGAGTAGTGGCGCGACTGGTGCAGGTTGCCGCCGTGGAACCACAGCGCGTCTTGCTGCGTGGGCCTCCACATGTTGCGCTGCTCGCCCTCCCACGGCCCCGGGTCCTTGGTGGTGTCCGAGCCCAGGCCCCAGACCTTGCCCACCTTGTCTGCCACCTCCTGGCTGATCAGGTCGGCCACCCAGCCGTTCATGGAGCCATAGCCGGTCGCGTAGACCACCAGGTCCGCCGGCAGCTCGGTGCCATCGGCCAGCACCACCGCGTTTTCCGACAGGTGGCTGATCTGCTTGCCCGCCTGCAGCTTGATGCTGCCGTCGATCACCAGATCGCAGGCCCCCACGTCGATGTAGTAGCCCGAGGCGCGGCGCAGGTACTTCATGAAAAGACCCGAGTTGTCATCCCCGAAGTCCAGCATGAAGCCGGTCGCCTCCAGCTGGCGGTAGAACTGAGCGTCGCGCTCGCGGATGCGGTCGTACACCGGCACCTGGAAGTCGGCCATGATGCGGTAGGGCAGCGAGGCGAAGATCAGGTCCGCCTTCCTGGTCGTCACGCCGCTGGCCACGGCGCGCTCCGAATACAGGTCGCCCAGGCCGATGTCCATCAGCGAATCGGAGCGCACGATGTGCGTGGACGAGCGCTGCACCATGGTCACATCGGCGCCGTGCTCCCACAGGGCCGCGCAGATGTCGTGCGCTGAATTGTTGGCGCCGATCACCACCACCTTCTTGCCCGCATAGGCGTCCGGGCCATGGTGCTGGGACGAGTGCTGCTGCTCGCCCTTGAAGACGTCCTGGCCCTTGATCTTGGGCACATTCGCCTTGCCCGACATGCCGGTGGCGAACACCACATGCTTGGGGCGCAGCACCTGCGTCTCGCCGTTGCGCTCCACGGTGACTTCCCATTCCTGCCGGTCCTCATCGAAGCGGGCGTTCAGGCAGTTGGTGGACGGCCAGTAGTTGACCTCCATCACCTTGGTGTACATCTCCAGCCAGTCGCCGATCTTGTCCTTGGGCGCGAACACGGGCCAGTTGTCCGGGAAAGGCATGTACGGCAGGTGGTCGTACCAGACCGGGTCGTGCAGGCACAGCGATTTATAGCGGTTGCGCCACTGGTCGCCAGGGCGCGCCTGGCGGTCGATGACGATGTGCGATACCCCCAGCTGGCGCAGCCGCGCGCCCAGCGCAATGCCGCCCTGGCCGCCGCCGATGACGAGCACGAAAGGCTGCTTGTCGCGGCCCAGCTCCTGCGCCTCCTGCTGGCGGCGCTCCAGCCAGGTCTGGCGGCCACGCCGGATGCCGTGCTCGGCCCCCATCGGGCGGCGCGTGCCCATGGGTTCCTCATGGCCCTTGAGCTCCTGGGCGGCCGTCAGCAGCGTCCAGATGCGCCCGTCCCTGATGCGGACATGGCCGCCGCCGCGCGCATGGCGCGTATCGATCACGATCCAGGCGGACACCACGCCATCGGCCTCCTCCACCGTCTCACGCTCGTCCAGCGAAAAGCGCACGGGCGCCGCGGCGTCCAGCTGCGCAGCCAGCATGTCGGCGATCTGGCTGCGCCCTTCCATGGTCTTGATGTTCCAGGTCAGCAGCACCAGGTCGCGCCAATAGCATTCATCGGCGAACAGGCGGCTGGCGGCCGCGAAGTCGCGGTCTCCCAGGGCATGGTTGAGTTGGTCAAGCAGCGCCTTGGCGCGGGCGTTGGGCGTCGTATCGGTCATGGTTGTCTCCTTGATGCGGTCATGCCCGCTGGTTTTTCTTCGGGCAGGCGCTCTTACGCAATCACCATGCCAGACAGGCCCGGCGGCAGGATGCGCCAGGCAAATCAAGGGGTTGCCTGCGCACCGCCAGTACAAACCCTGCGCCTTGCACCCCGCTGCCCGGCGTTGCCGCCCGCGACAGGTGGGGCAGCCCTGCGACACCTGTCGCACCAGGCGTGCTGCAGCGCAGCAGGGGCAGTGGGTAAGTCTTGATTGGCGCTGCACCGTGCAGGGCACAGAATCGTCTGCGGCACGTTCAAAGCCCGCATCGACTCCACGCCATGCCCCTGCAGTCCTACGCCTCGCACATCCAGGAAATCGAAGCCTTTGGCCTCGGCTACTCCAACCGCGGCCAAGAGCGCGACCGCGCCGTGCTGCGCAGCTGGCGCCGGTGCATCGATTCCCACCGGCTCGACCCGGCGCATACCAGCGAAGCCCACATCGTGACCGACGGCCAGCTGCGCGCGCACCGCGAGGAGTCCGAGCCGCTGATCCACATCGCCCGCCATGCGCTGGAGCGGCTGTACCAGCAGCTCAAGGGCCTGGACTACGTGCTGCTGCTGGCGGACCGGCACGGCGTGGCCGTGGACTTCCTCGGGCACGAGGCCGACGCTGGCGACCTGCGCCGCGCGGGCCTGTACCTGGGCGCGCAGTGGCGCGAGGACCACTCGGGCACCTCGGCCGTGGGCGCCTGCCTGGAAACGGGCGAGGCGCTGACCGTGCACCAGAGCGACCATTTCGACTTCACCCACACCGGCCTGTCCTGCACGGCCGCACCCATCTACGACATGCACGGCGAACTCGCAGCGGTGCTGGACCTGTCGCTGCTGCGCTCGCCCGCCGAGCGGGCCAGCCAGAACCTGGCGCTGAACCTCGTCGTGGCCGCTGCGCGGCGCGTGGAGCAGGCCAACCTGATGGCCCAGTCCGGCCAGGACTGGGTGGTGCGCCTGGCGCAGTCGCCCGATTTCCTCGACGTCGATCCCGACGCCTCCATCAGCGTGGACGCACGGGGCCGCATCCGCGCCATGACCCACGCGGGCGCCCGCCTGCTGGTGGCCGCCGCGCAGCTGGACTGGCGCCAGCGCCACAAGCTCATCGGCCAGCCGCTGGAGCGCTTCTTCGACGTGGACCTGCGCCACCTGCCCGAGCTGCGCCGCCATCGCCCGGCGCAGGAGCGCATCATCCGCGCCCGCGACGGCAGCATCCTCTTCGCCCATGCCATGGAGCCGCAGCGCCCGACACGCCGCCTGCGCGCGCAGGCCATGCCGGCGCAGCCCCCGCTGCCGGCAGCGCTGCAGGCGCTGGACACGGGCGATGCCAAGCTGCAGACGCTGCTGCGCAAGGCCGCACGGCTCGCGCCGCAAACGCTGCCCATCCTGGTGCAGGGGGAGACCGGCGCAGGCAAGGAATACCTGGCCCGCGCGCTGCATGCCAGCAGCGGCCGCAGCGGCGCCTTCGTCGCCATCAACTGCGCGGCCATTCCAGAGGCACTGCTGGAAAGCGAGCTGTTCGGCTACCTGCCCGGCACCTGGACCGGCGGCGCCAGCAAGGGCCGCGAGGGCCTGATCGCCGCGGCGCATGAAGGCACGCTGTTCCTCGACGAGATCGGCGATATGCCACTGGCCCTGCAAGCCAAGCTGCTGCGTGTCCTGTCCGAATCCGAAATCACCCCGCTGGGCGCCCGCGCGCCACGGGCCGTGTCCGTTCGCGTCATCTCGGCCTCGCACCGCCCGCTGGCCGAACTGGTGCGGCGCGGCAGCTTCCGCGAAGACCTGCTTTACCGCCTCAATGCCGCCGAGCTGCAACTGCCCGCCCTGCGCCAGCGCAGCGACCTGCAGGCCATTGCCGACCAGATGCTGGCCACGCTGGGCAGCCATCTGCACCTGGGCGACGCGGCCCGCGCGCTGCTGGCCGCGCACGCCTGGCCTGGCAACCTGCGCGAGCTGCACAACGCGCTGCGCTACGCCGCAGCCCTGTGCGGGAACGATGGCGACGGCAGCATCGAGCCCGACCACCTGCCCGACGCGCTGCACGGCACCCCGCCCTGCACCGCCGCCCTGGCCAGCAACACCAGCGAGTCCGCCGCACAGGCGCTGGAGCAACTGCTTGCCCAATGCCAGGGCAACGTCTCCGAGGCGGCGCGCCAGCTCGGCGTCAGCCGCTCCACCATCCACCGCCGCATCCAGCAGCTGCAGCTTGGCGTGCGGCATGCCCAATGGCGCGGGCCATAGGGCCGAGCGCCAACGGGCAACCGGCAACCGGCAACCGGCAATCCCGAAGCGTCGCTGACACGGTGTTACAGGAGCTGCGGCGTTCACAAGTAGATTGGCGCGTTTCGTCCATTGCAGCCCAAAAAAAAGATGAAACCCAAGATCAACTTCATTGAACGCGAGCGCCTGTTCCGGCGGGAACTGAAACGGCGAAAGGTCAGGTTCCTGCCCATGCAGGTATTGCGCCGGCTGTTCGAGAAGGCAGGTGTCTGAGCCCTCCCCCACGGCTACAACAACTGGAGCAGTTCCGGCTGCACATGCAGCCTGGTCAAACCCGCCGCATTCAGCGCTACACTGCCCGGCTCGCTGCCCATGGGCGATGCAATGAATACGGCCGGGTGACTTGGCCTGTATGGGCAGCTTTGGCTTTGGATTGCCCCAGAAAACCAGATCAAGATGACTGCCATCAACACTGCGCTCACGTTGGCGTGGATGCTTTCCTTGATCGTCATACCCGTTCTTGTTTTTCTAAAAACAAGGATGCCGCGGAGTACCTCCGCACAGCAAGTCATCAGTGATTACGACGCGCAATTGGCGTCGATTGAAGCCCACCTGCAGGCCAATCGCGCCATTGTTTCCACCCTGCCATCTTGATGTGATGGCTTGCGAAAACGCTTCGCAGGCCATCTCCATGGGGGCTCACGCCCTCACCAACTGATGCAGCAACTGGCTCAGATCCTCCTGCGAATACGGCTTGGCCAGCCGCGTCATTCCAGGCGGCAGCGCCGGGATGTCTGCAAAGCCGCTGGCCAGGATGAAATTCAAGCCTGGATACCGCTGCGCAATGTGTTCGGCCAGCTCGACGCCGTTCATGCCGGGCATGGCGTAGTCGGAGATGACCACGTCAAAGCGTGCCTGGCGCGCCAGCAGGTCGATGGCTTCCTGCCCGGCGCCGAGGGCCGTGACACGGTGGCCCAGGTCCTCCAGCAGGGCCGAGGCGTTGGCCAGCACCAGCGGGTCGTCGTCCACCAGCAGCACGTCCATGGGTCCCACGTCCTGCGTGCGCTGGGCGCCCAGGTGGCAGGCCGTGCTCTCGTCCTTGGAGATGGGCATCCACATCTCCACCGTGGTGCCGTTGCCCGGTGTGCTGTGCAGCACGAGCTTGCCGCCGGATTGGGCCACCAGCCCGTCCACCATGGCCAGGCCCAGGCCAGTGCCCTTGCCCACGCCCTTGGTGGTGAAGAAGGGCTCGACCACGCGGGACAGCGTCTGTTCGTCCATGCCCTCGCCGGTGTCCTCCACGCGCACGCAGACATACGAGCCTGCGGCAAGGCCTGCAAGCTGGCGCGGCAGCATCGTTTCCACGGCCGCCGCGATCTTGATGACGCCGCCGCCCGGCATGGCGTCGCGCGAGTTGGCGACGAGGTTGAGCATGCTGCTCTCGAACTGGCTGGGGTCGGTGAGGATGCGCGGCAGGTTGGCGGCCAGGGCCATCTTGAGAAAGATATGCGGGCCGGCCGCCTGCTGCAGCAGGCCTTGCAGGCCCGACAGCAGCACCGCCACGTCCACGGCCTCCGTCTTCAATTCCTGCTGCCGCGCAAAGGCCATCATGCGCTGGGTCAGCGAGGCGCCACGCTGGGCGCCGCGCGTGGCGGTCTCCACCAGCGCGCGCAGCCGCTCGTCGGGCGGCATGCGCTTGCGCAGCAGCTCCAGGCTGCTGAGCACCGCCATCAGCAGGTTGTTGAAGTCATGGGCCACGCCGCCCGTGAAGCGGCCGATGGCCTCCATCTTCAAGGCCTGGCGCAGCTGGGATTCGGCGGCCTTGCGCTCGGTCACATCGCGGGTGACCTTGGCAAAGCCGATCAGCCGGCCGTCATCGTAGATGGCATCGATGACCACCGAGGCCCAAAAGCGCGAGCCATCCTTGCGCACGCGCAGGCCTTCGGCCTCCATGCGGCCCGTGCTGACCGCCGTGCGCAGCCCCGCCTGGGGCAGCCCGGCCTGCTGGTCTTCGGGCGTGTAAAAGCGCGAGAAATGGGTGTTGAGGACCTCCTCCTCCTCATAGCCCTTGATGCGCTTGGCGCCCAGGTTCCAGCTCACGATGCGGCCTTCGGGGTCGAGCATGTAGATCGCATAGTCGGTCACGCTTTGCACCAGCAAGGCAAAGCTGCGCTCTGCGCTGGAAAGCGGGCTGGACAGGGGCGGGGGCGCGGACGGCGGCGCTGCAGGCGGGTGCGCATCGGCCTCGCGCACGCACAGCAGCAACGCCGGGCTGCCGTCCGGCAGCCGTATGCGCGATGTGCTCGAAGCCACGGGCCGCTCGCGCCCTGAACAGGTCAGCAGCGGCCAGCAGCTGGCCTGCCGGGGCTGTGCGGCCTGGGCAGGAGGCTCCCATTGGCGGCTTGCCCAGCCTGAACGCGCAGCCTGGGCGACGAAACGCTCTTCGAAAACGCTGCCCTCCAGCGCATCTCCGGAGTGGTCCAGCAGGCTGCGGGCCTGGCGGTTGCAGTGGGCCAGACGGCCGTCGAGCCCGACGACAAAGACGGCGTCGGGAAACGCATCCAGAACGGCGTGGCCCGGGTCAAGGGGCAAAAGAGCGTCGGAGCCTGGAGAGGCCGACGCCAGACCATTCGAGGTCAGCATGTGAGCGACTCCGTAGGCAAATGGGTTGAATGCGCCGCGAAAATTGTAAGCAGCACGGATTCATCGCAAGCGGTTGCATCACAGGATCAGGGACGCGCTTCCGGTTCGTGCTCGGAAGCCACCGGGGCAGGCGCGGCGTCCAGGTCGGGCTCGGAATGCAAGGCCTCGCTGAGCTGGTCCACCACCAGCGCCCAGGTCGCATCGGCATGCCACTGCTGCGAGAACAGGGCGCGTTGTGCATCGGTCCAGAACGGAGCGTCCACCAGCAGCGTGTTTTTCTCCAGGCGGTGCGAAAGAATGAACTGACGGATGCCCTCCGGGCTGGAATCCAGTCCCAGCTGATCGAAGAGGTTGGTCATGGTGGGTTCGGCTGTGATCATGGTGTGTCCTTCTTGGGTGTTGGCGGGGGTTGGTCCAAGGCTAGAAGCTCGGCCGGCTGCCCCATGTCGGACACCGAAGCAAGCTACCGTCGGAAGCCCTTCTGCGCTTGGGCCGCAGTGCCCGCGCACAGCACAGCCCTGCTCCTACAAGGCGGCACCAGCGCACTGGCGCACCATGCAGCCACCTCATCACAGGACACCTGTTCCATGAAAAAACTGCTGCTTGCCACCGCCATTTCCCTTGCCTTCGCCGCAGGCCTGTCGACCGCCCACGCCCAGGTGGGCAAGGCCGCCTCCGAGGCCACCGACGCCGCAGACCACAAGGTGAAGGAAAAGCAGGCCGACGCCAAGGCCAAGGACAGCGGGCCGGTCGGCAAGGCCGTTAACAACGTCAAGTCGGACTACCACAAGAAGCGCTCCAAGCAGTCGGCAGACAACGCCAAGGAATCGCTGAAGAAGGCGACCGAGTAAACGGCACGGCCCGGATGGACAAAGGCCCACTTGCGTGGGCCTTTGTCTTTTGGAGAGGCCGGCGCTGCCGGCGCGGCCTCAGAAGCTGTGCCGCAGCGTCACCATCACATTGCGCGGCGCACCGGGCAGGTTCAGGTTGGGGCTGGTGCCGTGGGCCGAGACGATGTAGCGGCGGTCGAACAGGTTGCGCAGGTTCAGCTGCACCGTGGTGGCACGGCCGATGCGGTACTGGGCCATGGCATCCACCACCGTGTAGGCGGGCAGCGTGACGGTGTTGCCGGGGTTGGCAAAGCGGTCGCCCACGTAGTTGAGGCCGCCGCCCACGGTCCAGGCATCGCCCAGGCGCTGGGTCAGCCAGACAGACAGGGAGTTCCTGGGCGTGATGGTGGCGCGCTTGCCCTGCACGGGCTGGCCGGCGTCCACGGTGGTGGATTCGGTGACCACGGCATCCAGGTAGGCGTAGCTGAAGGTGGCCTGGGTGCCGGGGCGCAGTTCGCCGGACAGCGACAGCTCCAGGCCGCGCGTGCGCTGCGTGCCGATGGGGATCAGCTGGGTGGGCTGGGCCGGGTTGGTGGTCTTGATGTCGGTGCGTTCCAGCTGGAACAGCGATGCCGTCGCCATGGCCTTGCCGTCCATCAGGTCCCATTTGCCGCCCACTTCATAGTTGGTGGTGCTTTCCGGCTTGATGGCGGCATTGGTGGCCGACAGCGCAAACATCTCGGCCGAAGGCTGGTAGGAGCGGCTGACCGACAGGTAATAGGACTGCACGGCATCGGGCTGCCACACCAGGCCGGCGCGCGGGCTCCAGGTGGAGTCCGTGCGGCTGAAGTCGCTCTGGCCGGCCAGGCGGTTGTCGGTTTCCTGGCCGAAGCGGTCATAGCGCAGGCCCACCAGCAGCTTCCACTGCGGCGACAGCGTGACCTGGTCCTGCAGGTACAGGGCCCGCGTGAGGTAGCGGTTGAGCGTGCTGCCGCTCAGGGTGCCGCCGCCGTTGAGCGGGGCCACGGGCAGCACGGGGTTCCAGAGGTTCACATTGGCCAGGGTGCCGCCGCTGTAGGACAGCGCATCCTTGTTCTGCTGGCCCAGCTCCAGGCCGTAGAGCACTTCATGCTGCACGCTGCCGGTGCTGAAATTCTGGATCAGCTCGGTCTGGTTGAAGATGCCGTGCTCGTTGCGGTCCACGCCCGAGCGGGTCAGCGCTACGGTGCCGGCCGCCTCGTTGGTGGTGCCGGCCGGCAAGGTGTTCTGGCGGTCCAGCTCGTAGTGGTAGTAGCGCAGCGCGTTGCGCACGCGCAGCGTGTCCGAGAAGCGGTGGTTGAAGGTGGCGGTGAAGGAGCCCACGGTGGATTCGGAGGTGTCCGCATCGCGCGCATTGGCCGAGCCGTAGTAGGTGCCGGGCGCCACATCCACGGGGCGGCCGCGGTAGGCGGGAATGCCGAAGTCGGTGACGCGCTTGTCGCGCAGCAGCTCGGCCTGCAGCGTCAGCGAGGTGTTGCCGTCCGGCTTCCACATGACGGAGGGGGCGATGGTCTCGCGCTTGAGGAACTGCTGGCTGCGGTAGCTGTTGGCGTCTTCGGCGGCGCCGGTGACGCGCCAGGACCAGTCGCTGCCCTCGGGCGCACGGCCCACGTCGAACTCTGCACGCTTGTCGGCCCAGCTTCCAATGCTGACGGCCACGTCGGAGACATTGACGCCCGGCTTCTTGGTCACGCGGTTGACCAGGCCGCCCGAGGAACCCCGGCCATAGAGCACGGCGGCCGGGCCCTTGACGACTTCCACGCGCTCGATGTTGGAGAGGTCGCGGAAATACAGCGCATCGTCGCGGAATCCGTCCACGAACTGGTCGCCGATGCTGGTGAAGCCGCGGATGCTGACCTGGTCGCGCTGGCCGTCGCCGTGCGACAGGCCGATGCCGGCCACGTTGCGCAGCGTGTCCTGCAGCGAGGTGGCGGCCTGGTCGCGCATGACCTGCTGGGGGATCACATTGATGGTCTGGGGCACGTCGCGCAGCGGCGCCTCGGTCTTGGTGCCGCTGGCGGCCGAGGGGGCGTAGTAGGCCGTGTCCTCCGCGCGCGAGGCCAGCACGCGCACTTCTGCCATGACGGCACCCCCAGCGCCGGAGCTGGCAGCCGGGCCGCCGCTGCGCTCCACGGTGAAGGTGCGCTCATCCTGCGCACGCACCTGCAGGCCGCTGCCGGCCAGCAGGCGCTGCAGGGCCTCGCGCACTTCCAGCGTGCCGCGCAGCGCAGGCGCCTGCAGGCCCTGGGCCACATCGGTGAGGAAGATGATCTGGGCGCCGCTTTGGCGCGCCAGCGCGTTCAGCGACTGGGCCAGCGGCTGGGCCGGCAGATCCACGGCCAGGGGCTGGGCATGGGCCAGGCCGGCAATGCACAGTGCGGCGGCCAGGGCCGCGATGCGAAGGCGCGGCAGGCCGGTGACGGTAGGGGAAGGGTTCATGGCGACATCTCTCCTGAGGCGTTGGGTACGGAATACGGGATACGGCGGCGGCGGCAGGCCCCTCCAGGGCCTGTTCGGCCCCGGGCGCGATGCCGGTCTGCCTGTAAGCCGCTGCAGCGCGCAGGTTTGTACACATGGCCAAGGAAAATTTCTGGATCAGGCCAGCGGCTGCAGGGACAACTGCCGGGCGGCCTACCTGCGCCTACCTGCGCCTACCTGTGGCGCGTGGAGATCAGCACGCGGCCGTCGTCCTCATGCCGCACCTGCACGGGCGCAAGGCGAGGCAGCAAGTCCAGCAGCTGGTCGATGCGGTCCAGGTCGAACTGCCCCGAGATGCGCAGCTGCGCCGCATGCCGGTCGGCCAGCACGATGGGTGCGCTGCGGTAGCGCTGCATCTGCGCCACGGCCTCGGACAGCGGCGTGCCGTCCAGCACCAGGCGGCCCTCCCGCCAGGCCAGGGCGGCCAGGGCAGCGGCGCCGTCGCCCGCCTCTGCCGGCACGAGCTGCGGCAGCGGCCGGCCGGCGCGCGTGCGCAGGTGCTGGCCGGTGGACAGCTCCACGGGTGCGCCGCCACCCTCCATGGAATGCACGCGCACCCTGCCCTGCAGCACGGTGATGTCGGCGCCATCCTCATGGCGGTGCACGCCGAACACGGTGCCGATGTCCTGCACCACCACGCCGCCGGCCTGCACGGTGAAGGGCCGCTGCAGCCAGGGCACCCAGCCGTGCCAGAAGGCATGGGATACCTCGAAGGACGCCTCCCCCTGGTCCAGCACCAGGCGGCGCGAGCGCAGGTGCTGCGCCACTTGCACGCGCGAGCCGGTGTTCAGCCGCACCTCGCTGCCATCGGCCAGTTGCCAGCTCTGGCGCTGGCCCACGGCCGTCGCCAGGGTCTGGCGCTGCAGCGCGGGGTCGGCCCAGAGCAGCAGCGCCAGCGCCGCCAGGGCCGCAGCCGTGCCTGCGCGCAGCGCCCTGCGCTGGCGCAGCTTCTGGCGCTGGGCGGCGGCCTGCTCGATTTCCTCGGGCGTGGGCAGGTGCCGGCGCAGCATGTCGGCAAAGGGGGCCAGGGCGTCATCGACGGGCAGATGGGCGCTGCGCCCCGAAGACTGCGCAGAAGCACCCTGGCGCGCGCTGCGCGTGCCGCCTGTGCTGCGCGTGATCTCAGGCGGCATGGTCGGCCGTGAGCACGGGCTGCACATCGCGCAGTGCACGCGCCAGATGGCGGGCCACCATGCCGCGCGAGATGCCCATGCGCTGTGCGGCCTCTTCCTGCGGCATGCCGTAGAGCTTGGTGAGGATGAAGGCCTCGCGGCTGGCCTGGGGCAGCTGCTCTATCGCCACCAGCAGCGCGCGCTGGCGCTGGGCGGCGGCCACGGCCAGCTCGGGCGGGGACAGCGGCATGGCGGCGGCGGGGGCAAGGCGCTCTTCCAGCTCGGCGCCATCGAAGGGCGTTTCGGGCCGGCGCGCCTGGGCCCGATGGCGGTCTATGGCCAGGTCACGCGCCAGATGCCGCAGAAAGGCCAGCGGGTTGGCAATGCCCTGGGGAACGGGCCGCTCCATCAACCGCAGGCACAGCTCGTTGACGATTTCGCGGGGCTGGCATTCATCGCCGAAGCGGTGGCGCAGGAAACCGACCAGTTCGTCATAGTGCTGCACCAGCTGGGCCAGCAGGGGCTCGGCGGGCGGTTGTAGCGTGGAGGGGGACGGCATGGAGGAAAAGCCAATCGCGAAGAAGATCGCAAATGATTCTTATTATCCTATGCAGTTGCCATGCTTACCGTTGGCAAACCGGGCGGTGACGCGCCGCCGCAACAGCGGCGGGCGAACGGCTCAGGGCAGCGGCGCGCGCATTCCGGTGAGTCCCGGCATGACCTCCCGCATGGCCGCGATGAAGGCGCGCAGGCGCGCCGGCTGGTGGCGCGCCGGCGGATACACCAGGTGCACGGGTAGCGGCGCGGCCTGCCAGTCCGGGGCCAGGTGCACCAGGCGGCCCGCCTCCAGATCGTCGCGCACGATCCAGGCCGAGGCCAGGGCTGCACCCAGCCCGCCCAGGGCGGCGTTGCGCAGCGCATAAAGGCTGTCGGTGCTGAGCCGGGGCTCGAACTGCAGGCGCCAGGATTTGCACACCCGCTCATCGCCCACGCGGTGCAGTTCCAGCTCGCGCTGGTAGAAAGTGCGTAGCGCAATCCAGGGCAGCCCCTGCAGCTCGCGCGGGTGCTGGGGCACGCTGCCCTGCCCCAGCAAGGCAGGCGCGGCCACGGCAATGCGCGGCACCTCGGCCACGCGCAGCGCGACCACCGATGGATCGACCACGGCGCCCACCTGCACGGCGCAGTCGATGCCCTCGGCAATGAAGTCCGGCTGGCGGTCATGCAGCAGCCACTCGACCTTGACGGCCGGATGGCGGCCCAGGAACTGCAGCAGCGGCGCCATGAGCTGGTCCTGGCCGAAGGCGTGGGGCGCGACCACGCGCAGCAGGCCGCGCGGCGTGTCCTGGGCGCCGCGCAGGTCGGACTCCAGCGCCCGCCATGTATCGAGCAGTTCGCGCGCATGGGCCAGGCAGCGCTCTCCGTCGTCGGTCAGCGCCATGGCGTGGGTGGAGCGCCGCAGCAGGCGCAGGCCCAGCGCGCGCTCCAGCGTCTGCAGGCGCCGGCTGACCGTGGGCTGGGTGGTGGACATCTGCTGCGCGGCGGCCGAGAGGCTGCCGCTTTCGACGATGCGCACAAAGGTCTGCAGCAGTTCGATGCGGTCTGCGCCCGAAGGCAGGGAGAGGTCGGCGATGGTCATACGCCAAGCGTATATCGATTCTGCGGACGCAGCCACTACCGTGGGCTGCTGCATCGCACCACACTACGGCCATCGTTTCTCAAACACGCCGTATCGGCGGATCAACATGTCTTGCATTCAATCTACGCATAACCAGGCGGCCACCAGCGAAAAGGCAGCCGGCGTGCCCCGGTCGCTGGTGCTGCTGATGGCGACCACGGCGGGCGTGGGCGTGGCCTCGCTCTACTACAGCCAGCCCATGCTGGGCGTGCTCGGCCCCGACCTGGGCGCGGGCGAGCGCGCCGTGGGCTTTGTGCCCACGCTGACCCAGCTGGGCTATGCGCTGGGCATTTTGCTGCTGGCACCTCTGGGCGACCGCATGGACCGCCGGCGCATCATCCTGGCCAAGACCGCCGCGCTGATGCTGGCCCTGCTGGCCAGCGGGCTGGCCCCGGGCCTGGCGCCGCTGCTGGCCGCCAGCCTGGCCGTGGGCCTGGCTGCCACCCTGGCGCAGGATGTGGTGCCGGCCGCCGCCACGTTGGCGCCCGAGCACCAGCGTGGCAAGGTGGTGGGCACGGTGATGACGGGGCTGCTGCTGGGCATTTTGCTGTCGCGCGTGGTCAGCGGGCTGCTGGCCGAGCATGGCGGCTGGCGCAGCGTCTACCTGCTGGCCGCCGCTGCCATGGCACTGCTGGGGGCGGCCCTGTGGCGCGGGCTGCCCAGTTTCAGGCCGACCACGCAACTGGGCTATGGCGCGCTGCTGCGCTCCATGGTGCAGCTGTGGCGCTGCCAGCCCGCGCTGCGCCGTGCGGCCCTGGCCCAGGGCCTGCTGTCGGTGGCCTTCAGTGCCTTCTGGTCCACGCTGGCCGTGATGCTGCACCAGCAGTTCCACATGGGCAGCGCCGCAGCCGGCGCCCTGGGTCTGGCGGGCGCCGCCGGTGCGCTGGCCGCGCCGCTGGCAGGCCGGCTGGCCGACCGCAGCGGCCCGCAGCGCGTGACCTGCCTGGGTGCGGGCCTGGCCCTGGCGTCGTTTGCCGTGCTGGCACTGTCGCCCTGGCTGCCAGCCGGCGCACAGTTGCCGCTGCTGGTGGCCAGCGCCATCGGTTTCGACTTCGGCATCCAGGCGACGCTGGTGGCGCACCAGACCCTGGTGTATGGCCTGGACCCCGCTGCACGCAGCCGGCTCAATGCGCTGCTGTTCACGGGCGTGTTCATCGGCATGGCCTCGGGCTCGGCGCTGGGCGCACTGGCCCTGGCGCAGTGGGGCTGGGGCGGGGTGGTGGCCCTGGCCTGCGCGGCATCGGCGGCGGCCTTGGCCGTGCGGCTGGCGGGCCGCAACCGCTGAACTTCCACGGGCTGCCGGCAGGCTTATGCCCCGCCCTGCAGCCGTGCCGCGCGCTGGGCCAGCCGCTGCTGCTCCGAGGCGCGCAGGGCAGCGATCTGCGCCAGGATCTGCTGCTGCTTTTCCATCAGGCGCTGCGTGTGCACGCCATGCGCATCCCCCGCCAGGCCCTGGGCGATGCAGGCCAGCGCGCGCGCCGGGTCGCCGCGCTGTTGCCAGGTGTAGGCCAGGTTGAGCTGGGTGCGCGCATCGCGCGGGTCTATGCCTTCGGCCTGCAGGTAGGCCTCATGCGCGGCCGCGAACTGCTCCTGGCAGAACAGGCAGTCGCCCAGCACATTCCACAGCCAGGTACTGAGCCAGGGATTGAGGTCCAGCGCGCTGCGCGCCAGCTCGATGCCGGCGGCAAAGTCCCGCAGCTGCAGGCCCACGAATTCGGCCACCTCGCCCAGCAGCCGCCAGTCGCGCGGGCTGCGGGTAATGGCCTGGCGGTAGCTTTCCAGGGCGGCGTCCTGGCGGCCCGACTCCAGGTGCGTGCGGGCCTCATGGGCCGGGGCCTCGAAGAACTGCTGCGCGTCGGCGCTGAAGCGGTTGAGAAAGGCTGCCGCCGTGCGCTCGCATCCTTCGCCGATCAGCAGCCGCGCATGGATGGCCCTTTGCGCATCGCCCGAAGGCGCCAGCACCTGCCAGCCCTCGCGCCCGAACAATTGCGCCAGCAGCGGAAAGTTCAGGCCGATGGCGCTGGTGCGGCCAAAGCGCTGGGAGGCGCCCGCTTGGGCCGCCGCCTCGGGCGTGCAGGCGCCGTAGTCGTTGATGAGCACCAGCCCCTTGGGCGCCAGCCGCTTGTGCAGCGTCTGCAGCGCGCCAAAGGCGCCGTGGTTGACCAGCAGGCGCGGTGCCGCCTCGCTGACGGACAAGGCGGCATCCACCCAGGGCGACAGCGCTGCCTGGTCGCAGTCGAAGAAGCCCACCTCCTGCTCGAACAGGCCCACCAGGGGCAGCAGGCGCGCGCGCTGGGCCGCATCCGCATGGTCCACCAGGGCACGGATCTCGCCCGGCGACAGCGCGGTGTACTGGCGCACGAGCTGGGCGTCATCGGTGAGGCGGGTGCGTATGCGCAATTCCTGCACCGGCCCGTCGCCCTGCCGCCGCACGACGGTGGCAGGCAGCACGTCCAGCACGTAGTTGCAGAACACGGCGTGCAGCGGCGGCAGGGGCACCGTGCTGCCGTCCGGCAGCTGAACGGCCTCGGGCCGCATGGCGTCGCAGCAGCCGGCCACGACCTGGCCGCCGAACTCGGCAAACAGCGCGCGCTCCTGCCATTGCGCGACCGTGCGGGGAGAGCCATCGGTGACGTAGTAGACCAGCCGATGGTCGAAATCACGCCCTTCCTGCTGGCACAGGTGCCGGAAGGCCTGCAGGAACATGCGCGCAAACAGGCCGCAGCCAGCGCCCAATTCCAGCACGGCGATGGCGCCTTGCGGCGCGGTGTCCGCGCAGTGGTGGAACAGCAGGGCCGCCGCATCCTCCGAGAGGCGGCCGCTGTTGTTGACCACGTAGGGCACTTCGTTCTCGGCAAAGGTCAGCAGGCCGGCCTGCGCCCAGTGCAGATGGCCCAGCTCCCACTCGATGCTTTCGGTGATGGGGCGAAAGTCCTGCAGCAGCTGCGAGGCAACGCGCACGCCTGAAAGAACGTCCTGCGGGGCGCGGATGGCAGGCGGCCCGCCCGGCGCTGCGTCAGCGTCCATGGCGGAAAGGGACGCCGGAAGGGCCGCCGAAAGGGACGCGGACAGGGACACAGGCAGGGGCAGCGAAAGGGACAGTGGCGCGCGCAGGGCGGCCTCCCCCGTCGAAGGGTCGATTCTCAAGATGCTCTCTCCGGAAGATGCGATGGGAGTGACGCCTGCCTGCACGGCAGGCGTCCGGCCAGGCTCAGGGCACGGGCGCCCACTTGGACCAGTTCAGGTCGGCCTGCTCGAAATCGGCCTTGAGCATGCGGCGCATGGCGTCCACCTCGTTCTGGGTGATCTGCGCTTCCTTGACCTGCTTGCCGGTGGCCGCCGTGCGGGCCTTGGCAAGATCGGCCTTGGTCACGGAGGCTGCTCCAGCCCAGATGGACTTGGCGGACCCCACGTTCACCCAATGCTTGCCCTGGGACTGCAGGTCGGCCTGGTAGGCGGATTTCCAGCCCATGTTGTTCTGCGACACGGCGTTGAGCAGCTTGGCCAGCGAGCGCTGGTTGCTCACCCCCTGCTGGGCGAATGCCTGCAGGTGAACGCGCTCGAACTTCAGCGGCAGCAGGCCCTGCTTGGCCGCCAGGCTGTCGCGCTCATTCCACCAGCGCGATGCATCGGCGGACTTGACGGCCTCCAGCTGGTTGAGCCAGTCGGCGTCGGTGACGATGCTGCCGTCGCCCTTGACCCACTGGAAGCGCTTGAAGCCGATGTCGGCCGCGCGGCCGAAGTTGTGGTTGCTCTCGCCCGGGCCGGCCTTGGTCTGGGTCTCGGCGGCCTGCTGGGCAAAGGTGCGCCGGCGCCCCGTGGGCGTGATCCACAGCGCGATCTTGTGCGTGTCATACATCTGCTGCACCAGGCTGGCCAGCTTGGCGCGGAAGGTGGGCTCGTACTCCGCATCGTTGGCAATGGCGGCCTTGCTGGTGGCCACGTCCTGGGCCTTGGCCTCCAGGTACACCGTCTTGGAGTTCTGCGCGGCGCGCATGCCCTGGTGCGAGGCCGGCAGCATGCCGCTGAGCTTGGCCACCGTGGCCCCTCCGGCTGCCGCCAGGCCCAGCGCCTCCTTGGCACCCCCGGCCTGCGGCTGGCCCGGCGCGGCCTTGGCGGCGGCCAGCTTGTGGTCGTTCTGGAAACGCTCCAGCGCGGCGCGCGTCTGCGCGCCGTAGCTGCCGTCGTAGTCCACGCCCAGATACGGCGCGTTCTTGGCGTCCTTGACCACGCGCAGCATGGCCTGCAGCAGGGCCACGTCATGCACCTGGTTGCTGCCGCCCTCGCCTACGCTGTCCTTGATGTCAGGCATGTTTCTCCCCTCTTTGTGGTTGTCGATATGGCCCGCAGCAACGGCTCAGCGGGCGGGCTCGGGTTTGCGGTCGGGTTTGTTGCCGGGTTTTTTGCCGGGATTCAGGCCGGCATCCGGCAGCAGGTGCACCAATGGCACGGTGCGCGGCTGCAGGCTGGCCGAGCAGGCACGCAGCCGCAGAGATTCAGCATGCGCCTGCGCCATGTCCGCCGCCACCTGCACCAGGGCGTGATGGGGCGCGGCGCCTGCGGGGCGTGTGCGCACGACGGAATAGGCGCCCAGGCATTCGGCCTGCTGCGCGCGCGCGGCACGTGCTGCCGCCACGCTGGCATAGCGCGCCGCCACCACGGCCTGCACGGCGGCCGGTGGTGCCGAGGCCTGCTCGGCAAACGCCTGCCGGCTCTTGTTCCAGCGCAGGCTGCGGGTCTCGATCTGGTCGGGCGCATCGTCCTGCGGTGATGCATAGCGCACCAGCAGCACCGGAATCCGGCCCGTGGGCGCCAGCACCCAGCTTTGGTAGTTGCCCTGGGGCTCGTCGTACTGCCAGGCCAGGTGCGGGCCCTGGGCGGTGGCGACATACAGCGCATGGCGGCGCTTGGGATGCTCAAAGCCCCCCATCTGCGTGACCAGCAGCGCACGCGAGCCGCCCTGCACACCGGGCAGGCGCAAGCTGCGCACGGCAGCGGTGACGGTGTCTTCTTCCTCTCCAGTCGTCCACACGCGCTCAATGTGCTGGAGCCCTGCTGCCGCAGACAGCGGATCACCCACGCCGTACAGCGGATCGGGCTGCGCCAATTGCGCCGGCCTCCTGGACGCAGGCCAGGACAGCGCCGCTGGCTGGCCCTGCTGCACACCGGCACGCACCAGCCGCAACTCAAAGGGACAAGGCGCCGCCGTGCAGGCAGGCAGCGACAACTCATAGGCAGGCGCCCCCTTGGCCGTGCCGGACGGCAGGCTTTCCAGCACCTGCCGCTGCGGCCCGGCAGCGAACGCCGCCCCGGCACCCAGCACCGCCACAAGGCTCAAGGCCAGTGCCCGCCATGGCAGCGCCCCGCCACAGTAAAAATCGGAGCGCATTGAATGGTGAGCCATGGTGATAGCGGGTTTCTATGATTGGCCTGGGCTGTCGACACGCCGCAATACAGGAGGAATCTGCCGCAATGGGCTTGAAACAGGCATTTCAAGGCCCGGCGCCGCAGGCATTGTCTACAAGCTGGCATGCGGCGTCTGTTGCAAAATGCATCCGGCGCTTGAGAATTGCATTCAACATTTGCAATTCGTCCAGGATGCATTCTGGAACCTTTCAAACCAGATAGATTTCATTTGAACAAAAATCAACAACATCAATGACTTACATGAAATTCACTCCAATTTCACAAAGCAAGGAAAATACCTTCTTGTATACATGACAGCTCCCGACATCTGCTTCCATCGAATGCACCGGGCTGAGGAAAACCTGAATCAATGCGGATACGCCATGGGTTGCCCACTGCAAATAGTGCGCACCGAGGATTCCCTAGATGGACCCGCATCAAAAGTTCGCCGGATTTCACGATACTGCAACCATTCACCATCCCAAATGGCTTGCGGCTGAACGACCGGAGCTGCCTTGCCGGTTTTACCTGCAAGGTGCGGCGGGACGCATGCGCATCGCTGCCGGTTCCAGCTTCTTACCGTGACCGCCCGAAATCACTGCTACAATCGCTGGCTTCGGAGAGGTGGATGAGCGGTTTAAGTCGCACGCCTGGAAAGCGTGTGTGGGCTAATCCCCACCGCGGGTTCGAATCCCGCCCTCTCCGCCATACACCCAGCAAAACGGGCCCCTACACGGGGCCCGTTTTCGTTTCCGGGCCGGCTTGTGGCAAGGTTCATGCCCAGGTTTGCGCCCGCCGCGCCCGCCCCTGCCCCGGCCCCGCGCACCGGCCGCACATCAGGGAAAGCGACAGCACGGACGCCCCCTCCAAGCCTTGCGCAGACGCGCCCCAGGGCTTGCAATAGGCAGCAGCTGGCAGCAATAGGCAAGCGTCTGACAAGCACATCCTTGTTTCGGTGATGTACTAGCTGCAACAAAGCCCCCAGGCGCGCAGCTTTGTGCAACAGCACCCCTGGCGCGAACGTGCATCCAGCCCCATGGCGCGCATGGCTTGCGGCGCTTGAGATTCGACGGAGGTTCCCCAATGGAAAGCAAGGTCATCAAGCTCCCTCAAGTCCTCTTAACTTCCGTCAATTTCTCTCAATTGACGATAGTTTTCAATCGAACCGGAGCAATCGATCGAAAATTCCAAAAACCCGCCGTATATTCCACACCGCTTTGCAGCCTGCCCGGCCCGTCTTCGGGCTGAGACGGGTCCCGCCCCTGCCGGGTACAGCGCAGCACAAGAACGCACAAGCGAAGAGCACAGGAAAACGCAAAAGGGGTTGGCATGAAGATTCTTTCGTTTTTCGGGACCCGTCCCGAGGCCATCAAGATGGCGCCACTGGTCACGGCCCTGTCGCAGACGCGGGGCATCGAGAGCGTGGTGTGCGTCACCGGCCAGCACCGGCAGATGCTGGACCAGGTGATGGATCTGTTCGGCCTGCAGGCGCAGCACGATCTCGCCGTCATGCAACCCAACCAGACGCTCAACGGCCTGTTCTCCCGCGTGGTGGCAGGTGCCGATGGCGTGCTGGAGCAGGAAAAGCCCGACTACGTGCTGGTGCACGGCGACACCAGCACGGCCACCGCCTGCGCGCTGGCGGCGTTTCACCGTCGCATTCCGGTGGGCCACGTGGAAGCCGGCCTGCGCACCGGCGATCTGGCCCAGCCCTTTCCCGAAGAGATGAACCGCCGCGTGGTCGATGTGGTCAGCCAGTGGATGTTTGCGCCCACGCCCACGTCGCGCGCCAACCTGCTGGGCGAGAACCTGCAGGGCCGCATCGCCGTGACGGGCAACACCGTCATCGATGCGCTGGCCACGCTGTGCGACCGGCTCGATGCCCAGCCCGAGCTGGCCCGCGCCATTGCCCAGCGCCATCCCTGGGTGGATGCGCAGCGCCCGCTGCTGCTGGTCACGGGACACCGGCGCGAGAATTTCGGCGAAGGCTTCCAGAACATCTGCGCTGCGCTGGCCGAGCTGGCGCAGCGCCATCCGGACCTGCTCATCGTCTACCCCGTGCACTTCAACCCCGCCGTGCGTGAAGTGGTCATGCGCACGCTGGGCGGCATGGACAACATCCGCCTCATCGATCCGCTGGACTATGTGGACTTCGTCTGGTTCATGCAGCGCGCCCACATCATCCTGACCGACTCCGGTGGCGTGCAGGAAGAGGCGCCCTACCTGGGCAAGCCCGTGCTGGTGATGCGCGACGTGACCGAGCGGCCCGAGGCCGTATCGGCCGGCACCGTGCTGCTGGTGGGCACGCAGCGCGCGCGCATCGTGGCCGAGGTCAACCGGCTGCTGGCCGACGAGGTGCACCACGCCTCGTTTGCGCGCCGCATCAATCCCTATGGCGATGGCCAGGCCTCGCAGCGCATCGTGCGTGCCCTGCTGGGACAGCCCTTCGACGAGTTTGCCGCCGGACACACAGGCGGCGCGGCCGTCCCGGGCATCGCGGCCGCCGTGACCAAGGGCATGGCGCCGGCCTGAACCACGCACGCACCACCCCGCGCACCACGTCCACGAAGCGCATTACGAATCGAGCACCGAAGTGAGAAAAGAGGCCCCCATGCAACCGACCATCCGCCAATCGCTTTCCCGCACCGGGGCCCGCTGGGCGCTGGGTTCGCTGCTGGGCCTGGGCGCCCTGTTCGCGCAGACGGCCTCGGCCTCGGCGCTGGGTGACGCCATACGCCAGCTGGGCGCCAGCGACGGGCTGCAGCGCAGCGTCACGCTCAAGGAGCTGGGCATCGTCGATCCCGTGGTGCTGGCCGGCACGGCCACCCAGGACTTCTACCTGCCCGTGCCGCGCGGCCTGCCGCTGGGCGATGCCAGCATTGCCTTCGACAGCCGCTACCTGAAGGGTGAGCCCGGCGTCTCGACCGTGGTGATCTCGCTCAACGGCACGCCCGCCGTGTCGCAGACCGTGCCCGACGGTGACGGCACGCTGCAGCGCACGCTGCCCGTCGCCCAGCAGGCCCGCGCCAGCGATTTCGTGCGGCTGGGCGTGAACTGGCGCAGCCGCAACGGCCAGGTGCGATGCGATGACAACCACTCCCTGGCCAACTCCCTGACCATCTCGCCGCAGACACGGCTGAGCTACCGCGTGGACCCGCGCGATGTGCGCAGCATCGAAGATGTCTGGAACACCCTGCCCGTGCGCACCACCGTGCTGGTGGCGGGCCGGCAGCTGGAGCAGGCCTCGTTCGACAGTGCCTGGCGCATCGGCGCCAGCCTGCAGCGCAACAACAGGCGCATGACGGTGAACGCATTGCCCGCCGTGGGGGAGACGCTGGACCTGCGCGGCCTGGAGGTTCCCGCCGCCCTGGCCGGCGTGCCCGCCTTTGCCGCACTGCGCGGCGCCGAGCCCCAGCACAAGCTGGCCAGTGACGCCGAACTGGGCGCGCTGCTCATGCTGGGGGCCGCCCAGGTCAGCGGAGACATCGTGGTGGCCGACAAGGCACTGCAGCAGCGCCTGACCGCCGCCTTCGCGGCCCTGCAGGCCCAGCTGGCGGCCGACCCCGATGCGGGACAGGCCCTGCAGCAATGGCGCGCCCGGCGCGCACCGCTGGCCAACGAGGCGCTGGCCTCGCAGCAGTTGCGCGCCCTGCCCATGGGCCGCCAGATGGTGCTGGCCGTGGCCGCGGACGCGGGTGCGCGCGTGGCCGGCCTGCAGGAGGCCGCCCTGCAGCGCCTGCTGGTCAGCGACAACGTGACCGTGGCCGCGGCCCAGCCCCCGCAATGGGACGAGGCCAAGGGCATACGCCTGTCCAGCCTGGGCGGCAGTCCCGACAGCTTCGACGTGCTGTCGCGCGGCGACTGGACGATGAACTTCCCGCTGAGCGCCGTGGCCTCGCAGGGCCAGATGCCGGGCGAGATCACGCTGTACGTGGCCGCCGCCCCCGGCGCCTCGGCCACGCGTCCCGTGGCCACGCTGTTCTGGAACGGCATGCTGCTGTCGGCCCGCCAGCTGGAGGCCAACGGCCAGCCCGAACGCCTGCGCGCCCGTGTGCCCGGCTATGCGCTGGGCATCAACAACACCTTGCGGGTGTCCGTGCAGCGCCAGCCCTACTCGGCCGACTGCAACGAGATTCCCCAGCCCTACCCCGCCAGCGTGCTGCCGGCCATCAGCTACGTGACGCCCGGCAAGGCCGAGGCCAACGGCAGCTTCATCGGCCTGCTGCCGCTGCTGGGCGCCAAGTCGCAGTTCCTGGTGCCCGCCAGCTATCTGTCGGCGGCGCCGGCCGCGCTGGAGCGCATGGCAAATCTGGCGGCCGCCAGCGGCCTGTCGGCTTCGCAGGCCGAGCTGGTCGTGGCCCAGGCCGATGCAACGGCCAAGCCCTCCATGCCCTTTGTCGCCATGGAAGTGCCGGTGGACGGCGCCAAGCCCCTGGTGACGGTGACGGACCGGCAGCAGCTGCGCATCCGCGGCAAGTCGGCGGACTGGCTGGACATCAAGGGACTCAAGCAACTGTCCTCGGCCGAAGTGGTCACGGCAGGCGGCCAGCAGGGCGTGCTGTGGCATGCCATCGGCGAGTGGACGGGCGGCCTGGGCGAGCCCTTCCTGCTCAATCGCGGCAACATCGCCGTGATCGGTGGCGACGGCCCGCTGGCCTGGGTGGACAGCAGCAATCCCGAAACAGGCATTCCGTCGGGTCCGCGCGAAGGCGCCTTCCACGAATGGCGCAACTTCCTGTCCTGGAGCGTGCCGGGCATCGCCATCGCGCTGTTCGTGGTGCTGCTGCTGGTGGTGCTGGCCTGGGCGGTGGCGCGCAGCAAGCAGTCCAAGCACTGAGCCCGGCCCGGGCAACGATGACGACGGCATGAGGCGATCGCCATGATCTCTTCCCTCTACTGGCCCTACCTGGTGGCCGACTACTACCACGCGCTGGAGATCGTCAGCGCCGTGGTGGCCGTCGTCATCCTGCTGTCCAGCATCGACGACCTGTTCATCGACGCCTGGTACTGGGTGCGCGAGGCCTGGCGCGCGCTGACCGTCAAGCGCCGCTACCAGCCGCTCAAGGCACAGCAGTTGCAGGAGGTCGAGGAAAAGCCGCTGGCCATCATGGTGCCGGCCTGGCTGGAGTACGACGTGATCGCGCCCATGCTGGAGAGCATGGTGGGCACGCTGGACTACAAGAACTACATGATCTTCGTGGGCACCTACCGCAACGACGAGCGCACCAAGAACGAGGTCGAGCGCATGCGCCGGCGCTACCGCCAGCTGGTCCGCGTGGAGGTGCCCCATGACGGCCCCACCTGCAAGGCCGACTGCCTCAACTGGATCGTGCAGGCCATCTTCCAGCAGAACACGCTGCAGCCCGAGCCCTTTGCCGGCGTGATCCTGCACGACAGCGAGGACGTGCTGCACCCGCTGGAGCTCAAGTACTACAACTACCTGCTGCCGCGCATGGACTTCATCCAGCTGCCCGTGACCTCCCTGGAGCGCGAGTGGTACGAGCTGGTGGCCGGCACCTACATGGACGAATTCGCCGAATGGCACACCAAGGACCTGGTGGTGCGCGAGAGCATGTCGCACATGGTGCCCTCGGCCGGCGTGGGCACCTGCTTTTCGCGCAAGGCGATGGAGGAACTGGCGGCCGAGACCCACAACCAGCCCTTCAACACCGACACGCTGACCGAGGACTATGACATCGGCGCGCGGCTGGCACGCCGGGGCATGAAGCAGATCTTCGGCAAGTTCCCCGTGGACTACGTGATACGGCGCAAGCCGCTGTTCGGCCTGGGCAAGGAAAAGGTGTCCACGCTGACCATGCCGCTGGGCATCCGCGAGTTCTTTCCCAACACCTTCAAGACCGCCTACCGGCAAAAGGCGCGCTGGACACTGGGCATCGGCCTGCAGGGCTGGAGCCAGGTCGGCTGGGCCGGGCCGCTGTCCACCAAGTACCTGCTGTTCCGTGACCGCAAGGGGCTGGTGACCTCCTTCGTGGCCATCCTGGCCTATCTGCTGCTGCTGAACTTCC
The DNA here is from genome assembly GCF_016516495.1 of Delftia sp. S65. Classification (NCBI taxonomy): domain Bacteria; kingdom Pseudomonadati; phylum Pseudomonadota; class Betaproteobacteria; order Burkholderiales; family Comamonadaceae; genus Delftia; species Delftia sp. S65. The sequence continues at coordinate 101,406 of NZ_JACVUR010000011.1, forward strand.
TGCTCTTCCTGCTGGCCGATCACATGGGCTGGTGGACGGTGTACTACCCGTCCCTGTTCGCTCCCAACGGCTGGCTGGTGACGCTGATGAGCGTCAACGTCATCGCCCTGCTGCTGCGCGTGGTGCAGCGCGCATGGTTCGTCTCGCGCCTGTACGGCTGGGAGCACGCCATGCTGTCCATTCCGCGCATGGTGATCGGCAACTTCATCAATGCCATGGCAGCGGCGCGCGCCTGGAAGCTGTTCATCGTCCACCTGGTCACGGGCAAGCGCCTGGCCTGGGACAAGACCATGCACGACTTCCCGTCCACCGACCAGTTGAGCCACCAGCGCCAGCGCCTGGGCGAGCTGCTGCTGTCATGGCAGGCCATCGACGAAACCCGGCTGGCCACCGCGCTGGAGATACAGCAGCGCGAACGCCGTCCGCTGGGCGCCATCCTCATGGAGCAGGGCTGGCTCGACGAGGCCACGCTGCGCGAGGCCATCAGCTTCCAGCAGGGGGAGCCCACCGACCCCACGGTGCATCCCGACATTCCCGCACAAGGCATTCCAAGCACCCCAAGGGCCGGCATATGAAGCATCTCGCTCCCCTCGTTCGCCCTCTCACGCTGGCCGCGCTGCTGGGCGCCGGCTGGAACACGCCGCCGGCTTGGCCGCAGGCCGTGGCGGCCGTCAAGGCGGAGGCGCCGCTCAGGGGCCGCGCGTGGCAACTGGCCAACCAGGCCTATGCCCACTACCAGGCCGGCCGCTTTGCACGGGCCGCGACCGCCGCCGCATCGGCCGTACAGCTGCGCCCCGACCTGCTGCGCCTGCGCATGCTGCTGATCTACTCGCTGCAAAAGCAGGGCAAGAACGAGGAAGCGCTCAAGGCCATCGCCTCGGCCCGCGCCGCCGGGCTGGACGAGGCCACGCTGCAGCAGGCCGAAACCAATGTGCGGGCCGCAGCGGCAGGCGGGGCGGCGGGCGGGCCTGCGGGGGCCACGGCTTCCGAGGCCTACAACAAAGCCTTTCCCATCGCCACGCAGGCCTACACCGACTACAACGCCAAGAACTACGCGGACAGCGCGCGCAGGGCCGAGCAGGCCTTTCGCCTGGACCCCAGCCAGGGCCAGTGGGCGCTGCTGTGGATAGGCGCGCTGGAGGCGCAGGAGCAACTGGGCGCCGCCATCGAGGCCGCAGATGCCGCCCTGGCCCTGGACCCTCCCAACAAAAGCGACCTGGTGGCCAAGCGCCAGACCCTGCGCCGCAGCCAGGCCGTGCTGCCGGCGCAAAAGGCCTACCAGGCGCTGATCGCCAACAACCCGGCGCAGGCTGTGCCCTTTGCGCGCGAAGCAGTGGCGCTGGCGCCGGGAACGGCATCGCACCGCCTGCTGCTGATCACCTCGCTGCTGCTGGCCGAGCAATTGCCCGATGCGGAAAAAGCCGCAGACGAGGCGCTGGCGCAGGACAACGAAGACACAGCGGCGCTGGGCATGCGCGGCTACATCCGCCAGCGCCAGGGCAAGACCGCACAGGCCAACGAGGACTTCGATGCCGTGCTCAAGCAGGACTGGCTGGACGAAAAGCAGTCCGCCAACCTGCGCCTGATCGCGGCCGACGCGGCCCTGGCCGCTGGCGACGCGGCACGCGCCCGCGCGCTGCTGGCGCCCATGCCGGCACAGGATGAATCCGTGGCCCGCCGCCTCAAGCAAGCCGATGACCTGCGCCCCGGCCGCGACACGCCCATGGTGGCCGATACGCGCGGCGCCTCGCAGACCCTGGCCATGGCCGACTATCCGCCGCCCCTGCAGGACTGCCGCGACACGCCCTATGGCACGGTCTGCGAGCTGCAGCCTTCCGATGCCCAGGGCACGGGCGGCCCCAGCGCCCAGGCCTATGCGGCCTACGCGCGCCAGGACTACAAGGCCGCCATCGACCACGCGCGCACGGCCGTGGAGCAGGACCCCGACAACGAGCAGTTGCAAAAGCTGCTGACCACCACGCTGGCCGCAGGCAACCGCGACCAGCAGGGCCAGGCCCTGCTGCGGCTGGACAAGTCGCTGTCCATCACCCCCAACGACCCCCAGCTGCTGATGCAGCGCGGCTACCTGTACTCGCGCCAGGAAGAGCCGGCCAAGGCGCTGCAGGACTTTCGCGCGGCGCGCGCCACGGGCGAGGCGCCAGCGGGCGCCATGCTGGACGAAGGCTATGCGCTGGCCGGCACCGGCGACAACCGGGGCGCCGTGCGCACCTTCAAGGAAGCCATCGACCTGGACGACGCCGGCACCGCCAAGCTCACGCCCGGCCAGCGCGAGAACGCACGCAGCGCCGTCTCCGGCTATTCGCGCGAATGGGGCGCCATCGTCTCCATGGGCTACCGGGGTGCGCGGCCTGCGGGGCGTGCGTTCTCGGACGGCATCCTCACCCAGGCGGGCGATGCGGTCTTCGGCACGGCCGAGGCCTACTGGCGCCCGTCCAACTTCCTCAACTCATCGACGCGCATCTTCGATGTCTACGGGCGGCTGGGCAGCACCTTGCATGACGGCGGCGGCACCACGCTGGGCCAGAGCGCCATCGACCCCTGCACGGGCCTGCCCATCAATGTGCAGGCCGGCGACAACCGCGGCATCTCTGGCCTGCCCACCACCACGGGCTCGCTGGGCATGCGCTTCACGCCGTCCACCAAGTACGCGCTGACCTTTGGCATAGAGCGCCAGTTCAACATCGGCTCCGCCACGCGCTCGGGCTTCATCACGCCTGAATCGCCCCAGCTGCGCTGCCTGATGAGCGGGCGCGATCCGCTCAACCCCACGGGCCCCGCGCTGGGCAATCCCATCTCGGCCAAATACAGCGCAGGCGCGGGCCAGGGCGGGTGGCTGGCCTATGTCACCCATGGCTTCTACGAGGGAACGGGCCGGCGCACGGACCGCTCCAGCTGGTTCACCATGGAAGGCTACAGCCAGGCCGGCTATGCCAACCAGAGCATGGCCTCGCGCTTCACGCTGACAGACCAGACCAATGGTGCCCTGGTGGGCGACGGCTCGGGCCGCTACAAGCGCGAGCAATGGTTCTTCTCCACCGAGGCCCGTATCGGGCGCAGCTTCCGGGCCGACGGCATCAACCAGGGCCTGGTGATCTTCCCGTTCGGCGTGGTCGCGGCCGACTGGATCAAGCAGAGGAACCGCGTCGATGTGCGCTCCCTGCAGGCCGCCCCGGGCGCCACGCCCACCGCAGCCCAGTTGGCCGCCCAGCAGGGGCAGACGCTGGCACTGCAAGGCAATGGCAGCAGCTGGTCCGCCAGCGCCGGCGTGGGCGTCAGCCTGCGCCAATGGTTCCGCGAAAGCCACTACAGCACGGCCCAGTCCTATCTGGACTGGTCCATGCAGTACCGCTTCAACATCGGCGGCGGCCAGGCCGACCGGGCCAAGGGCCTTTTCATGACGCTGACGCTGTCCTATTGAAAGCCCTGCCCCGCCGCCGCCACCACCACACAGACAAGAGAAAAGGAGAAAGCTCCCATGGATTCGACCAAGCAAGCACCCCGCCCCGCCCTGCACGGACTGCGCTCGGGCATGGCGCGCGCCGCACGCGGACTGGCTGGCTGCGCCCTGGTGCTGGGCGCGCTGGCAGCGCAGGGTACGGCACAGGCACAGGCACAGGCACAGGACAGCTCCTCCATCGTTCTCAGGGGCAAGGACGGCTGGCTGTTTCCGGGCTGGGGCAGCCTGACCCAGGTGGACCGCGCCGGCATCACCGAATCCACCCGGCTGATCACCGAGGCGCGCAACCTGCTGGCCGCGCGCGGCGTGAAGCTGCAGGTGCTGCTGCTGCCCGACAAGGTGCGCTTCTATGCCGACAAGATGCCCGACGGCAAGGCCATGAGCGCCGATGTCCAGGGCCGCTACAAGCAGGTGCTGCAGGCGCTGCAGGCCGCCGGCATTCCCAGCTTTGACGACGAGGCCGTGCTGCGCACCGTGCGCGACAGCGGCAAGGACGTGTTCTACCGCACCGACCAGCACTGGACCCAGGCGGCAGCCGACGCCACGGCCGAGGCCACCGCCCGCATGGTCCAGGGCGAGGTGCCCCAGCTGGCCGGCAGCGCCGGCAGCGGCCTGGCCCTGGGCGACACCGTCACCGAGCGCCGCTATGGCGACCTGGCCGAGCTGTTCCTCACCGCCGACGAGCGCAAGCAGATCGGCCGCGAGGTCTACACCGTGCGCCGCCAGGCTCCGGCCAAGGGCCTGCTCGACGATGAGCCCGCCCCCGTCCATGTCACCGGCCACAGCATGGTCCAGCCCTACTTCGGCTTTCCGCAAAAGCTCTCCAACCTGCTGGACCGCCCGGTCTCGCTGAACTGGAAGCCCGGCAACGTGGGCCAGTGGACCATGCTGCTGGAGTACCTGGAGTCGCCGGCCTTCAAGTCCCACAAGCCCCAGGTGCTGGTGTGGCAGATGTTCGAGCCCACCTACAGCTACGGCCCCAACGCGGCCGGCCAGTGGGACAACGCCTCGCTCATGCCCAACGCCACCTGGCTGGAGCGGCTGCGGGCCGCGCTCAAGGGCTGACACCGTGGACCCCACCGCGCAAGAACTGCAAACCGACAAAGGACACCGGCGCAACGCCTGGATCTGGGGTGCCCTGCTGCTGTCGGGCCTGGCCTGGGGCGGCTGGACGCTGGCCAGCGGGGGACCGAAGGCCGGCGAGCTGCAACTGGCCGCCTGGCTGGATGGCCGCGCGGGCGCGGCGCTGAACAAGGGCCTGCGCCTGCCTGCGCAGTCCTCGCTGGAAACCGGCCAGGCCGCGCTGCGCTACCGCCTGCTGGGCGACACGGGAGCGCAGGTGGCACTGGGCTGCCCGCAATGGATGTTCTACCGCGACGGCCTGCGGCCCCAGCCCGGCACGGGCGCCGCGCCCTTCGAGGCGCGCCAGCGCCTGCTGCGCCACTGGACCCGGCAGTTGCAGGACAAAGGCATTGCCACCCTGGTGGTGGCCGTGCCCGACAAGTCGCGCATCGAGGCCGCCCATCTGTGCGGCCTGCCCGTGGCGCCCGTGATGCTCCAGCGCCTGGACCTGTGGCAGCAGCGCCTGCAGGCCGACGGCATTGCCTTTGCCGATCTGCGCCCTGCCCTGCAGACACAGGAGCAGGCGCAACCCGTTTTCTTTCGCACCGACGTGCACATGAATGCCGAGGGCGCACGCGCCGCCGCCCTGGCCGTGGCCCAGGCCGCGCTGCCGCTGCTGGGCGGGCAGCGCGGCGCCCAGGCCTTCGAGGAATCCGCGCCCGGGCCGCTGCAGCCGCTGCCCGGCGACCTGCTGGCCCTGGCCGGCCTGGCCGATGCCCCGGCCGGCTGGCGCCCACGGCGCGACCAGGTGCGCCCGCAGACCATTGTCCCCGTGCGCGGCGGCGGCCTGCTGGACGAGACGCCGCCCGTGCAGGTGCTGCTGGCCGGCAGCTCCAACGGGCTGCGCAGCAATTTCGCGCCGCAGCTCGGCCGCGCGCTGGGCCAGGAAGTCTGGAACCTCAGCATGGACGGCGGCCAGTTCAGCGGCGCCATGGTGGCCGCGCTCAAGCGCCGCGCCTCCTGGCCGGCCAGCCTGCGGCTGGTGATCTGGGAGTTCTCGGAAAACACCTTGTCCCTGCCCCTGACGGACGATGAAAAAGCGGCGCTCAAGGAGATGGACGCCGCCTCCCCGCCTGCGTGACCCCGCCCGCTACATGCTGTTCAATTCCTATCTTTTCCTGCTGCTGTTCCTGCCCATCGCGCTGGCGGGCCACTACCTGGCCGGGGCCATCAGCCTGCGGCTGGCCGCGTTCTGGCTGTGCCTGACGTCCTTTGTCTTCTACGGCTGGTGGAACCCGCAGTTCGTCGCCCTGCTGGCGCTGTCCATCGCCTTCAACTACGTGGTGAGCCTGCTGATCCTGCGCTTTGCGGGCCGTGTGCGGCTGCAGGGGCTGGTCACCGCCCTGGGCGTGGGCGCCGACCTTGCGGCACTGTTCCACTACAAGTACTTCGCCACGCTGTTCAACTTCCTGGGCGAATGGGGGCTGACGCAGGGCGGCATGCACGAGCTCATCCTGCCCCTGGGCATCTCGTTCTTCACCTTCACCCAGATCGGCTACCTGCTGGACTGCCGCTCGGGCATCGTCAAGGAACGCAGCCTGCTCAGCTACGTGCTGTTCGTGACCTTCTTCCCGCACCTGATCGCGGGGCCCATCCTGCATCACAAGGAAATGATGCCGCAGTTCGCGCAGCCGGATAACTACCGGTTCCGCGCGGACAACCTGTCCATCGGCGGCACGCTGTTCGTGATCGGCCTGGCCAAGAAGGTGCTGCTGGCCGACGAGATCGCGCCCTATGCAGACGCGGGATTCGCCGCGCCCGGCGAGCTGCAGTTCTGGGCCGCCTGGGGCGCCAGCCTCAGCTACGCGCTGCAGCTGTACTTCGACTTCTCGGGCTATTCGGACATGGCGCTGGGCCTGGCGCGCATGTTCGGCATCCGTTTCCCGCTGAACTTCAACTCGCCCTACAAGGCCGGCAGCATCATCGACTTCTGGGCACGCTGGCACATGACGCTGACGCGCTACCTCACGGCCTACCTGTACTACCCCGTGGCCATGGCCATCTCGCGCGCACGCGAAAAGCGCGGCCTGTCCGTGGGCTCCAGCGCCGCGCGCACGCCCGGCGGCTTTGCGGCCACCATCGTCGTGCCCACGCTGTTCACCATGGGGCTGGCGGGCATCTGGCACGGTGCGGGCCTGCAGTACGTGATCTTCGGCCTGCTGCATGCCTTCTACCTGTCGGTCAACCACGCCTGGCGCATCTTCGTGGTCAGCCGCAAGCCGGCCGCCGCACGAAAGTCGGGCCGGGGCGTGCAGGCGCTGTGCGTTGTCATCACCTTCATCGCCGTGCTCATCGCCCAGACCTTCTTCCGCGCCCATGGCGTGGGCGACGCCATGCTACTGCTCAAGGGCATGGCCGGCCTGCGCGGCGTGGAGGCGCTGGAGTCGCTGTCCCACGTCCAGGGCCTGGCACTGGGCGATGCCATACGCCTGGCCATAGGCCACCACATGCAGCTGGCCCTGGTCCTGCTGCTGCTGGCCATTGCCTGGTTCACGCCCAATGCCCACCAGATCCTGGGCCGCTTCTCGCCCGCCATGTTCAAGGTGCAGGAAGCGCCCCGCGCCTGGATGCGCTGGCGCCCCAGCGCAGGCTGGACGGCCGTGACCCTGGTCCTGCTCTTCCTGTGCCTGGTCAACCTGCACAAGGAAACCCGCTTCCTGTATTTCCAGTTCTGAAACACCTGTTGGAGAGAAACCATGTCCCTGAATGACATCGAAACCAAGATTGCCCAGATCATCGGCGCCATCATCCTGACCTCGGTCGAGCCCGATACGCTGCTGCTCGAATCGGGCCTGGTGGACTCGCTGTCCGCCGTGGACGTGGCATTGGCCATCGAAAAGGAATTCGGCGTCAAGATACCGCCATCGGAGATCGACCTGCACCTGGAATCCGTGCACACGCTGGCGCAGTACGTGGCCGAGCAGCGCAAGGCCTGATGCAGCGCCTGCACGCCGCCGCCCTGTCCCTTTGTCCCTGCGCAACAAGGAGCCCGCATGCGATTCAGTTTTGACCGCTTCGACTTCACCGAGCCCGGCGCCGACACCGCGCGGCCCGCCGTGATCGATGCCGCCGGCACGCTGGACTGGCAGCAACTGGCCCAGGCCGTGGCGCAATGGGAGCAGCAGGCGCTGGCGCGCGGCGCGCGGCGCGACGAGCCGCTGCTGATCACGGGGCACAAGGAGACCGCGTTCCTCGTGGCCATCCTCGGCTGCCTGCGCCTGGGCGTGCCCTTCGTGCCGGTGGACGTGATCAACCCGCCCGAGCGCATGGCGCGCATCGCCACGCTGGTGCAGGCCGGCCTGCACTACGACGCGCAGGCCCGCAGCTTCCTGGACACCGGCATCGCCGCGCAGCCGCTGCAGGAAAAATCGCTGGCCTACATCATGTTCACCTCGGGCAGCACGGGCGATCCCAAGGGCGTGCAGATCGGGCGGGAGAGCCTGGGCCTGTTCGCCGGCTGGATACGCGACTGCCTGGCCCTGGGCGAGGCGCCGGTCTTCATGGACCAGATGCTGTTCAGCTTCGACTTTTCGCTGTTCAACTGGATGGGCGCCCTGGTCACGGGCGGCGCCTGCGTGCTGTGCGCGCGCGAGACCATTGCCGACCGCCAGGCCTTTGCCGCCTACCTGGCGGGCACCCATGTGAACGTCTGGGCATCCACGCCCTCCTTCGTGCGCCAGCAGCTGCTGGATGCCGACTTCGACCAGCAGCACCTGCCCGACCTGCGCGTCTTCGTCTTCGGCGCCGAATCGCTCACGCCCACCGTGGCCGAGGCGCTGTGGAGCCGCTTTCCCCAGGCACGCATCATCAACTCCTACGGCCCCACCGAGGCCACCTGCTCCACCACCTGGGTGGAGATCGACCCCGCGCTGCGCCAGCGCGCGCCGCTGCCCTTTCCCATCGGCCGGGCCAAGCCCTATGCCGATGTGTTCCTGGACGAAGGCGAGATCTGCGTGGCTGGCGACCACGTGATGCGCGGCTACCTGAACCGCCCCGACCTGCACGCCACACGCATGTTCATGCGCAACGGCAAGCGCGGCTACCGCACGGGCGACCTGGGCGAGATCGACGGCGAGGGCCTGGTCACCTTCCACGGCCGGCGCGACGACCAGATCAAGATGCACGGCTACCGCATCGAGCTGGCCGAGGTCGATGCCGTGCTGGCCACCCTGCCCGGCGTGCGCGCAGGCGCGGCGGTGGCGCTGAAGCGGCCCGATGGCTTCATCGTGCGCATGATCGGCTTCGTGGACCTGGACCGCAGCGGCCCGCCCGGCATGCAGCCCCTGCCCGAAGACCTGGCCGGGTGGCGCGAACTGCTGGCCCAGCGCGTGCCGCCCTACATGATTCCGTCGGAACTGCTGGCCTGCCACGGCTTCCCGCTGACGCAGACTGACAAGGCCGACCGCAAGCAACTGGAGCGCATGTACCTTGATGCACGCATGCGCCCCGCCAAGGAAACCAAGGACCCGCAGGCATGACCTCCGCTTTTTCCCCCGTGATGCGTACCGTCGCGCTCGCCCTGGCCGGCCTGGCCGGGCTCTCCTGCCTGCCCGCCGCGCATGCCGAAGGCACGCTGGCCCAGCTCTATGCGGCGCGCCCGCCCGCAGGCTCGTCCTTCGTGCGCGTGGTCCACCCCGACGCGGGCAGCCTGCGCGTGAAGATCGGCGGCGGCCCCGAGCAGACGCTGTCCGGCAGCAAGCCGGCCAGCAGCTACGCCATCGTCAAGGGCGACACGCCCTTTGCCATTCAGCTGGACGGCAAGAGCGCCGGCAGCATGAAGGTGGCGCCGGGCAGCTTCACCACCCTGGTGCCGCAGCGCCAAGGCAAGAACGCGGCCGCGCGCTTCACGTCCATCGACGACTCCGGCGGAAGCCAGGACGCGCTCAAGGCCGAGCTGCGCTTCTACAACCTGATCGACGATTGCACCGAAGGCGGGCTCAAGATCGCCGGCACGGGCACGCCGCTGTTCACGGGCGTGGCGCCCGCCAGGTCGGCCAGCCGCTCCATCAACCCGGTCAGTGCCCAGCTCGCAGCCACCTGCGCCACTGCGGCCAGCGCGCCGCTGGCACTGCCCCAGCTGCAGCCGGGCGACCACTACAGCCTGTTCATGACGGGTACGGCCGCCGCCCCCGTGCTGCGCGGCCAGGCCAGCGCCACCGACACCTATCGTCCCTGACCCAGCCCAAGGAGACCGACACAGACATGCGCACCCGCTCCGTATTGCGTGAAGACCACCTGCTGTTCAAGGAACAGGTGGACCGATTCGTGGCCACCGAGATCCTGCCCCACATCAATGACTGGGAGGCCGAGGGCATCACGCCGCGCGCCCTGTGGCGCAAGGCCGGCGACAGCGGCCTGCTGAACTGCGACCTGCCTCCGCCCTACGGCCAGGGCGGCGACTTCGGCCACGCGGCCGTGGTCATCGAGGCGCTGGCGCGCGCCAACTGCTTGGGCATCGGCTTTTCCATCCATTCCGACATGGTGGCGCCCTATCTCTGGAACTTCGGCACGCAGGTGCAGAAGGACCGCTGGCTGCCGCGCATGGCCACGGGCGAGCTGATCGGCGCCATCGCCCTGACCGAGCCCGGCGCGGGCAGCGACCTCAAGGCCGTGCGCACGCGCGCCCGCCGCAAGAGCGAGAGTGAGGGCGGCGGCTACGTGCTCAACGGCCAGAAAACCTTCATCACCAACGGCGTCAATGCCGGCCTGATGGTGGTGCTGGCCAGCACCGAGCCCGACCTGGGCGCGCGCGGCCTGTCGCTGTTCGTGGTGGAAGAAGGCATGAAGGGCCTTGGCAAGGGTGCCGCCCTGCGCAAGATAGGCCAGCACAGCCAGGACACCTGCGAGCTGTTCTTCGACGAACTGCACCTGCCGGCCGACCACCTGCTGGGGCGCGAGAACGCCGCCTTCGAGCATGTGACGCAGGAGCTGGCGCAGGAGCGGCTGGCGATCGCGCTGCGTGCGGCAGCCTCCACCGAAGGCATGCTGGATGAGGCTGCCGAGTTCGTGCGCAACCGCAAGGTCTTCGGGCGCCGCGTGCTCGACTACCAGAACACCCGCTTCAAGTTCGCCGACGCCCTGGCCAAGACCACCATGCTGCGCGTCTTCCTGGACGACTGCCTGGCCCGGCACATGGAAGGCTCACTGGACTCCGTCACCGCTGCCATGGCCAAGCTCAACGCCACCGAGCTGCAGGGCCAGGTCCTGGACGAGCTGCTGCAGCTGCACGGCGGCTACGGCTACATGGCCGAATACGGCATTGGCCGCGCCTGGGCCGATGCACGGGCGCTGCGGATCTTCGGCGGAAGCAGCGAAATCCTCAGAGAGATCATCGGCAAGCGCTTCTGACCCGGCAGCCACCGCGCTCAGCGGGCGGCGGCCTTCCACTCGCGCAGCAGTTGCCGGGCCTCTGGCGTGTCGTTCAGCACCCAGGGGTCGATGGCGAAGGCGACGACGCGCTGGGCACCATAGTCGCGGGCCACGTCCCACTGGCGGCGCACGCGCTCGAAGCTGGCCGTGCGCGCCTGGAAGTCCGAGCCATCGGGCCGCGTGGGCGGCAGTTGCTCGAACAGTTCCACGATGAGATCGAACGGCGCCCTGCGCTCCAGCAGCATCTGCTGCAGCGGTGCCAGCGCCTCGTAGTTGCGCAGTCCCGCCACGCCCACGCCGTCCTGCACCATGGGGCGCAGGGACACGCGGTCCAGCAGGATGCTCCACAGCGTGGGCAGGCTGCCCAGCGTCTGCAGCTGGCTGAAATAGGTGGAGATGCCGGGCACCTGGCCGGACGTGGCCGCTGCCGCCTGCGCCAGTGGCTGCAGTGCGCTCACCAGCAGCTCGATGCGCTCGGGCGCGGCCCAGTGGTATTGCTCCAGCTCGTAGGGGATGTACCAGCCGCGAAACGCCGCGTGGCGCGGCCAGGTGCTGGCGTACATATAGCTGGCGCCCTGCTCGGCGATATGCGCCAGGTAGGGCGCGGGGCCTGCGGCGTTGGAAAGGCTGATCTGCTTCCACCAGCGCTCGTCATAGGGCAGGCCCAGGTGCACACCCATGCCCAGTTCGGTGCAGATGTCCAGCAGGTCGGCGATCTGCGCGTCGGCCAGCATCCAGCTGTCCGCCTCGGAATCGCCTTGCAGGCCGCTCCATTGCACGAACAGCTCCCGGCAGCCCAGCGCCTGGGTGGCGGCCAGGCGCTGGCGCCATTGGTCGCGCGGCATCTCCAGATGGCTGCGCCACGGCTGCAGAAAACTGCCCGACACGGGCGCCGAGGCCGCGCAACCGACCAGCGAGGCACAGGCGGCGGCCGCGCCGGCGCCGAGGAATTCGCGTCTGGACAAATGCATGGTGGGAACGGCCGCAAGGCTGCGTGAAGCGAAGCACCAAGAATACAGCCAAGCGGCGCGGCAGCCGCCCCGCACGAGCCGGCCCACCCGGACTTGACCCGGCCGGGCCGAGGGTTGATGCGCAAAAAGCCAGCGTCAGAACGAGTGCACGATGCCCGTGTAGACGCCCTCCTGGCCGGACCCGGGTGCGGGCCTGGCGCTGTTGGCCTCCACCGAGAACGAGGCTCCGCCGCCGTTGGAGACGGTGCCCACAGTGCCATAAAGCATGGTGCGCCGGGAAAGATGGTAGTTCGCCCCCAGGCTCACCAGGCTGGCGCCGCCGCCACTGCGGTTGGCGCGGTAGGCGCCGCCCACCAGCACCAGGGCCGGCGTGGCCTGGTAGTTGGCGCCCATCCAGTAGGTCTGCTGCCTGCGGGCGCCTGCCGGGTTGTCGGCGTCGGCCACCGTCAGCGCACCTGACCGGATCTGGCTGTAGCCCGTGAACAGCTTCAGGCCGCCCACGCGGTAGGTTGCGCCCACCGTGTACAGGCGCGATGCCGTGTAGAGCGAACTGAACGCGCCGTTGCCGTCACGGATTTCCTCGTAGAAGGCCTTGAGCACCAGCGGCCCCTGCTCATAGCCCACGCTGGCGGCGGCCTGGCGCCCGGCCCGGGAACGGCCCGCCTCCCCGTTCAGCCCCAGCTGGGTGCGAAACGAGAGCCCACCCCAGGCCGGCGACTGGTAGCTGATGGCATTGGGGCGCGACCCCCAGGTCCGGTTGCCCTGCAGCGTGCCCGCGCCCATGGCCTGCAGGCCCATGGGGTCCAGCGCCCAGACCTCGCCATCGGGAATGCCCATGGCCCGGCCCAGCAGCAGCGTGCCGTACGTCTGGCTTCGCAGGCCGACCACCGCATAGCGGCTGAAGAAGCTGTCGCCCACCGTGCCGTCGTCGGCGGAGAACTGGCTTTCGAGATGGAAGACGGCGCTCAGGCCGCCGCCCAGGTCCTCGGCCCCGCGCAGCCCCCACCAGGTGGCGCCCCATTGCCCGGCGTGCCGGAGTTGATCGGAAGACCGGCCCGGCCTCTCGGCAATGCGGTTCATATAGTCGACACCGCTGACGATGCGCCCATACAGCGTGACGCTGCCTTGCGCCGTGGCCAGACTGGCTGCGCCGGCCAGCGCCGCAGCGCACAGGCAAGGCACGGTGGCCCGGGCCGCAGGGCCCCGCAGGGCGTGGTGGATTGCAGATGTCATGACGGTGTCCTCCCTTGGTTTTCATGCCTCGATGCCGGATGGCCTCAGGCGCCCAGCCGGTCCACGAGCGCGCGCAGCGTCTCGTAGCCCTTTTTCGCGTATGTGTAGCCGGGCGCGATGGCGGGGTCCTGCTCGGCCTCGACCACGAGCCAGCCCTGGTAGCCGGCATTCCTGAGCGTGCGCAGCACCGCCTCGAAGTCGAGCGCGCCGTCGCCCGGCACCGTGAAGATGCCGTTGACCACGCCCTGCAGAAAGCTCCAGTCGCCCTGGCGTGCCTGGGCAATCACCTGGGGACGCACATCCTTGCAATGCACATGCGCCACGCGCGCCACATGTTTTTTCAGCAGCGCCGCCGGATCGGCCGCCCCGCCGTAGTAGGCATGGCCGGTATCGAACAGCAGGAAGACCTTGCGCGGATCGGTCAGCGCCATCAGGCGGTCCACATCCTGCGGGGACTCCACATGGGCGCCCATGTGGTGGTGATAGGCCAGCCGGATGCCGTAGCACTCCAGCAGGTGCGCGCCAAAGGCATCCAGCCGCCACGCATAGCGCTGCCAGGCCGCATCGTCGGCAAAGCGCGGGCGCCGGGACACAGGCGTGCCGATCTGCCCCTGGACCGTGCCCGCGCATTCGCCATAGACCACCACGTCGACGCCGTTGTGGCGCAGCCTGTCCATGTGGGGCTTGCAGCGCTCGGCCTCGGCGGCAATCGCCTGTGCATCGCTGCCCGCATCGGCCTGCGCCAGAAAACCCGAGTACCAGCCGGAGACGCAGGCCAGCCCGTACGCGTCAAGCCTGGCCTTGAGCGCGGGGCCGGTTTTCGGAAACTTGTTGCCCAGCTCGAAGCCCGCGTAGCCGATCTCGGCGCCCTCCTTCAGTGCCGTGTCCAGCGGCGTATCGCCACCCAGCGAGGGCAGGTCGTCGTTCATCCAGGACAGGGGATTGATACCGATGCGTACCTTCCAGGTCATGCGAGTCCTCCTTGGTGCAGATGGGCAGATGGGCAGAAGTCGTACGGGGCGACGGTTGTGCGGCGTCAGCGCCGCTGGCCTGCCTTGTGGTGCAGGTACTCGCGCCGCGCGCCCTGGACCTCGGGGCAGCCCGAGACCTCGGGCACGGCAACCTCCCACCAGGCGCCGCCGTCGGCCGTGGTGCGGCGGTGGGTGGTGTCTATCACCAGCACCTGGCTGCGGCGGGACGCCCGCGCACGCAGCATTTCGCGGCGCAGTTCCTGCACACCGCCCACGTGGACGGCCTCGGCGCCCATCGCAGCGGCATGGCGGGCGAAATCGATGGACGAGCGCTCGCCCCCCTCGGGCACGCAGTCATCGAGCATGTTGTTGAAGCTGGCGCCGCCGCAGCGCACCTGCAGCCGCTCTATGCAGCCGTAGCCACGGTTGTCCAGCACCACGACGATGATCTTTCGGCCCAGCAGCACCGAGGTGGCCAGCTCGGCGTTGAGCATCATGTAGGAGCCATCGCCCACGACCACGATGACCTCGCGCTCGGGCCTTGCCAGCTTCACGCCCAGGCCGCCCGCGATCTCGTAGCCCATGCAGGAATAGGCATAGTCCACGTGGTAGTTGCCCGGCAGGCCGCTGCGCCACAGCTTGTGCAGCTCGGCCGGCAGCGTGCCGGCCGCGCAGACCACGACGTCATTGCGGGCGCTGTCCAGCCCTGCGTCGGCGGCAGACTCGCGCAAGGCCCCGATCACCTCGGCGTCACAGGGCAGCTCGCCCTGGGGCGCGTGCAATGTCAGCTCCGCCACGCGCTGTGCCCAGGCTGAGGCCCGGGCGCGCAGCTCTTCGGTCCACCGTGGATCGGCCCGCCAGCCGGCCAATCCTGCACCCAGCTGGGCCAGGCCAGTACGGGCATCGGCCACCAGCTGGCGGCCACGCTTTCTGGCGGCATCGAAGGGCTGCACGTTCAGGCCCAGCACCGTGGCCTGGCTGTACAGCGCCTGCGAGCCGCTGGTGAAATCCTGCTGCCGCGTGCCGATGGCCAGCAGCACATCGCAGTGCCGGGCCGCGTGGTTGGCAGCCGGCGAGCCGGTCACGCCGATGGCGCCCAGGTTGAGGGCATGGTCCCAGGCCAGGCTGCCCTTGCCGGCCTGCGACTCGGCCACCGGCACGCCATGCGTTTCGGCAAACACGCGCAAGGCCTCCCAGGCCTGGCTGTACAGCACGCCGCCGCCCGCCACGATCAGCGGCCTTTTGGCGCAGGCCAGCAAGGCCACGGCCTGCTCCAGCTCGGCGGCATCGGCCGGCGGGCGGCGCAGGCGGATCAGCGGCGGGTGGAAGAAATCCATGGGCCAGTCGAAGGCCTGGGTCTGCACGTCTTGCGGCAGCGCAAGGCAGGCGGGGCCGCACTGCGCCGGGTCGGTCATGACCTGGATGGCGCGCGGCAAGGCCGCCAGCAATTGCCCGGGCTGCATGATGCGGTCGAAGTAGCGCGTGACCGGACGCAGGCAGTCGTTGGCACTCAGATCACCCTGCTCGAAGCTCTCCACCTGCTGCAGGACGGGATCGGGCAGGCGCGAGGCAAAGATGTCCCCGGGCAGCAGCAACAGCGGCAGCCGCGCCACATGCGCCAACGCGGCCGGGGTCACCAGGTTGGTGGCGCCGGGCCCGATGCTCGAGGTCACGGCCATCATGCGCTGGCGAAAGTGCGCCTTGGCAAAGGCCACGGCCGCATGGGCCATGCCCTGTTCGCTGTGGGCGCGCAGCGTGGGCAGCCGCTGCCGTTCGGCATGCAGGGCCTCGCCCAGCCCGGCCACGTTGCCATGTCCGAAGATGGCGAATACCCCTGCGCAATAGGGCTGGACGGCGGTGCGGCCATCGGGCTGCATGACCTCGGCCTGCAGGGCGGCCAGGTAGCGGACCAGCGCCTGGCTGACGGTCAATCTCACGGTGCCGGTCACGGTGCCTGTCATCTCTTGTCTTGCCTTTCCATGGCCATTGCTCAGGGGCTGTCCGCAGGCAGCGCTTGGCCAGCGTTCAGAACATGGAAAAAGATTAAAACTATTAGAAATTTTTTTCCTTAGGTGTATTTACTTAGAAATTAATTTCCAAAAATTAGAGGGACAGAACTACATTTCTCCTCAGGGTCCGGGGCAATCCGGTGTTTGGCGAGTCAAGGCGGGATGTGAACGCGCCCCGCTGCCGCTCAAGGACAAGGAGACGAGGGATGAGGAAAAACCACCTGCTGGCGGCCATTGCCGCCGCCTTTCTGGCAGCACTGCCCGTGCATTCCCAGGCTCAGACGCAGAAGCAGACCCAGGCGCTGACACAGGCGCAAGCCCACGCGCAGCCCCTCAGGATCGGCGTGGCGATGGCGCTCTTCGACGACACCGGCCTGACCATCCTGCGCAACGGCATCGTGGACGCGGCCAAAAAACACGGGGCCGAGCTGCAGATCGAGGACGCCAGCAACGATGTGGGCAAGCAGCTGAGCCAGATCCAGAACATGATTGCCCAGCGGGCCGACGCCATCATCGTCAACCCGGTGGACACCGACGCCACGCCCAGAATCACCCGCATGGTGAGCGACGCCGGGATCGCGCTGGTCTACGTGAACCGCCAGCCCGTCGATTTCGACAAGCTGCCCGCAGGCACCGCCGTGGTGGCCTCCGACGAAAAACTCTCGGGCACGCTGCAGGCCCGCCAGGTCTGCAAGCTGCTGGAGGGCCGCGGCAACATCCTGGTGCTGATGGGGGAGCTCTCCAACGAATCGGCGCGCACCCGCACCCGCGACATCGAGGAAGTGGCGGCCACGCCCGAATGCGCGGAAATGAAGATCCTCGACAAGCGCGAGGGCAAGTGGAGCCGCACGCAGGGCCAGGACATCACCATGAACTGGCTGAGCTCGGGCATGAAGTTCGACGCCATCCTCGCCAACAACGACGAGATGGCGATTGGCGCCATCAACGCGCTGAAGGCGGCCCGCAAGTGGAGGCCCGACACCATCGTGGCCGGCATAGACGCCACGCCCGACGGGCTGTCCTCCATGAAGAACGGCGACCTCAAGGTCTCCGTCTTCCAGAACCTGGCCGGACAGGGCGCCAAGGCGGTCGATGCCGCCCTGCGCCTGGCCGGCAAACAGCCCGTGGAGCGCTTCGTGAACGTGCCCTTCGAGCTGGTGACGCCCGAGAACATGGGCCAGTACGCCAGGCCCTGAGCCATGTCCGCATCCCCTGTGCACGGGCCGGACCGCGGCCCACCCGCGCCTGCCGCACCGTGCGCGCAACACGCGCCCCATGCCTGCAGCGACCTGCTGGAGGTGCGTGGGGTGGGCAAGTCGTTTCCGGGCGTCGTGGCGCTGGCCGATGTGCAGCTGCGCCTGCGCAGCGGCAGCGTGCATGCGCTGATGGGCGAGAACGGCGCCGGCAAATCCACCCTGATGAAGATCATTGCCGGCGTGCATGCGCCCGACACCGGAGAGATCCGCCTCAGGGGCCGGCCCGTCACGCTGCGCAGCCCGCTGGATGCGCTCAGGCAAGGCATCGCCATGATCCACCAGGAGCTGAACCTCATGCCCAGCATGACGGTGGCCGAGAACATCTGGATCGGCCGCGAGCCCGTCAACCGCTTGGGCCTGGTCGACCACCGCCAGCTGCGCCAGCGCACCCAGGCCCTGTTCGAGCGGCTGGCCATCGACATGGACCCCGACTCCGAGGTGCGCACGCTGAGCGTGGCCAGCCGCCAGATGGTGGAGATCGCCAAGGCCGTGTCCTTCGACTCCGAGGTGCTGATCATGGACGAGCCCACCTCCGCGCTCACCGACCGGGAGGTGGAGCACCTGTTTCGCATCATCGGCCACCTGCGCGGCCAGGGCAAAGGCATCGTCTACATCACGCACAAGATGAACGAGCTGTTCGAGATCGCCGACGAGTTCTCGGTGTTCCGCGACGGCAGGTACATAGGCACGCATGCATCGGCCGATGTCACGCGCGACGACATCATCCGCATGATGGTCGGGCGCGAGATCACCCGGATGTTCCCCAAGCAGGACGTGGCCCTGGGCGATGTGGTGCTCTCGGTGGACGGGCTGGGCGTCGACGGCGTGTTCCATGGCCTGCGCTTCGAGCTGCGCGCCGGGGAGATCCTGGGCGTGGCCGGCCTGGTGGGCTCCGGGCGCTCCAATCTTGCCGAGGCGCTGTTCGGCGTCGTGCCCGCCACCTGCGGCGAGATCCGCATCGGCGGCGAGCCGGTGCGCATCACCTCGCCTGCCCAGGCCATGCGGCTGGGCATGGCCTTTCTCACCGAGGACCGCAAGGACACGGGCTGCTTCATGGGCCTGGACCTGCTGGCCAACATGGAGGTGGCGCTGCTGCACGAGCGCCATGTGCGCTGGGGTCTGGTCGCGCATGCCGCCGTGGCGCGCGAATGCGAGGACATGGCCCGCATGCTGCAGGTCCGGTCCCCCGGGCTGCACGAGGACATCCGCAACCTGTCCGGCGGCAACCAGCAAAAGGTGCTGATCGGCCGCTGGCTGCTGACGCGCCCGCGCATCCTCATCCTGGACGAGCCGACGCGCGGCATCGACGTGGGCGCCAAGGCCGAGATCCATCGCCTCGTGGGCGCGCTCGCGGCCCAGGGAACTGCCGTGCTGATGGTCTCCTCGGAAATGCCCGAGGTGCTGGGCATGAGCGACCGCATCCTGGTCATGCATGAGGGGCGCATGACCGGCATCGTCGAGCGCAGGGACGCCGACCGGGTGCGGATCATGGAACTGGCCTCCCGCTGAGCCCCGATACGCAACGGAGACACGCAAGATGAGCAATTCCCAGACGGTTTCGCAAGCCCAAACGCAAACGAAAACCCAAGCGCAGACCCAGCCCGCCCGAAAGCAGCGCGCCCGGTGGCCGCCGGAGCTCAGCATCTTCCTCGTGCTGCTGGGCATCGCCCTGTTCTTCGAGGCGGCAGGCTGGCTCACCGTGGGCCAGAGCTTTCTGCTCAACGCCGAGCGGCTGCAGATCATCGTGCTGCAGATGGCGGTGGTAGGCATCATCGCCGTGGGCGTCAACCTGGTCATCATCACCAGCGGCATCGACCTGTCCTCCGGCTCCGTGGTGGCCGCCGCCGCCGTGGTGTCGGCCAGCCTGGCGCAGGTATCGGACTTTCCGCGCGCGGTGTTCCCCCAACTCACCGATCTGCCCGTGGTCTGGCCCGTGCTGGCCGGCATGTGCGTGGGCCTGACGGTCGGGCTGATCAATGGCTCGCTGATCGCCTTCACCGGCATCCCGCCCTTCATCGCCACGCTGGGCACCATGGTCGCGGCACGCGGCTTCGCCAAGTGGTTCACCAACGGCACGCCCGTCTCCATGCTGACGGACGAGTTCGCGGCGCTGGGCTCCGGCGCCCATCCGGTGCTCATCTTCCTGGTGCTTGCCGCCGTCTTCCACACCGTGCTGCGCCATACGCGCTTTGGCAAGTTCACCTATGCCATCGGCGCCAACCGCCAGGCTGCCGTGGTCTCGGGCATCAACGTGCGTCGGCATCTGGTCTGGGTCTACATGATTGCCGGCGTGCTCAGCGGCATCGCCGGCACGGTGACGGCGGCGCGGGCAATCTCCGGCCAGTCCGGCATGGGCGTCATGTACGAGCTCGATGCGATCGCCGCCGTCGTGATCGGCGGCACCTCGCTGGCGGGCGGCGTGGGCCGCATCACCGGCACGGTGATCGGCGTGCTGATCCTGGGCGTCATGACCTCGGGCTTCACCTTCATCCGCATCGACGCCTACTACCAGGAGATGGTCAAGGGCGCCATCATCGTCGCGGCCGTGGTCGCAGACCAGTACCGCAACAAGAAGGCGCGGCGCTGACGGCGCGCCCTGCAGGGAGGCATCATGAAAATCGCCCTCGATCCCTACATGATCCGGCACGAGTGCCTGGACCGCCTGCCGCACGCCGTGGCCGAGCTGGGCTATGACCAGATCGAACTGTCGCCGCGCAGCGACTTCCTGGACTGGTGGGTGATGCCGCGCGCCACCAAGGAGCGCATGGCCGCATTCCGCCAGGCGATGCGCGCCAGCGGCGTGGCGCTGGCATCGCTGCAGCCCATGTACCGCTGGGCCAGCCCGTTCGAGGACGAACGGCAATGGGCCATGCGCTGCTGGAGAAAGGCCATCGAAGTCGCCGTGGAGATGGACTGCGCGCTGATGGTGTCCGAGTTCGGCCGAGGCGCATCGCCCGAGCGCTCGGTGAACGGTCCTGCCGGCGCGAATCCGAAAGAGATGTGCGAGGCCGCCTGGTTCCGCTCCATGGACGAGCTGCTGCCCATCCTGGAGCGCGAAGGCATCACGCTGTCCGTGGAGCCGCATCCGGAGGACTGGATAGAGCAGCTGCAGCCGGCCATGGACATCGTGAGGAACATGGGCTCGAAGGCGCTGCGGCTGTCCTATATCGCCCCGCACACCTTCCACTACGGCGACGACATGGCCGCCATGCTGCGCGAGGCGGCACCGCTGCTGGCCCATGTGCGCGTGGCCGATACCTTCGACCACCGCAAGAGCAGCCAGTTGCGCTACATCGTCAACCCGCCGGGCTCGCACCACATCCGCGTGCACCAGCACCTGGACATGGGCCAGGGCGAGATCGACTGGGACCTGTTCTTCGGCACGCTGGGCGCAGCCGGCTTCGACGGCGTGCTGTCGTCCTGCGTGTTCGCCTGGGAGGAGCGGGCCGCCGAATCCAGCCGCTTCATGCGCCGGGAGATACAGCGCTACCTGAACAGGCATTTCTCCCCCGCCGCCCTGCCCCTTTCAGCCTGAGCTCTTGCCATGCACCAGCCCATCCACTTCGCCATCAACCGCATCAGCGCCTCTCGCATGCCGTTTGCCGACTACCTGGGCATGTGCCGGCGCCTGGGCGTGTCGGCCATCGAGATCCGCAACGATCTGCCCCACGCCGAGATGCGCGACGGCACGGCGCCCGCCGCGATCCGGGCTGCAGCGCAGCAGGCGGGCATCACCATCCTGTCAATCAACGCGCTGTATCCCTTCGACGTTTTCGACGCAGGCATCGAACGCAAGGCGCGCGAACTGGCTGCGTATGCGCGTGACTGCGGCGCGCAGGCCCTGGTCATGTGTCCGTTGAACGACCGGGCCGATGCGCGCACGCCCGGCGAACGGCGGCGCGACCTGGTGCAGGCGCTGCGGCAGTTGCGCCCCATCCTCGACGGCCACGGCATCCAGGGCCTGGTCGAGCCCCTGGGCTTTGCCGAGTGCGCACTGCGCCGCAAGTCCGATGCGGTGGCCGCCATCCATGAGGCCGCGGGCGAGCGCCATTTCAAGCTGGTGCACGACAGCTTCCACCACCACCTGGCGGGCGAAGACCTGTTCTTTCCCGAACAGACCGGGCTGGTGCATGTCTCGGGCGTCGAGGACCGCCAGCTGGAGAGCGGCCAGATGCGCGACGGCCATCGCGTGCTGGTCGGCGAAGGTGACCGCCTGGGCAACATCGCCCAGTTGCGCGCCCTGCTCGATCGCGGCTGCGGCGCCCCGGTCTCGTTCGAGCCGTTCGCGGAAGGGATCACGCAAGCGGCCGACAGCGAGGCTTTGCTGCGGCAAAGCATGGACTTCATCCGCCATTCATTGCTTTGACGAGGAGAGGACGACATGACATTGCAGATCGGAGTGATTGGCTGCGGGGCCATAGGCCAGGACCATATCCGCAGGATGTGCCAGACGCTGTCGGGCGCCCGGGTAGTGGCGGTGACGGACATCGATGCGCAGCAGGTGCGTGAGGTGATGGCCCGGCACGGCCCGGACATCGAGGCCTTTGACAGCGGCCCGGCGCTGATTGCCGCGCCGCAGGTGCAGGCGGTACTGGTCACGTCCTGGGGACCCACGCACGAGGAGCTGGTGCTGGCGGCCATCGCCCAGGGCAAGCCGGTGTTCTGCGAAAAGCCGCTGGCGGTCACCGCTGCCGGCTGCCTGCGCATCGTGCAGGCGGAGATGGCCCATGGGCAGCGGCTGGTGCAGGTCGGCTTCATGCGCCCCTACGACGCGGGCTACCGTGCGCTGCGCCATGTCATCGCCGCCGGCGAGATTGGCGCGCCCCTGATGGTGCACTGCGCGCACCGCAATCCCACGGTGGCCGAGGGCTACACCACCAGCATGGCCATCACCGATACGCTGATCCACGAGCTCGATGTCCTGCGCTGGCTGCTGGACGACGACTACGCCAGTGCCCAGGTGGTGTTCCCCAGGAAGACGCGCCACGCATTGCCGCATCTGCACGATCCGCAGATCATCCTGCTGGAGACCGTGGGCGGTGTGCGCATCGACGTGGAGGTATTCGTCAACTGCCGGTACGGCTACGACATCCAGTGCGAAGTGGTGGGCGAGACGGGCATCGCGCGCCTGCCGGAGCCTGCGGCCGTGCCGATGAAGCGCGCGGCCAGCCACTGCACGCCCCTGCTGACCGACTGGAAGCAGCGCTTCATCGCCGCCTACGACGTGGAGCTGCAGGCCTTCATCGACGGCGTGCGCGACCGGCAACTGACGGGCCCCTCGGCCTGGGATGGCTACGCCGCCGCAGTGGCCGCCGATGCCTGCGTGCTGGCGCAGTCCTCCGGCGCGATAGAGCGCATGGCGACCGCACCGCGCCCGGCGTTCTACCAGCCCTGAGCCCCCGACGCCATGACTGCGACCAAGACAGCATCCCTGACCATTGGCTGCGCCCCCTGCTGCTGGGGCGTGGACAACGTGGACAACCCGCACCTGCCGCCCTGGCGCCAGGTGCTGGACGAGGCCTGCGAGGCGGGCTTTCGGGGCATGGAACTCGGCCCCTGCGGCTACATCCCGCTCGACGTGGCCCTGGTACGCACGGAATTCACGCGGCGGCGCCTGTGCATCACCGCCGGCACCATCTTCGACGATCTCGTCTCGCCGGCCCGGCTGCCGCAGCTGCTTCGCCAGACACGCGAGATCTGCGGACTCATCAGCCAGCTTCCCAGGCCGGCCGCCGCAGCCGGGATGCGCTACCCGGCGCCCTATCTCGTGGTGATCGACTGGGGCCATCCCGAGCGCGACTTCGAGGCCGGCCACCCGGACCGCGCCCCGCGCCTGTCCGATGCACGCTGGGCCGCCATGGTCGATCACATCCGCCAGATAGCGCACCTTGCCTGGAACGGCTTCGGCGTGCGCGCGGTGATCCATCCGCATGCGGGCGGCTACATCGAATTTGCCGACGAGATCGACCGCATCGTCGCCGACGTGCCGGCGCAGACCGCCGGACTGTGCCTGGACACGGGCCATCTGCACTACAGCGGCATGGACCCGGCAAGCTGGCTGCGCCGGCATGCGGCACGGCTGGAATACGTGCATTTCAAGGACATAGACGCCCAGGTGTACGGGCAGGTGATGGGTGAGCGCATTGCGTTCTTCGATGCCTGCGCCCGGGGCGTGATGTGCCCCATCGGCCAAGGCGTGCTCGACTATCCGGCCATCAGGGCCACGCTGCTGGAGATCGGCTATGCCGGCTGCATCACCGTGGAGCAGGAGCGCGACCCGCGCAACGCGGGCGCCAGCCTACCCGACGTGGCGGCCAGCCGCGCCTTCCTGGCCTCTGTCGGTTTTTGCTGAAGACGAAAGAGAAAGGTGAACACCATGATCGACGCAACACCCATGCCCGGCCACCCGATTGCCTGGGCCATGGTCGGCGGGGGACAGGACAGCCAGATCGGCCCGGTGCACCGATCGGCGGCGCAGCGCGACCACGGCTTGCAGCTGGTGGCTGGCGCCTTCGACATCGACCCGGTGCGCGGCCGGCAGTTCGGCGAGCGGCTGGGCCTGGATGCGCAGCGCTGCTATGCCGACTACCGCGCCATGTTCGAGGCAGAGGCGCGCCGCCCGGACGGCATCCGCGCCGTGTCCATCGCTACGCCCAACAACACCCATTTCGAGATCTGCAGGGCCGCGCTGCTGGCGGGGCTGCACGTGGTCTGCGAAAAGCCGCTGTGCTTCACCACGGCCGAAGCTCTGCAGCTGCTGGAGCTGTCGCGTGCCAGCAGGCGGATCGTGGGCGTGGCCTACGGCTACGCGGGCCACCAGCTCATGGAGCAGGCGCGCGAGATGGTCGCGCAGTGCGAGCTGGGCGAGATCCGCATCGTGCAGATGCAGTTCTCGCACGGCTTTCACAGCGAGGCGGTGGAAGCCTCCAGCCCGGCCGCGCGCTGGCGCATGGACCCGGCCCATGCCGGCCCCAGCTATGTGCTGGGCGACCTCGGCACGCATCCGCTGTACCTCTCGCAGCTGGTGCTGCCCGGGCTGGAGATAGAGCGGCTGATGTGCTCGCGGCAGAGCTTCATCGGCAGCCGCGCCCCGCTGGAGGACAACGCACTCGCCCTCATGCAGTACCGGGGCGGCGCCATGGGCTATCTGTGGGCCTGCGCGGTCAACAGCGGCTCCATGCATGGGCAAAGGCTGCGTGTCATCGGCTCGAAGGCCAGCCTGGAATGGTGGGACGAGCATCCCAACCAGCTGCGCCACGAAATCCAGGGCCGGCCGGCCCAGGTGCTCGATCGCGGCATGGACTACCTGCATCCCGCTGCACGGCAGGAAGACCGCATCGGCGCCGGCCATGCCGAGGGCCTGTTCGAGGCCTGGGCCAACCTCTACCGCCGCTTCGCCCTGGCCATGCATGCCACGGACCGGGGCGACAGCCTGGCCCTGGGCAAGATCCGCTATCCGGACATCCAGGCGGGCGTCGAGGGAGTGCGCTGGGTGGAGAACTGCGTGCGTTCGGCCGACGCAGGCGGGGTGTGGATCGACTATCGCTGAGAGCGATGCGGGGCGCATCGCAAGCGAATGCGGCGGCCAAGGCCGCCGCATCGAGCAGGAGAGGGTTGGGTGCCCGGGGCCTGCGGACTCAGGCCTTGACGGCTGCGGCCTCGGCAGGCAGGGCCTGCACGGGCTCTCCGTCCAGGGCGGCGTTGAGCTTGCTGTAGTCCAGCTCGTTTTCCCAGCGCGAGACCACCACGGTGGCCACGGCGTTGCCCATGAAGTTGGTCAGCGAGCGGCACTCGCTCATGAAGCGGTCCACGCCCAGGATCAGGGCCATGCCGGCCACCGGCACCTCGGGCACCACGGCCAGCGTGGCGGCCAGGGTGATGAAGCCTGCGCCGGTCACGCCGGCAGCGCCCTTGGAGCTGAGCATGGCCACCAGCAGCAGCGCTATCTCATGGCCCAGGGTCAGGTGGGTGTTGGTGGCCTGGGCGATGAACAGCGCGGCCAGCGTCATGTAGATGTTGGTGCCGTCCAGGTTGAACGAATAGCCCGTGGGCACGACCAGGCCCACGACGGACTTGCCGCAGCCGGCGCGCTCCATCTTCTGCATCAGCGAAGGCAGGGCCGATTCAGAGGACGAGGTGCCCAGCACCAGCAGCAGCTCGGCCTTCAGGTAGCGCGCCAGCTTGAGCACCGAGAAGCCGCACAGCCGCGCCACGAAGCCCAGCACCACGACCACGAAGAGCAGCGAGGTGATGTAGAACGAGCCCACCAGCCAGGCCAGGTTCACCAGCGAACCCAGGCCGAACTTGCCGATGGTGAAGGCGATGGCGCCAAAGGCTCCCAGCGGCGCAGCCTTCATCAGGATGCCGACCAGCTTGAACACGGGGGCCGTCAGCGCCTCCAGGAAGTTCAGCACGGGCTTGCCCGCATCACCGACCATGGCCAGCGAGATGCCGAACAGCACGGCCACGAACAGCACCTGCAGGATGTTGTCGCCCACAAAGGGGCTGACCAGCGTCTTGGGGATGATGTCCATGGCAAAGCCGGTGAGCGTCAGCTCATGCGACTTGGCCACATAGCCCTTGACGGCGGCCTGGTCCAGGTCGGCCGGGTTGATGTTCATGCCCGCGCCGGGCTGCACCACGTGCGCCACCACCATGCCGACCACCAGGGCCAGCGTGGAGAAGAACAGGAAGTAGGCCATGGCCTTGAGGAACACGCGGCCCACGGTGCGCAGGTGCGTCATGCCCGCAATGCCGGTGACGATGGTCAGGAAGATCACCGGCGCGATGATCATCTTCACCAGCTTGATGAAGGCATCGCCCAGCGGCTTGAACTGCTCGGCGTACTGGGGCTCGAAGTGGCCGAGCAGCACGCCTGCCACGATGGCGACCACCACCTGGAAATACAGCTGGCGGTAGAAAGGCAGCCGCTCGGGGCTGGCGGCGTGGGTGGGGACGGCATGCATGGTGCGGCTCCGGCGGGACTGTGTGGGGGGTGGGCGCACCACCAAGGTGCGGCGAGGTCCAGTTTGTACCGCTGGCGTGCTCCGGCGCCGATAACCTATTGGTATTAGGCGCAGGTGCTCTCCCTGGGAGAATGCACGCAGAATCAGGGTAATCCCCAACTCCTTCCCGCCCCTGGAAGGCACCAAGCTGGCGCCCAATCGGGTCCAGACCACCATGCCCCAACCCGTTCGACGCCCTTCACGCCGTTCCTTCTGGACCCTGCTGCTGCTGTTCGGCGGCATGCTCGCCTGCATGCTGCTGGCCGGTGAGCTGGTCTACCACCGCGCCCTGCGCGGCGAGGCCGAAAGCGTGCAGCGCCAGCTCAGCCTCTACGCCCAGGCCCTGGGCCAGCGCATAGACCGCTACCGCACCCTGCCCGAGGTGCTGGCGCTGGACGCGCAACTGCGCGCCGCCCTCACCCACCCGCTGTCTCCCGCCGAGGTCGATGCCCTGAACCGCAAGCTGGAGCAGGCCAACGGCGCCAGCCAGTCGTCCACGCTGACCCTGATCGACCGCCACGGCACGGCCCTGGCCGCCAGCAACTGGCGCGAGACGCGCAGCAACGTGGGCGTGGACTACAGCTTCAGGCCCTATGTGCAGCAGGCGCTGTCGCGCGGCAGCGGACGCTTCTACGGCATCGGCCTGACCACGGGCCTGCCGGGCTACTTCCTGTCGCAGGCCATCCTGGACGAACAGAACGCCGTCGCGGGCCTGGTGGTGATCAAGATCGCGCTGCTGGAGCTGGAGCGCGAATGGCTGCAGACGCCCGACGTGGTCATGGCCTCGGACGAGCACGGCGTGGTCTTCCTGGCCAGCCAGCCCGACTGGCGCTACCGCCTGCTGTCCCCCCTGAGCCCCGCCGACGAAGCGGACCTGGCCGCCACGCGCCAGTACATCGACCAGGAACTGCACCCCATGCGCTACCGCGTGCGCCAGGGCCTGGAGCAAGGCAGCCGCCTGGTGCAGATGCAGGAGCCCGCCCTGCCCGGCACCACGCTGTGGCAGACCCTGCCCCTGCCCGGCAGCGACTGGCAGTTGCACCTGCTGCACGACACGCAGGCCAGCACCGTGGCCAGCCGCTGGGCGGCGGCGGCCGCTGCGGGCGGCTGGCTGGCCCTGGGCCTGCTGGTGCTGTTCGTGCGCCAGCGCAGGCGGCTGGCTGCGCTGCGCCTGCGCAGCCGCCTGGAGCTGGAGACCGTGCTGCGCCAGCATGCCCAGGAGCTGCGCACGGCCCAGGACGGCATCGTCCAGGCCGCGCGCCAGGCCGACACGGGCCTGAGCCGCAGCCTGGAGCACCTGCCCCAGGGCGTGGTGGTGATCGATGCCGACCTCAACCTGGTAGCCTGGAACTCGCGCTACGTGGAGCTGTTCCGCTTTCCCTCCGAACTGCTGCGCACGGGCCAGCCCATAGAGAACCTGTTCCGCTACAACGCCCGGCGCGGCCTGCTGGGGCCCGGCCCCATCGAAGAGGCCATCCACCGGCGGCTGCAGCATCTGCGCAGCGGCAGCCCGCACCTGCGTGAAAGCACCAAGGACGACGGCACGGTGCTGGAGATCCGCGGCAACCCGCTGCCCGATGGCGGCTTCGTCACCAGCTACGCCGACATCACCAGCTACAAGAACGCCGCGCGCGAGCTGCGCTCGCTGGCCGATGCGCTGGAGCAGCGCATTGCCGAGCGCACGCGCGACCTGGCCGAAGCCAAGCGCGAGGCCGAGCAGGCCAACCGCTACAAGACCCGCTTCGTGGCCGCCGCCGTGCACGACCTGCTGCAGCCGCTGAACGCCGCGCGCATGTTCAGCTCCCTGCTGCGCAGCCATCTGCATGACGACGCGGGCCGCCATGTGGCCGACAGCATCGACGGCGCCCTGGCCGCGCAGGACGCCATCCTGGGCAGCCTGCTGGATATCTCGCGCATGGAATCGGGCCAGCTGGAGGTGCGCGTGCGCGACTTCGCGCTGGGGCCGCTGCTGCAGGTCATGCGCCACAACTTCGGCATCCTGGCCGAAAGCCGGGGCCTGCGCCTGAGCGCGGTGGACACGCGCTGCGTGGTGCGCAGCGACGAGGCCCTGCTGCGCCGCATCCTGCAGAACTTCCTGTCCAACGCCATACGCTATACGCGCCAGGGCCGCATCGTCATCGGCTGCCGGCGCCAGGGCCAGCAGCTGCGCATCGAGGTGCACGACCAGGGACCGGGCATTCCCGAAAGCCTGCAGCACGAGATCTTCGAGGAATTCCGCCGCCTGGACGAAGGCCATGGCGACGACCGTGGCGCCGGGCTGGGCCTGGCCATCGTCGAGCGCCTGGGCCGCCTGCTGGGCCACGAGATCGGCCTGCGCTCGCACCTGGGCCGGGGCAGCGTGTTCTGGGTCTGCGTGCCGCTGGGCGATCCCGCAGCCGTGCCGCAGATCGCCGCGGCCACGCATTGCGGCGAGGCAGGCCAGGACGCACCGCTGCAGGGCATGAGCGCCTGGTACGTGGAAGACGATGCCCAGTCCTGCACCGCCATGCGCGCCCTGCTGCAGCGCTGGGGCTGCAACGTGCCGCTGGCCGGTGGCCCGGCCGAGGCGCTGGCGCTGGCCGCGCCCGGCGAAGCGCCGCAGCTGGTGCTGCTCGATGTGCGCCTGGGCCAGTTGCACGGCCCCGATGTGTACGCCCAGCTGTGCCAGCGCTGGGGCCAGTCGCCGCCCGTGATCCTGGTCACGGCCGAGCGCGACGGCATGGTGCGCCGCCAGGCGGCCGAGCGCGGCTGGGGCTTTCTGGCCAAGCCCGTGCGCCCGCCCGCGCTGCGCGCGCTCATGAGCCAGATGCTGCTGCGCCACCGATAGACGTGGCACGGCAGGGCCTGGCGTTCAGACCGTGCCGTCGTTCTCCAGGCTCTTGACCAGCACGGCCGCCTGCGTGCGGCTGTAGCACTCCAGCTTCTTGAGAATGGCCGTCACATGCACCTTGACGGTGTTCTCGGCCAGCCCCAGCTCGTGGGCGATCTGTTTGTTGAGCAGGCCATCGGCCAGGCACAGCAGCACGCGGAACTGCTGGGGCGTGAGCTGGGCCAGCCGCGCGGCCAGCGCGGCGTCGGCCTCGGAGCGCTCGGCGGCCATGGGCGGGAACCAGCTGCCGCCGTCCAGCACCTCCTGCAGGGCCGTGCCTATGGCCTCGGCCGGCGCCGATTTCGGAATGAAGCCTGCAGCACCGAACTGCTGCGCACGGCGGATCACGCGCGGATGGTCGTTGGAGGAAATCACCACCACCGGAACATCGGGGTACTCGCCGCGCACATGCAGCAGCGCCGAGAAACCACGCGCCCCAGGCATGGCCAGGTCCAGCAGCACCAGCTCGATCTCGGGGTGCTGCTGCAGCGCCGCGCCCAGCGTGGCGGCGCTTGCGGCCTCCAACACGGCGAACTGCGGCAGGGCCTCGCGCAGCACATGGATCACCGCGGCGCGGAACAGCGGGTGGTCATCGGCAACGAGCAGGGTGGATTCGGACATGGGCGCGAGTCTGACACGTCTGGAAGCACATGCCCGGCTCATGGGGCCCATGCCTGGTCCATGGCCGGGTTGCAAGCTGGCACGCTGTTTGCAATCAGTTGCAGCCAAAGGCCTGGCAACAGGCACAGATCCACCGCCCAACCGACGAACAAGGAGCCCTGAATTGACCTTTGAGCCCTCTTGCAACGACCTGCTGCACAGCCCTGGTGCCCCGGCCCCATCCCAGTGCACGGCAGTGTTCAAGCCGCGAGAGTGCAAAACACAAATTAAGTTTCGTCATAACTGTGTCAAAGACACCACTTTCTGGCCGGTGCAATGGCTGGGATGCGTTGTAATACGCGGCTTAGCCAGTCAAGACCGCCTTGCGCACAGGCCGCAAAGACGTGCCGACGCCAGCCCGCCCCTGATGCGAAAACGCCACTGTCCCAGGTTTGCCACGTAGCCCAGCCCGGGCGATTGGTTCATCGTCTGCCCCGGTCACAGCACTGGCCACCCGTTTCCACTCTCCAACAATGAAAGACTCCTCAACATGAAACGTTCCTTCATCGCACTGGCCGCTGCACTGGCCTGCGCCGGCGCTGCACACGCCCAAAGCTCGGTCCAGCTGACTGGCCTGGTGGACGCCTATGCCGGCTCCATGCGCATGGCTGGCGACGCCAGCGGCAAGGGTGTCGTGGGTTCGGGCGGCATGACCACCTCCTGGTGGGGCATGAAGGGCCAGGAAGACCTGGGCGGCGGCCTGAAGGTCGATTTCCAGCTGACGGCCTTCATGCGTGTGGACACTGGCAGCCCCGGCCGTTTCGATGGTGACCCGTACTTCTCGCGCGATGCCAACGTCGGCCTGTCCGGCGGCTTCGGCACGGTGCGCCTGGGCCGCGGCATGGCGCCCAACTTCCTGCCCACCATCCTGACCAACCCCTTCGGCGACTCCTTCACCATCTCCCCGCTGGTGCTGCACGCCAACGTGGGCACGACAGCCTGGGGCTCGGCCAACCTGACCACGCCGTCCGACACCGGCTGGAGCAACCAGGTCGTCTACACCACGCCCAAGTTCGGCGGCCTGCAGGCGAACGTCCACTACCAGTTCGGTGAAAAGGGCGGCGATTCCGGCAAGAAGAACATCGGCGTGAACGCCATGTACTTCGGCGGCCCCCTGAGCCTGGTGGCCTTCTACGAGCGCGCCCAGATCAGCAACCCCGTGAGCCTGGCCGTGATGCCCACCAAGACCGACTGGATGCTGGGCGGCACCTACAACTTCGAAGTGGCCAAGCTGTACGCAACCTACGGCCAGGCCAAGGTCAAGGATCTGGACCGCAAGAACAGCACCTACTCGCTGGGCCTGGACGTGCCCGTGACCAGCGCCGGCACCATCAAGGCAGCCCTGGCCCGCACCAAGGCCGAAATCGGCGCCGTGGACTCCACGCGCACCACGGCCAGCCTGGGCTACGACCACTACCTGTCCAAGCGCACCGACGTGTACACCGTGCTGATGCACGACCGCATCACGGACCTGAAGTCGGGCACCAGCCTGATCGCGGGTATCCGCCACCGTTTCTAAGGCGACGCCTGGCCTGCCAGCACGGGCCAGGGACTTACGTCCCGAACTTTCAGCGAGGCTCTGCCTCGCTTTTTTTTCGGACTCTTGAAAGTCGATAGAAATTTTCTCTCAGTACTTTTTTACAAACGTCAAGAGAGAAAGCGATTGTCCGACAGCCGCGCTGCGCAATCCGGTGTGCAATGGAGTCCAGGCCCAGCCCAATGCTCTGCCTGCGCTGCCAGACAGGAGGTCCACCATGCGCAGACCCAGCCCCTTCGGACGTCATCCCTTCATCGCCTTCACCGCCACGGTCGTGCTTGCCGTAGCCGCCAGCGTTGCCACCTTCTGGCTGGACAGCGCCGCCCCGGCCGCAGACACCTTGCTGCAAAAAGACCCGGGCGCCCTGCTGTCGTCGATGTAAGCCCCGCAAACGCCTGCAAATGCCTGCCCAGCGCCATCCCTTTCGGACTGGCGCTGTTTTCATTTGCCGGCCGATGTGCCCCCACCGCTGGCCGTCTTCTCCAGCAGCGACAGCCTGCGCCTGACGGCCTGGGCCTTGTCCACCTCGCCCGCCTGATCATGGGCCCTGGCCTGCAGCAGCAGCCAGGCCATCACCGCACGGCGCCAGCCCTGGGCCGAGGCGGTTTCGGCACCCAGCTCCAGCAATTGCGGCTGCGCCGCACCCGCCCGCAAGGCCGCGCCGGCTGCCACCAGCCGGGGCAGCGGCTCCTTGATGGCGCCCACAGCAGCCAGCGTGGAGGCAGGTGCACCCAGCAGCGCCTGCGCCACGGGGCGCTGCAATTCTGGCAATAGCGCAATGTCCTCGGGCCGGGGCCTACCTTGCAGATACCGCGCATAGGCGGCCTCGGCCGGCGCAGCGTCAAGCGCCAGCGCCTGGTAGCCGGGGCAGTCATCCCATTCCAGACTGGCCACCTGGGCCGCGCAGCGCATCAGCTCCAGACGCGCGGCCAGGTCGGTGCGGCCCGTGGCGGCCACCTCGGCGCGGGCCTTGTCCCATTCCATGGCCTGCACGCGCTGGCGGCCTTCCAGGTAGGCGGTGGATGCGCGCTGGGACGCAGATTCGGCATTCAGCGCCCAGTCCGGCGCGGGCGGGCGGCTGCTGCAGCCGGCCAGCACCAGGGTCAGCACGGCGCCGGCGACGGCATGGCGCGCCAGGAGGGTTGCGGCAGGGCTCATGGCAGCTTCAACTCCGGTTGATGGGCAAACGGCCACTTGCGCTGCAGGTCGGCCAGCACGCCTTCCAGGCGGCGCAGGTTGCCCTCGACCTCGGCGCGCAGGGCACCCAGGTCGGCCGTGGCCTCGCGCGCATTGGAGCCCACGGCCTGGGCCTCGGCCAGCACGGCGTCCACCTTGCCCAGCGTGCGGCGCGTGTCGGCCAGCAGGCCGTTGAGCTGCACCACGGTGGAACGCACCTCGGGCATGACGCCACCGGCGTCGAACACCTGGCTGTCGGCCCGCGCCACCATGCGCTCCATGCGGGCCAGCGTGGCATTGGCACGGTCCAGCAGGGCCGTCACCTTGCGCGCCTCCTGCTCGCTGCCCATGACCACGCCCAGCACGCCGCCCGGCCCCTGGGCCCGGCCGGCCAGGCCGCGCAGTTCGGTCAGCGACCCGCCCAGGGCCGAGTCCGGCGCGGTGAGCTGGGCGATGTTGCCCAGCACTTCCTTGGCCGTGGACATGATCTGCGGCAGCTCGGCCGTGGCATCGCCGCGCAGCACGGGGCGCACGGCCTCGTCGGGCAGCGGCGGATCGCTGAGGATGCCGCTGTAGGCCTTGATGGTGGTGCCGCCCACCAGCCCCTTGACCAGGGTGAAGACGCTGGACTCGCGCAGCCAGTGCGCGTCCTTTCGCGGCACGTCGATGAGGATGCGCACATTGCCGTCCTCGGCCAGCTCGATGCGGCGCACGCGCCCGATCGGAAAGCCCGAGAAGGTCATGTCCATGCCCACGCTCACGCCCTCGGAGTCGTCGGCCGTGAGCACCAGGCGCTGCGTGGCGTCGAACACGCCGCGCGAGTACAGCAGGTACAGGGCCGATCCAAGAATCAGCACCAGCGTGAACAGCAGCAGGCCCGCCGCCTTGGCGCGCAGGTGCGCCACGGGCTTGAGGGCCTCGATTTCCTCGCCGTCCCAGGGGTCTGGCGGCGTGCGCCGCGTATCGGTCATGGCATTCCTTGTTCTGGCACGGGCCTTGCCGTGCATGTGGGGTTCGTGGAGTTCAGCGGGCGTGCTCAGTAATAGTTGCCCATGAGCGAGATCACCTCGATCACCAGCAGCACGGCAAACATGCGCGCAAAGCCGCCCAGCGCCGCGCCGCCCAGCCGGTGGCGCCGCAGCGGCGCATACAGGCCCGAGGCCATGGGCATGATGGCCACGGTGAGGCTGAAGAACCAGGTCTTGAGCACGAAGACCAGGGTCACGGCCGGCGTGAATATCTGGCCGAAGATGCGCGTGTAGCCGGGCAGGCCCGCCAGCGTGAAGCCATAGACGCTCAGGTAGACGGTGACCAGGGCCACCACGCAGCTGAGCACGGCCAGCGTGACCGAGGCAAACACGCCACCGGCGGCGCGCGGCACCAGGGCCATGCGCAGCGGATCGGAGCCGCGCTCCTGCCAGGCCTGGAGCTGGCCCCGTGCGCGCAGCTGCGCAATCAGCGTGCCGTTGGGAATGGTGCAGCGCATGGCCACGAACAGCGCGGCCGTCAGCGGGATCAGCTCGATCACCAGCACACGCACCACCATCTCCAGCGCATAGCGCGACAGCCCATAGCTCAGCGCCGTGACGATGACGATGCGCGTGATCACCGCGCACAACAGCGCCGCCAGAGCCGTGAAACCCAGCAGGATGGGCCCGGTCTGCACATAGATCTGGTGCGCCATGGCACGCCGTGCACCGCGCCGGTAGCTGGAAGGGGACATGGCCAGCACCAGCAGCACGGCGCCCAGGTAGACGCTGCGCCACCAGGCCAGCGCATGGTCGCGCAGCGCCGCCCAGATGCGGTCGGGAAGGGACAGGGCTGCGTGGCTGAGGCTCATCGGACGATGATAGCGAGCCGTACCGGGACGGTCCGTCGGACGCCGGCGCAAGACAGGCAGCTGCGGACGGCGCTACACATGGCGCTTGGCGCCGGAGCTGCCCAGGGCGGGTGCCAGCGGTTCGTCGGCCTGGGCGTGCAGGGCCTCGATCAGATGGCAGTAGCTGTCCGACCCGTCGCACTGGCTGCGCAGCTGCATCAGCTCATGCTCCAGCGCGCGCAGCTCGGCCAGGCGCTCGCGCACATGGCCCAAGTGGGCATCCAGGGTTTCGTTGGCAGCCACGCAGTCGGCCTTGCTGGCGCCGTCCAGCGCCAGCAGGGTGCGGACCTCGTCCAGCGACATGTCCATGGCGCGGCACAGGCGGATGAAGCGCAGCCGGTGCACATCGCTGTCGCTGTACAGCCGGTACTGGTTGTCCTCGCGCACGCCTGCACTGAGCAGCCTTTCCTTCTCGTAGTAGCGGATGTTGGCGGCGGCCACGCCGGAACGCTTGGCCGCCTCGCCGATGCGCCAGCGCGCAGATTCATGCTGTGACATGCTTGACCTTGAAGTGACTTCACCGTTTCCAATGCTCGCATGAACTCCAATCGCCTGCCAAGCCCTCAGGGCAACGAGGCCCTGAAAGCCTCCCCAGCCCTTTCCAAGCCCGCCTCGACTTCGCCGTCTTCCGCCTGCGGCACCGATTGCTGCGCGCCCTTCACCATCACCCAGCCCACGCCGGCCCGCAAGAAGGCCCAAGGCCACTCGCATGCGCATGGCGAGGGCCATGGCCACGATCACGCCCATGACCACGACCATGACCACGGTCACGACGAGAGCGATCCCCATGCCGGCCACGACCACAGCGTGCTGCCCGGCTGGCCGCGCATCACGGCCGCGCTGATTGCAGCCGTGCTGGCCGAAGCCGCCCACTGGTTCAGCGGCTCCCAGGGCGGCGTGCCGGCCCTGCAATACGGCGGCATGGCCGTGGCCGTGCTGGCCATTGCCCTGTCGGGCCTGGGCGTCTACAAGGCCGGCATCCGCGACGTGCTGCGCCTGAAGCTGGGCATCCATGCGCTGATGGCCATTGCCGTCACGGGTGCCTTCGCCATCGGCCAGTGGCCCGAGGCCGCCATGGTCATGGCCCTGTACGCCGCGGCAGAGCGCATCGAGGACCAGGCCATGGACCGCGCGCGCAATGCCATCCGCAGCCTGCTGCAGATGGCGCCCGAGACGGCCGACGTGCTCCAGCCCGATGGCAGCGTGCAGCGCGTGGCCGCCGCCGACGTGGCGCTGGGCGCCACCGTGCGCGTGGCCCCCGGCGCGCGCGTGCCGCTTGACGGCGTGGTCCTGCGAGGCCAAAGCTCGGTCAACCAGGCGCCCATCACCGGAGAAAGCGCCCTGGCCGACAAGGCCCCGGGCGACGAGCTCTACGCCGGCAGCATCAACCAGGATGGCGAGCTGCAGATGCGCGTCACCTCGGCGGCCAATGACAGCCTGATTGCGCGCATCGTCCACGCCGTGGAGCAGGCCCAGGCCTCCAAGGCGCCCACCCAGCGCTTCGTCGACCGCTTTGCTGCCGTCTACACGCCCATCGTGCTGGTGCTGGCCATTGCGCTGGCGGTGCTGGCACCGCTGGTCATGGACTGGAGCTGGCATGACGCGGCCTACCAGGCGCTGGCCCTGCTGGTCATCTCCTGCCCCTGCGCCCTGGTGCTGTCCACCCCCGTCACCGTGGTCAGCGCGCTCACGGCGGCTGCACGCCGCGGCCTGCTGATCAAGGGCGGCCAGGCGCTGGAATCGGCCCGCAAACTGCGCGCCATTGCCCTGGACAAGACCGGCACGCTGACCACGGGCAGCCCCAAGCTGGTCGAATGGAAATCCTGGAGCGAAGAAGACGCGGCCCAGGACTCCAGCCAGCCCGCCGCATATGCCCTGGCCCTGGCCGGCCGCTCGGACCACCCGGTCTCGCGCGCCATTGCTTCCGGCCTCCAGGCCGACGCCGCCGTGGCCGCCGATGCCGCACGGGCCTCGGTCAGCAAGCTGCTGGCCCTGCCCGGCCGTGGCGTGCAGGCCGAGATCGACGGCCAGCTCTGGACCCTGGCCAACCTGCGCTGGGTGCAGGAGCAAGGCTGGGACAGCGCCGCGCTGCGTGCCAGCCTGGCCACCCATGAGGCCCAGGGCCGCACCGTGACCCTGCTGGCCGACAGCAGCGGCGTGCGGGCCCTGTTCGCCGTGGCCGACCCGCTGCGGCCCCAGGCCCGCGAGGCCGTGGCACGCCTGCAGGCCCTGGGCGTGCAGCCCGTGGTGCTCAGCGGCGACAACACGGCCACCGTGCGCTCCATCGCTGCCGAAGCCGGCATCCAGGATGCGCGCGGCGGCCTGCTGCCCCAGGACAAGCTCGACGCACTGGCCGAGCTGCAGCGCACCCGCGGCCCCACCGCCATGACGGGCGACGGCATCAACGACGCACCGGCACTCGCCCAGGCCGACATCGGCTTTGCCATGGGCGGCATGCACAGCACGGGCATGGCCATGGAAACCGCCGACGTGGTGCTGATGAACGACGACCTGCGCCGCCTGCCCGAGGTGGTGGAACTGTCGCGCAGCGCCCACGCCGTGCTCTGGCAGAACATTGCCCTGTCGCTGGGCGTCAAGCTGGTGTTCTTCGCACTGGCCCTGGCCGGCAACGCCAGCATGTGGCTGGCCGTGCTGGCGGACATGGGCGTGAGCCTGCTGGTGGTCGCCAACGGCCTGCGGCTGCGCCGCTGGGGCAGCGACAGGGAGGCGGCATGACCGACGCCCAGCGCCGCGCCGCCTTCACCCACCTGCTGCACAGCTTCCGCTCAAGCCAGGACCAGGCGCCCGCACAGCGCTGGCTGCTGCTGGAGGCCAGCCATGTGCTGGGCCAGCAGATGCTGGGCCTGCACTGGCGATCCCACTGCTGGATGCTGCGCCATGCGCTGCAGCTGCGCGATGGCGGGGAGGTGGCAGGCCAGTTGCTGCGCCTGGCCCTGGTGCCTGCAGGCCACCTGCTGGACCGGCTGCCGCGCGGCAACACAGGCCGCGCCACGGTGCCGGCCACCCTTCCCATGGACATGCCGCCCGCCGTATCGGCCCTCATCGCCGAGGCCCTGCGCGCCACGCGCCGCCCGCCCGGGCGAAGGGCCCGCACCTGAGGAACTTCGCAGCACCGTCCGGTATCATCCATGCCTATGCGCCGCCCCTTGTCCATTGTCCTGGTCTTGCTGCTGGTCCTTCGTGGCCTGCTGGGCGACGCCATGGCCATGGGGGCTGCGCCGGTCATGTCGGCCCTGGCGCCGGCTGCCGCATCTGCGCCAGCGTTGGCTCCGGCGTCGGCACTCCACCACCACGCGCCCGAAATCGCGCGGGAAGTCGCGCTGGAAATCACGCAATCGCCGGACAGCCCCGAGCAGCATCATGCGGCGCACGTCGCAGATCACGGCCCAGATCACGCATCACACGCCGAGCACAGTGCAGGCTGCGCTCCCCAGGCCGGTGGCCCTGCGGGCGGCAGCTGCGGCGAACATGAACATGGGCCCAGCTGCACCCTGTGCGGCATCTGCCATTCGGCCCTTTTCACTCCTGGCCAGATCGGTTCGGACGGCGCAGCGCCGTCCGCCGCACTGCGCCCCCAAGGCAGCGCGCGCTTTGCCAGCGCGGCCAAGCTGCAGGCCATCAAGCCACCCATTTCCTGAAGCCTGACGCCCGAAGTGCGTCCGCGCCATCCCTGCCGCCCCTCCATGGGCAGCCCGCTTGCGGGCATGGCGGGGCGTCTGGCCGCGGATGCGTTGTCCGTTTCGCATTCAGGAGAACACCATGCGCCGTGCGCATTTTCTCGTCCCCCTTATCCAATTCGGGCTGGCGGCCCTTGCCGCGTCCAGCCCCGCTGCCTGGGCCCAAGCCCATGACGGCAGCCACCCCCCGGCCTCTTCCTCCGCAGGCCTGACCGGCGCCATCGATCCGGCTGCGGCCAGCCTGCCGCTGCGCCATGCCGCGCTGCCGGCCAGTGGCGCCGTGGAAACCGAGCTGACCGACTGGCGCCAGGCCAATGCGGCCGTGGCCGAGTTTCCCAACGGCCATATGGACATCCTGCGCTGGGAAGCCGCCCAGAGCGGCCGATCCACGCCTGCGCCGTCCCCGCACGGCTCTCACATGCAGCACGGAGGCCGGCCATGAAGCGCACCCTCTTCGCCCCCACCCGGCTGGTCGGCGCCATGGCTGCCGTGCTGGTCCTGGCCGGCTGCGCCAGCATCTCGCCCGACGGCCTGCGCGGCGCGGTCCAATCCCATACCGCCAGCCGCCTGCCGGACGGCGCCCAGCTGCCACCAACCGATCTGCAGGCCCGCGACACGGCACAGCAGCGCATCGACGAGTGGCTGCGCCAGCCGCTGGACATGGACCAGTCCGTGCGCATCGCACTGCTCAACAAC
Source organism: Delftia sp. S65 (assembly GCF_016516495.1). Classification (NCBI taxonomy): domain Bacteria; kingdom Pseudomonadati; phylum Pseudomonadota; class Betaproteobacteria; order Burkholderiales; family Comamonadaceae; genus Delftia; species Delftia sp. S65. The sequence continues at coordinate 140,335 of NZ_JACVUR010000011.1, forward strand.
CCCGGCCTGCAGGCGCGCCTGGCGCAACTGGGCGTGCAGGATGCCGAACGCGTTCAGGCCCTGACCCTGCCCAACCCCACGCTGGCCCTGGGCCGCATGGTCAACAGCGACGAGCGCGAGATCGAGCGCCAGCTGAGCTTTGGCCTGGTCAGCCTGATCACCCTGCCCTGGCGCAGCCGCTGGCAGGGCATGCAGATGGAACAGGCCACCCTGACCGCCGCGCAGGATGTGCTGCGGCTGGCCGCCGACACGCGCCGCGCCTGGCTGCGCGCCGTGGCCGCACGCCAGCAGCTGGCGTCCAGCGAGCGCATGCACGAGGCGGCCGAGGCCGGTGCCGAGCTGGCGCGCCGCATGGCCCGCGTGGGCAACTTCAGCCGGCTGCAGCAGGCACGCGAGCTCAGCATCCAGCAGGACACCGCAGCCCAGCTGGCGCGTGCGCGCCTGGCCGCCACGGCAGAGCATGAGCAACTGGCCCGTCTGATGGGCCTGTGGGGACGGCGCATCGATTTCAAGCTGCCCGACCAGTTGCCCGCCATCCCGCAGGCCGCCACGCAGTTGCGCTCCGGGGACGATGCCGAAGCCACCGCGCTGCGCGAGCGCCTGGACCTGCGCGCCCTGCGCCGCGACCTGGATCAGTTGGCCGAGCGCCGTGGCTGGGCACGCCTGGGAGCCATGTTCGGCGACATCGGCCTGGGCTACAACCGCAACACCGCCACGGACCGGGCCACCGGCCACAGCGATGTGACACGCGGCTGGGAGATCGACCTGCCCCTGCCACTGTTCGACTGGGGTGGCGCCGCCAGCGGCCGCGCACGTGCCGAGGTCCAGCGCAGCGCGGCCCAGTTGCAGCAAGGCGCCATCCAGGCGCGGGCCGAGGCGCGCAGCAGCTGGATGCGCTACCGCACGGCCTGGGACCTGGCCCACCAGCAGCAGGCCGAGGTGCTGCCGCTGCGCCGCTTCATCCAGGACGAAACCATGCTCCGCTACAACGGCATGTTCGTCAGCGTCTGGGAGTTGCTGGCCGAGGCCCGCAACAGCGCCCAGGCCGTGGCCACCGCCACCGACGCCCAGCGCGACTTCTGGCTGGCCGACACCGACCTGCAGCTGGCTCTGGCCGGAACCTCGCCAGGCACGGTCGAGGCCGCATCCAGCGCCGCCGCACCCACTCCCACGAACACAGCGAGCCACTGACATGAACCGCCGCAACTTCTTCACCGGCGCGGCCGTGGCCGCCGTCTCCAGCGCCGCCGTCAGCCGCGTGGCCCTGGCCGCCCTGCCCGAGGCAGCGACCCAGTCCTCGGCCGAAACCGCCGCTCCGCTGGCACCGCCCAACGGCCGCCCCTACCGCCCCGTGGTCACGCTCAACGGCTGGACCACGCCCTGGCGCATGAACGCAGGCGTCAAGGAATTCCACCTGGTGGCCGAGCCCGTGGTGCGCGAGGTGGCACCGGGCTTCTTCGTCAACATGTGGGGCTACAACGGCCAGAGCCCGGGACCGACCATCGAGGTCGTGGAAGGCGACAAGGTCCGCATCTTCGTGACCAACCGCCTGCCCGAGCACACCACCGTGCACTGGCACGGACAGCGCCTGCCCAACGGCATGGACGGCGTGGGCGGCGTGACCCAGCCGCACATCCCGCCCGGCAAGACCTTCGTCTACGAGTTCACGGCGCGCCGCCCCGGCACCTTCATGTACCACCCGCATGCCGACGAGATGGTGCAGATGGCCATGGGCATGATGGGACTGTGGATCACGCATCCGAAGGCGGCCCATCCGCAGATCGCCGAGGTCCAGCGCGACTACGCCTTCCTGCTGTCGGCCTACGACGTGGAGCCCGGCTCCATGACGCCGCGCGTGGCCGAGATGACGGACTTCAACATCTGGACCTTCAACAGCCGGGTGTTCCCCGCCATCAGCCCCGTCGTCGCCAGGCGCGGCGACCGGGTGCGCCTGCGCGTGGGCAACCTGACCATGACCAACCACCCCATCCACCTGCACGGCCACGAATTCGAGGTCACGGGCACCGACGGCGGCCCCGTGCCCCGGTCCGCTCGCTGGCCCGAGGTGACCACCGACGTGGCCGTGGGCCAGATGCGCCAGGTGGAGTTCATCGCCGACGAGCTGGGCGACTGGGCCCTGCACTGCCACAAGAGCCACCACACCATGGGCGCCATGGGACATGACACGCCGACCATGATCGGCGTGGACCACCGGGGCCTGGTCGGCAAGATCCAGAAGATCGTGCCCGACTACATGGTCATGGGCGAGCGCGGCATGGGCGACATGGCCTCCATGGAAATGCCCCTGCCCGACAACACCTTCCCGATGATGACGGGCACGGGCCCTTTCGGCCCCATCGAGATGGGCGGCATGTTCACCACCCTCAAGGTGCGCGAGCAGCTGGGCGCCAACGACTACGGCGACCCGGGCTGGTTCACCCACCCCAAGGGCAGCGTGGCCTATGAATGGAAGGGGCCGGCGGCCGAGGCCTCCGCACCGCGCCAGACCACGCCCGGCCAGTCCCCCGGCGCACCCAGCGTGCGCAAGCCCGGTGCGGGCCATGAGCACCACTGATGCCATCCAAGGAGTACCTCATGAACACCTTTGCCCTCCTCCTCGCCACCGCACTGCTCGCCGGCCCCGCTACCGTCTTCGCCCATGGCAGCGAAGCCCACGATGACGCTCCCAAGGCCGCCGCAGTCAAGGAGCAAAAGCCCTGGGGCATTGCCGGCGATGCCTCGGCCGCCCGGCGCACCATCACCCTGGACATGAGCGACAACATGCGCTTCACGCCAGAGCGCATCAGCGTCAAGCGCGGCGAGACGGTGCGCCTGCGCGTGGCCAACAAGGGCCAGGTCATGCACGAGATCGTGCTGGGCACGCCGGCCTCGCTGGACGAGCACGCGCAGATGATGCTCAAGTTCCCCACCATGGAGCACGGCGAGCCCTACATGGCCCATGTCTCGCCCGGCAAATCCGGCGACCTGGTCTGGAATTTCAACCGCGAAGGCAGCTTCGACTTTGCCTGCCTCATCCCCGGCCACTACCAGGCCGGCATGCGCGGAACCATCACGGTGACGCAATGAGCGCGCCACTTCTTCCCCCCCTTCAGGAGCACCCCATGAAACATGAACGCATGGCATCCGCCCACCCGCGCCGCAGTGCGCTGCGCCGCATGGCCCTGGCCTGCACGGCATTCGCCGCCCCTTCGCTGTGGGCGGCTGCACCCACGGCGCCCAAAGAAGCACCCAGCACCCGCATCGCCGTCGAGGTCTGGAAGGACCCCAACTGCGGCTGCTGCCAGGACTGGGTGGTGCACATGGAGCAAAACGGCTTTGCCGTCACCGTGCACGACACCGGCAACAGCGCCGTGCGCGCCCGGCTGGGCATTCCGGCGCGCCTGGGCTCCTGCCACACGGCCCTGGTCGAAGGCTATGCGCTCGAAGGCCATGTGCCTGCGGCCGACGTGCACAAGCTGCTCAAGCAAAAGCCCAAGGCGCTGGGCATTGCCGTGCCCGGCATGCCCGTGGGCAGCCCCGGCATGGACGGCCCCGAGTACGGCGGCCGCAAGGACCCCTACGAGGTGCTGCTGATCACCAAGAACCTCATGAACAGCGACGTTTCCACCCGTACCTTCACCAGCTACCGCTGAACCCCGGAGCACACCATGCACAACACAGCCCTCCTTGTTTCCCGTACGTCCCGTACCGCCCTTGCCGTGCGCCTGGCCCTTGCCGCCGCGCTGATCCCGGCCTGGGCCGGTGCCCAGGCCACGGCCCACGACCATGCGGCGCATGGCGCGCAATCTGCAGAAACCGCACCTGCCGCCGCCAGCCAGGACCTCAGCGAAGGCGAGGTCACGCGCTGGGATGCTCGCACCAGCAAGGTCACGCTGCGCCACGGCGAACTCAAGAACCTGGGCATGCCGCCCATGACCATGGTCTTCCAGCTGCGCGTGGCTGCACCCGAACCCGCCCTCAAGGCCGGCGACAAGGTGCGCTTTCGCGCCGAGCAGGACCAGGGCGCCTTCGTGGTCACGCAGCTGGAAGTGCTGCGCTGAAGACGGGGTGCAGGGCTGCCGTTTCGGCTAAGGTGAAGGCCTGTCCATCACCGAGCAGAGCAGCGCATGCCAAGCACCGACTCAGACCCCGGCTCCATCACCCGCGTACAGGGCATCGAGGTAGGCCACCACACCGATGCCCGCCGGCCCACGGGCTGCACCGTCGTGCTGGCGCGCGGCGGTGCCGTGGGGGGCTGCGATGTGCGTGGCGCCGCCCCCGGCACGCGCGAGACCGACCTGCTGCATCCTTCCAACCTGGTGCAGCAGGTGCATGCCGTCATGCTCTCGGGCGGCAGCGCATGGGGGCTGGACGCGGCCAGCGGCGCCATGCGCTGGCTCGATGAGCAGGGCATTGGGCTGGATGTGGGCGTGGGCCGCGTGCCCATCGTGCCGGCCGCCGTGCTGTTCGACCTGGCGGTGGGCGACAGCCGCATCCGCCCGGGTGCCGATGCCGGCCATGCGGCCTGCCAGGCCGCCAGCACCGCGCGGCCTGCCGAGGGCAATGTGGGCGCCGGCATGGGCGCCTGCGTGGGCAAGGTCTTCGGCATGGATCGCGCCATGAAGGGCGGCATCGGCACGGCCTCGCTGACCGTGCGCGGCGTCACCGTGGGCGCGCTGATCGCCTGCAATGCCGTGGGCGATGTGGTCGACCCCCACAGCGGCGCGCTGCTGGCCGGCGCGCGCAGCCCCGATGGCCGCCAGCTGCACGACACCTGCCGTGCCCTGCTGCGCGGCGAAGAGCCCCGGCCGCTGCTGGCAGGCACCAACACCACCATCGGCGTGATTGCCACCGATGCACGCATCACCAAGGTCCAGGCCCAGCGCCTGGCCGTGGTATCCCATGACGGCCTGGCACGCGCCATACGCCCCGTGCACACCATGAGCGATGGCGACACGCTGTTCGCCCTGGGCACGGGCCTGGCCGAGCACTCGCTGGGCATGCTGACCCTGTCCGCCATGGCCGCCGAGGCCGTGGCCCTGGCCACGGTGCGCGCCGTGCTGGCCGCGCAGTCGCTGACCACGGCCGAAGGGCTGGAGCTGCCCTGCGCCAGGGAACTGGCCGCCTGCCGGCCCTGACCGGGCTCAGGCCTGCAGCGCAACCGCCCAGGCGTCGTAGCCGTAGACGCCATCGGCATTGCCACCGGCGCGCAGCCAGTTGTTGCCGCGCGAGCCGATCTGGATCTCGCTGGTGCGCTGCATGCGCATGGCCTGGTAGCGCGCCAGGACCTCGGGCACCTGCTGCGGACCCGGGGCGGCATCCAGGTTGCGGGCCAGCACCACGGCGTCTTCGATGGCCATGCCTGCGCCCTGGGCCATGAAGGGCATCATCGGGTGGCAGGCATCGCCCAGCAGCGTGATGCGGTCCTGCGACCAGGCCGGCAGGGGATCGCGCTCGTACAGCGCGGTCTTGAGCACGCCATCGCAGGCGTCGAGCAGCGCCCGGGCGTCGGGATGGAAATCGGCGTAGAAGCCGCGCAACTCCTCGACGCTGCCGGGCGTGGTCCACGATTCCTCGTGCCAGGAATCCTGGGCCGTGGTGGCGAAGATGAAGGTGTCGCGCCCCTGGTTCAGCGGAAAGGTCACGATCTGGCTTTGCGGCGTGGCGCCCCACCATTTGGTGAAGGCCTGGATGTCGGGCACATGGCGCACGCGCTCGGTGGGCACCACCGCGCGGAAGGCCACCACACCCGTGAAGCGCGGGCTCTCGGCACCGAACAGGGCCGCGCGCACCACGGAGTGGATGCCGTCCGCGCCAATGAGTGCGTCCAGCCCGGCCACTTCGCTGCCATCGGTGAAGGCGATGTCCACGCCTTGCCCCGTCTGCGTGATCTGGCTGGCACGCTTGCCCAACTGCACCTGGTCCAGCGGAAAGGCATCGGCCAGCGCGGCCAGCAAATCGGCGCGGTGGATGGTCAACTGCGGGGCGCCGTACTTGCGCTCGGCCTCGTCACCCATGGTCAGGCGCGAGGTTTCCTCGCCCGTGTCCCAGTTGCGGCTGATGCGGTGCGTGGGCCGGGCGGCGCTGGCGCGCACGGCGGCGGCAATGTCGGCGCCCAGGCCATCGAGGGCGCGCACGGCATTGGGCGTGAGGTTGATGTCCGCGCCCACGCGCAGGAACTGCCGGCTTTGCTCGAACACCAATACTTCATGCCCTGCCTGGTGCAGCGCATTGGCTGCCGCCAGTCCGCCAATGCCTGCTCCGACGATGCCTATCCTCAAACGCGCCATGATTCCTGTCTCCTGCTGGTGGGGTCTATTCGGTGATGCGCCCCGTGATCCGGAGCGCACCGATGCAGGACATTGTCTTTTTGACAGGCCTCGGGCCTCAACCTCCGCAAGGCCCGAATTGGGCACGATTCGTACCCATCGGCGCCGGCACATGTGCGGCAGGCGCCTCAGTCCACGCGCCGCAGTTGCCCTTGTGCCAGCAGCTTGTCGCGCATGCGGCGCGTCATGGACTGGGTGCTGCCATCGGTGGCCGTGAACAGGAACAGCGTCTGCTGCGGGCTGACCCAGGTCAGCTGGGTGCGGATGCACTGCCGGGCGTTGGACAGTTCCACCCAGGTACCCAGCGCCCAGTCTTCGGACACCACGGGAACCACCGGCGGCGGTGGCTCCAGGGGCAGCGCGGGCTCGGCAGGCATCGGGGCGGCTTCGCCAACGGCCAACGCAGCCTGCCCCGCAAGCCCAGCAAGGGCCTGCGGCGCTTGTGCAGCCGGGGTGGCCGGCAGCTCATCCTGCAGCGCCTCGGGCAGTTCCAGGTCCTGCTCGGTCAGCGCGCCGATATCGTCCACCATCGGCTGCCGCACATCAAGCGGCACCGGCAGGGAGGCCGCCAGGCCAAACAACGACTGCGGCAGACGGCCCGCCAGGGAGCCGGGCGTTGTCTGGCCAAGCGTTGCCGCACCAGTGGAGGAAGACAGGGATGCCAGCACCGAGTCCGACCCGTAGATGGTGGGCGGTACGGAGTCCAGATAAATGTCCACGCTCTCTATGGGCTGGCGGACCACACCGGCATCCAGCGCATCCTGGTGCAGGCCGGCCAGGCGCGCGGCAAAGGCCTGGATTTCCTCTTCCGTACGCCCCACGCTGCGCAGGCCGGCGCGCAGCCGGGCCTGCAGCCGGGGTGCCAGCGCCACCAGGCGGTCGGTATCGCGGCCCGCATGGGCTGATACGCTCCACAGCAGGCTGGGCACCAGGGCCAGATAGCCGCCGGGGTCCCGGGCCTCGCTGCCGTCCACGGGTTCCTGAACGCTGGCGATCACTTCGGCCCAGGGTCCCGTGGCGAATTCCAGAATGTCATCGGGCACGCCCTGGGCGCTGGGCAGGCGCCGGATGGCGGCTGCAATCTGCTCTGCCCTGGGCATGGCGGTTTCGGGCCAGCGCGGGTCCAAGCCCCGCCTTTCCACATGCCTGAGCGCAGCCGAGACAGGCCCGGTCACCGTGCCGCCTTCCGGCATTTCGCCAGGGCCCACGGGCTGCATGCCGCTGCCGCCCCAACCGTCGCGCAGCTGCTGCAGCACCGTGGCAAAGGCCGACGCATCGGCACGCTGCAGGGCCGCCAGCCGCATGGCGGCGGAATCGGCCACCTGCAGGAATTGACCGTAGCCGGGCGCGGATTCACTGTCGAACCACAGGCTGCGTGCCGTCAGCTCATCCAGCAGCTGGCGCGCGGGGTGGCTGCGGTCTTCAAAAAAGCGCGCGTCCTGGACCACCAGCTGCTGCAGCAGCGGCTCCAGACGGCCCACGGTGCGCTGCACGGAAGGCAGCAGGCGCGTGTCGGCCGCCATGAAACGCATCATGCGCTGCAGGGTGTGCAGCGCGGCGCCGTCGTCGGCGCGCACGCCGGGTGCGGGCTCCTGCTGCTCGGGCGGCTGCAGCGCCTGCATCAGTTGCTCCAGCTGGGCCGAGTGGTGCTGCACGGACTCCAGCGCCATGCAGCTCAGCGAAGTCCAGCCTTCGGGCAGCGCCGCCAGCACGGTGGGTGCCGTCTCGCTGCCCTGCCAGGCGGTGGTCTGCAGGCGGCTTGCGCCGTCCATGGCCGGCGCAAACTGCCCGGGCACGGAATAGGAGGATGTGTGGGCCAGCGCCAACATGGAAGAAGGCGCCGCTGCGGGCGCCTCGCGGTGCGAATCCATCCAGCGTGGATCGGACAGCAGGGCCGCCACCAGGCGCCGCGTCAGCTCATCTTCCTGGGCCTGCTGGCCAAAGGAGCCATAGGCGCGGCTCTGGGCCACGGCATCGCCATAGTGGGAAGGTGCCCGCCAGCGGCTTTGCCCCGGCAGGTCGGAATGGCGGCGTCCCGCGTCGGGCGAAGGGGCCTGTACCGGCGCCAGGCCATAGGCCGCAGGCTGCACCCCCTTGTCACGCAGGGATTGGGCGATATGGCCGTACTCGGACACCAGCAGCGCACCCAGGTGCTCGCGCATGAAGCCCAGCCAGCAGGCGGCGGAGCCGGGGTCCACCCCGGTGTCGTCGATCACGCGCTGCAGCGCCTGCACATAGCTGTGGGGCCGCAGCGGATTGCGTTCGGGCTGGACACGGTCCAGGCCCTGGACGGCGCTGACCAGGGCATCGAGCTCGGCCAGCGCGATCTCCACCTGCGGCGCCACATGCTGCAGCAGGCGCTGGTGGGCCAGCTGGGACTGCAGCACGGAATCGTCCAGGAGGGAGAGGGAGGCGAAATCGGTGGTGCCGGGCACACCGGACGCACCGGACATGCCAGGCACAGGGGGCCAGGCCGCAGCGCCGCCGGATTGACCAAAGCATTCCAGCAGCGCCCGCCCATAGCCCTTGAGCATGGGCGCCCGATGGCGGGCCAGCAGCTCCAGCGCCTCGGGGATTTCAGCGCGGCGCGGCAGGCCGGAGCCCGGCTGGTCGGCCTGCTCCATGGCATGCGCCGTGCGCTGCAGCAGCCGCAGGATCAGCGCCTCCGAGCCACGCACAGCCTGCACCAGGCAGGCTTGCAACGCGGCAACAGAAACGGGTGGAGGATTCATGGCCCGAAGAATACAGGCTCCAGCCCGTGCCGGAGGCGCTTTGAGGCTTGCCTTTGATGCTTACTTCAGTGCCTTGTAGCGCATGCGCTTGGGCTTGGCGCCCTCCTCGCCCAGACGCTTTTTCTTATCGGCTTCGTACTCCTGGTAGTTGCCGTCGAAGTACACCCATTGCGAATCGCCTTCGGCGGCCAGAATGTGCGTGGCGATACGGTCGAGGAACCAGCGATCGTGGGAGATCACCAGCACCGTGCCCGCGTACTCCAGCAGCGCATCTTCCAGCGCGCGCAGGGTTTCCACGTCCAGGTCGTTGGAGGGCTCGTCCAGCAGCAGCACGTTGCCGCCCTGGATCAGCGTCTTGGCCAGGTGAAGGCGGCCGCGCTCGCCGCCGGAGAGGTTGCCGACCTTCTTTTGCTGGTCCTGGCCGTTGAAGTTGAAGCGGCCTGCGTAGGCACGCGACGCCATCTGGAACTTGCCGACGTTGATGATGTCCAGCCCGCCCGAGATGTCTTCCCACACCGTCTTGTCGTTGGCCAGCGCGTCACGCGTCTGCTCCACATAGGCCATCTTGACCGTCTGGCCCACGATGACTTCGCCGGAGTCGGCCTGCTCGCGCCCCGCGATCAGCTTGAACAGCGTGGACTTGCCGGCACCGTTGGGGCCGATGATGCCGACGATGGCGCCAGCGGGGATGTTCATGGTCAGGTTGTCGATGAGCACGCGGTCGCCAAAGCTCTTGGTGACGTTGTTGAACTCGATGACCTGGGTGCCCAGGCGCTCGGCCACAGGAATGAAGATTTCCTGGGTTTCGTTGCGCTTTTGGTATTCGAAATCGCTCAGTTCCTCGAAGCGCGCAATACGGGCCTTGGACTTGGTCTGGCGGCCCTTGGCATTCTGGCGAACCCACTCCAGTTCCTTCTTCAGGGCCTTGGCACGGGCTTCCTCGCCCTTTTGCTCGGACTCCAGGCGGCTTTGCTTCTGGAACAGCCATTCGGAGTAGTTGCCCTTGTAGGGAATGCCGTGGCCACGGTCCAGTTCCAGAATCCACTCGGCAGCGTTGTCCAGGAAGTAGCGATCGTGGGTGATGGCCACCACGGTGCCGGTGAAGCGGTGCAGGAATTGCTCCAGCCATTCCACGGACTCGGCGTCCAAGTGGTTGGTGGGTTCGTCAAGCAGCAGCATGTCGGGCTTGGACAGCAGCAGCTTGCACAGGGCCACGCGGCGCTTTTCGCCACCGGACAGCTTGCCGATCACGGCATCCCAGGCCGGCAGGCGCAGGGCGTCGGCAGCGATCTCCAGCTGGTGCTCGGAGTCGGTGCCGGCAGCGGCGATCTTGGCTTCGAGCTCGCCTTGCTCGGCGGCCAGCGCGTCGAAGTCGGCGTCGGGCTCGGCATAGGCGGCGTAGATTTCATCGAGGCGCGAACGGGCCGCGTTGACTTCGGCCATGGCCTCTTCCACGGCCTGGCGCACGGTGTGCTCCGCATTGAGCTGCGGCTCCTGCGGCAGGTAGCCGATGGACAGGCCCTGCATGGGCAGCGCCTCGCCTTCGAATTCCTTGTCCACCCCAGCCATGATCTTGAGCAGCGAGGACTTGCCCGAGCCGTTCAGACCCAGCACGCCGATCTTGGCGCCCGGGAAAAAGCTGAGAGAGATGTCCTTCAAGATCTGCCGCTTGGGCGGCACGGTCTTGGTGAGGTGGTTCATCGAGAAAACGTATTGAGCCATTCTGGTCCGAGTACTTGAATCGTTGATTTCTGCAAAAACCGGGCAACAAATCGGTTGCACGCCAGCCGTGATTATCCGCGCATGCGACAATACCCTGCGTCACGGGTTCCAGTTGCCCGTGACATCAGCATTCCAGCTGGGGACGATGGACGCTGTTTTCCAGGCTCCCGACATTGAACTACATCCGCCTACGACTGGTCCGGCAACCGCCCTGGTTGCCTCGACAGGCAGATACCCAGCGCCCCGGACGGGCGCATCTTTGATCACATGACATTTGAAGAACTGAATCTGGCTCCCGCCATTCTGAAGGCCGTGCTTGAGGAGGGTTACGAGAACCCGACTCCCATCCAGGCACAGGCCATCCCTGCGGTGCTCGCCGGCCACGACCTGCTGGCAGGTGCCCAGACCGGCACCGGCAAGACCGCTGCCTTCACCCTGCCCATGCTGCACCGCCTCTCGCAAGGCCAGGTGCCGCGCAACAAGTTCGGCGGCAAGGGCATCCGCGCCCTGGTGCTGACGCCCACGCGTGAACTCGCCGCACAGGTCGAGGAATCGGTGCGCAGCTACGCCAAGTACCTGGACATCAACTCCACCGTCATCTTCGGCGGCGTGGGCATGAAGCCCCAGATCGACCGCATCAAGAAGGGCGTGGACATCCTGGTCGCCACGCCGGGCCGCCTGCTGGATCTGCAGCAGCAAGGCTTCATGGACCTGTCCACCGTCGAAGTCCTGGTGCTCGACGAAGCCGACCGCATGCTGGACATGGGCTTCATCCATGACGTCAAGAAGGTGCTGGCCCTGGTGCCCAAGGACAAGCAAAGCCTGCTGTTCTCGGCCACCTTCAGCGACGAGATCCGCGACCTGGCCAACGGCCTGCTGCGCAACCCGCAGTCCATCCAGGTCACGCCCAGCAACACCACGGTCCAGCGCATCACCCAGGTGATCCACCCCGTGGGCCGCGGCAAGAAAAAGCAGGTGCTGCTGCACATCATCAACGAGAACAACTGGAGCCAGGTTCTGGTGTTCACGCGCACCAAGTTCGGCGCCAACAACGTTGCCGAATTCCTGACCAAGAACAACATCAGCGCCATGGCGCTGCACGGCAACAAGAGCCAGAGCGCCCGCACCCAGGCCCTGGCAGGCTTCAAGACCGGCGAGCTGCGCGCCCTGGTCGCCACCGACATCGCTGCACGCGGCATCGATATCGACGAGCTGCCGCACGTCGTGAACTACGAGATCCCCAACGTGTCCGAGGACTACGTGCACCGCATCGGCCGCACGGGCCGTGCCGGTCGCGAAGGCCACGCCGTCAGCCTGGTCTGCATGGACGAAGAAGGCTTCATGATGGACATCGAGCGCTTCACCAAGCAGGAAATCCCTGTGCAGGTGCTCGAAGGCTTCGGCCCGGAAGAGGACGAAGTGGCCGAACCCATCGCCATGGGCCGCCAGACCATCTGGGGCGGTGCAGGCAAGCCGCCCAGCCGTGACGTCATGCAGGCCGCCGCCAAGGCTGCGCGCCAGGAAATGATGGACCGCATCCGCACCACCAAGGCCACCCAGCCCGACCGTGGCGGTCGCGCAGGCGGCCGTGGCCAGGCTCCCAAGGCCGGCTCGGACGAAGGCCGCTCCGAAGGCAACGCCGGCGGCCAGGGCCGTGGCCGCAACCACGCCGGTGCAAGCGCCAACAACAAGCCGCGCCGCGATCGCTTCGATGGCCCGGGCAATGGCTCCGGCGCCGCCCACCGCCCCAAGGCAGCCCCCCAGAACGCCCCCAGGCGCGGCCCGCGCCCTGACGGCGAAGGCGGCGGCGGTGTCCGTCGCTTCGATGACCAACCCCCGCGCGCTGATGCCCACCTGGGCACGCAGCTGGGCCATGCACGCAGCAGCGGCCCCCGTGGCAGCGCAGGTGGCGGCCAGCCCGATCCGATGCGCACCAGCGTGGACACCATGGCCGAACGCGGCCGCCGTGGCGGCTTCAACCGCGGCGGCAATGGTGGCGGCGGTGGTGGTGGCGGCTTCGGCGGCGGTGGCCGTGGCGGCCCCTCGCGCGGCGGCTACGGTCGCTGACCTGCACCACGGCTCCTTGGCATGCCCTGCGGCAAGCCGAGGAATCCGCCAACAAAAACGGGCTGCATCTCTCCGGGGCTGCAGCCCTTTTCACATGGCGCAGATTGCGCATTCAGCCGACAGCGCGCCGCAAGCCTGCATGGCTATCATCCCGATAGCATTGCGGCCTGCGGCTATTGAAGGCCGCGCCCTTTTCCCGGATTTCAAAGACTCCCCCGACTGGTTCCTCAAGGCCACGCCATGACACTGCAGACCCCACACGCCACCCCCTCCAGCCAGCGCCCCGATTCGGAGCTGCCACAGGACAGGTTGCGGTGGTCGGCCCTGGCGTGCGCAGCCCTGCTTTCCGCCTGCGCCAGCACCCCGCTGCCGCCATGGCCCACCACCTCCAAGCCCCAGGCGACCACGCAGCCCATCGCGCCGGCCAACAACCTGGTCCCGCTGCCCTACAACGCGGCCGTGGCTGCGCGCTTTCCCGATCCAGCCACCCGCTACGACACACCGGGCCTGGCCCCGCAGCGCAACCAGTTCACCACGGCCAGCGAACTGTCTTCCTGGCTGAACAGCCAGGCCAGCAAATCCCTGGGCCGCGACACGCGCCTGGGTATCGTGCAGCCCGGCAGCTCGCAGCGCGGCAGCCCCATCCAGGCCCTGGTGGCCACGCGCGCACCCGGTATTCAGCCGTCGGCGCTCTATGACAGCCGCCGCCCCACGGTCATGCTCGTGGCCGGCCAGCACGGCGACGAACCCGCGGGTACGGAGGCCTTGCTCATCATCGCCCGCGAGCTCGCTCCCGGCGGCCTGCTGGAGCCGCTGCTGCAGCAGATCAACGTGATCCTCGTGCCGCGCGCCAACCCCGACGCCGTGGAAGCCGGCACGCGCAATGCAGCCGATGGCACCGACATCGCCCATGACCACCTGCTCCTGAACACGCCGGAGGCCAAGGCCCTGGCCACCCTGGCACGCGACTACCGCCCCGTCGCCGTGGTGGACCTGCAGGAATTCCCCGCCGCCAGCATCTTCCTGCAGAAGTACCAGGCCATACAGCGCTACGACGCCCTGCTGCAGTACTCGGCCACGGCCAACCAGAATGAATTCGTGACCAAGGCTGCGCGCGAGTGGTACACGGCGCCGCTGCGCACCGCGCTGTCGCAGGCCGGGCTGAGCAGCGACTGGTACTACACCACCAGCCAGGATCTGCAGGACAAGTCCATCTCCATGGGCAGCCTCGCGCCCGATTCGCTGCGCAACGTCAGCGGGCTCAAGAACTCGGTGGGCTACCTGGTCAGCAGCCGTGGCTCGGACCTGGGCCGCGCCCACATCCAGCGGCGCGTGCACACCCTGGTCACCGCGTCCACACGCATGCTGCATTCCAGCGCCGAGCGTGCCAAGGACCTCACCCAGGTGCAGGCCTTCGTGGCCCGCGAGACCGCCTCCCTTGCCTGCCACCAGCAACTGGCCGTGCTGGCCGAGCAGACCCCCGAGCAGCGCACCCTCACCATGATCCAGCCCGACACGGGCGCCGACCAGCAGGTGCGCGTGGACTGGAACGCTTCGCTGCAGCCGCGCACCACGCTGTCGCGCCCGCGCTCCTGCGGCTATTGGCTGTCCGCCAGCGCCCAGCCCGCCGTAGACAGGCTGCGCCTGTTGGGCCTGCAGGTGCTCAAGGTGGCCGAGCCCGGCCAGCTGCTGGCCGACTCGTACAACGAAACCCGCTCGGCCACGCCCGCCAGCGGCGCCTATGCGCTCACGCGCGGCGCCGTCGAAGCGCCCGTGGGCAGCTACTACCTGACGATGAACCAGCCCATGGCCAATCTTGCCGCTGCGGCGCTGGAGCCGGACACACCCTACAGCTACCTTGCACGCGGCCTGGTGCCCACGATGACCGACATGGCGCGCGTGATGGCACCTCCTTCGGTGGTTTTCGAGGAAGAAGACGACGCCGAATGACGGCAAGGGCGCCAGGGCACGCCGCCAAGCCCTGAGCGCCCACCCATTGCGGGTATGATCCGCGCTGGCCCGTCAGCGGCCATATCTGCCCGTAGCTCAACCGGATAGAGCAATTGCCTTCTAAGCAATAGGTCGGGGGTTCGAGTCCCTCCGGGCAGGCCATCCTGGCATCCCAAGAAATCCCAATACGTCCAAAGAAGTCCAAGGGCCCGCACTGGTCTCGGGCTTCAGGTACACCTAGCTTTCGATGTCGTCCAACGGCGCCCCGGTGGCGCGATACACGCTTGACGTGATGCCATCCGGAGTGGGTTCGACGTGCCTGACTACGTGCCTGACTAACGGCAAGCACCGGGACATTGCCGCGCTCTACGGGCAGGATCGATGGCGCACAATAGCTGTCTCCTGGCGTCCGCTCGGCGCACATCTAACACGACGGCCGCGTGATCGCACGGTCCCCGATTGATTGAAAATCTGGTCGCTCTGGAAAAGCAGCTTCCGGAGGTGGAAGGCATCAAGTACCCGGCCGGATCATTCATCTGTCAGCGATGAAGATGGAGCTCCGGGTGGTAGCCAGTCGGCTTCCCGGCAGCTCAGTCTTCGTCCAGCGCCTCAAACCGCTCTGCCAGGAAATCCAGCAGCGCCCGCACGGCCGGCAGCAGCCCGCGCCGTGAGGCGAACACCGCATGGATGATCTCGCGCCGTGGCGCCCAGCCCGGGATGACGTGGACCAGTTCACCGCGCGCGATCTGCTCGCGCACCATCATCGAGGGCAGTTGCACCACGCCCACCCCCGCCAAGGCCGCCGCGCGCAGCGCCAGCATGCCGCGCGTGACCAGGCGCGGCCGGTGGCGGATGGCCGCCTGCGTGCCGTCCGGGCCGATCAGGTGCCACACATGCTCGTGCTGCGGCAGGCCCAGGTCCATGCTCGGCAGGCCTGCCAGATCGGCGGGCACCTGGGGGATGCCGCCTGTCAACAGCCGCGGGCAAGCCACCAGGCATTGCCCGCGCTCGGCGAGCATGCGCATCACCAGGTCGCTGTCCTCCAGCGGCGGCGGGCGCACGCGGATGGCAACGTCGATTCCTTCGCCCACCACGTCCACGCGGCGGTTGGTTTCCTCGAGGTGGATCTCCACGCGCGGGTACGCGGCCATGAAGGCTGCCAGCATGTCGGCGATGCGCGCATCGAGCAGCGCCACCGGGCAGGTCATGCGCACGATGCCGCGCGGCTCGGCGTGGGTCAGCGCGATGGCCTCGTCGGCGGCGTCGGCCTCCACCAGCATCGCCTTGCAGTGGCCGTAGTAGGTCTGGCCGGTCTCGGTGACGGCAAATCGCCGCGTGGAGCGCTGGATCAGGCGCGTGCCGAGACGCTCCTCCAGCTGCGCGATGCGCCGGCTCAGCTTGGATTTGGGCATCCCCAGCGCGCGGCCCGCGGGCGCAAAGCCGCCGTGGTCCACCACCTGCACGTAGTAGTAGAGGTCGTTCAGGTCTTTCATTGCACACCGTCTCCATCGTTCCTCAGATAGGACTCTGATGGCAATTATTAACGACTACCGCGTTCATCGTTCAAATCCTATTCTCTATCCATCAGCCAAGACCTTTGTCTGGGCGACCCAAGGAGATTCACCATGACCAAGCCCTACGTCCGCCTGGACAAGGACAACGCCGCCGTGCTGCTGGTAGACCACCAGACCGGCCTGCTATCCCTTGTACGCGACATCGACCCGGACAAGTTCAAGAACAACGTGCTGGCGCTGGCCGACATCGCCAGCTATTTCAAGCTGCCGACCATCCTGACGACCAGCTTCGAGAACGGCCCCAACGGACCGCTGGTGCCGGAGCTCAAGAGCAAGTTTCCCCAGGCGCCCTACATCGCCCGGCCCGGCAACATCAACGCCTGGGACAATGAGGACTTCGTCAAGGCCGTGAAGGCCACGGGCAAGAAGCAACTCATCATCGCCGGCGTGGTGACCGAGGTGTGCGTGGCCTTCCCGGCACTGTCGGCCATCGAGGAAGGCTTCGACGTCTTCGTGATCACTGACGCCTCCGGTACCTTCAACCCCATCACCCGCGATGCGGCGTGGAATCGCATGTCGCAGGCCGGCGTGCAACTGATGAGCTGGTTCGGCGCTGCCTGCGAACTGCACCGCGACTGGCGCAACGACGTGCAGGGGCTGGGCACTCTGTTTTCCAACCACATCCCCGACTACCGCAACCTGATCACGAGCCACACCACGTTCACCCAGGGCAATTGAGGAGAAGACCGTGAGCACACCCCAAACCATCGCCAACTTCAACGGCGCCCGCCCGGTCATCGATCCCGACAATGTGGCGATGCTGCTGATCGACCATCAAAGCGGCCTGTTCCAGACCATCAAGGACATGCCCTTCACCGAGGTGCGTGCCAATGCCACCACACTCGCCAAGGTAGCGACACTGGCGAAGATCCCGGTCATCACCACCGCATCGGTGCCGCAGGGTCCGAACGGCCCCTTGATCCCCGAGATCCACCAGTACGCCCCGCATGCCCGGTACGTTGCGCGCAAGGGCGAGATCAACGCCTGGGACAACCCGGAGTTCGTCGCTGCCGTCAAGGCCACTGGGCGCAGGCAGCTCATCATCGCGGGGACGATCACCAGCGTCTGCATGGCCTTCCCCAGCATCGCCGCAGTGCACGAGGGCTACCAGGTCTTCGCGGTGATCGACGCCTCGGGGACCTACTCGAAAATGGCGCAGGAAATCACGCTGGCGCGCATCGTGCAGGCTGGTGTCGTGCCGATGGACACGGCGGCGGTGTGCTCGGAGGTGCAAAAGACCTGGAACCGTGAGGACGCGTTGCAGTGGGCGCAGGCCTACAGCGCCATCTTTCCGCCGTACCAATTGCTGATCGAAAGCTACTCCAAGGCGCAGGAAGTGGCCAGGAACGGTGAGCAGCTGGATTCGCAACGCACCTGACTGCGGTAACACGGCACGGGTACGAGGCCGCTTGCCCAGGTCAGGGGCAGAAGTCATTACACTTGTCGCCAAGCCGAAAGGCCCGGTGTGTCGAAGCACCTTACCAGTAGCGTTTGCGACCCCCAACGTCAAGCGGGGTTCTGTCATGCCCGAATTCCTGAGGCGGACGTGCCTGTGCACGCCCCTTCCAACGGTTTTGGGCGGGATGGGGCTCTCCGTGAGGACGCCCGCACGGCTACTGACGTGCTTCGAACATCCCGTCCACCCGTCTCGTGTCGAAGCGGTGCGGGTGGCTTCCTTGAATCCAGTAGGAGCCAAGCGATGACCGCATCTTCACCCGCTTCCCGTCCACCCCCTTCCCTCACCACTCGCCAAGCGGGAAAAGCCAAGGCTTGCCGCAGGCATCGCAGGACTCACTGCACCATGCGGACCGCGCTGGCCTTCATGCAGCGATCCCTGGAATTCCTGGTGCGCGTGGCAGGCGAACACGACAACGCCAACTACGACGACGACGGCACCGATGCCGATGTGGAGCTGGCCGTGGAACTGGCGCTGGAACACATCAGGCGCCTGCGCGCAGCGGGGCCCATGGAGCGCGAGGCCTTCGCCCAACACTGGAACATGGCGGCGGCCGCCATCCGGCTGGGGGCGCTTGCCTACGGCCGAACCGACAGCACCTACTACCGCATGCTGGGCTTTGTGCAGCAGCAGTTCGAGGTGTCGGCGGCCATGGTGGAATTTGTGGATGAGGCGCAGGACTGAGACCCCGGCCCCGGTGGCGCTCAGCGCCAGCAGTCTCCCACCGTTCCCAAGGGCGAGATGCCCTTCACGCCCAGGGCGTTCAGGGTGTAGTCGCCGCAGCGCCTATCCGATGCCTGGCGGCCGGTGCGCGTGGCCTTGAGCGTGTAGCCGCCGTCATTGGCGGCCGTGGCCATCGTCAGGGTGTAGTGGCCGTTCTCGGACTTGTCCCCCCAGGGCAGTCTGAGGTTGGCGACGGAGCTTGTGTAGCCGCCGTTCTGCGCCCGCCAGCGCTCCTGCCGGGCGGCGGCCTCGCCCAGCAGGCTTTGCGCCTCCACGCGCCGCGATCGCAGCACGTATTCCTGGTAGGAGGGGTAGGCGATCGCCGAAAGAATGGCGACCACCGCCACCGTGATCATCAGCTCGATCAGCGTGAATCCATTTAGCTTGCTGCGCACGCATTTCTCCTTGGGGGCCCGC